>CANJDH010000120.1 GCA_947473125.1 Burkholderiales bacterium
GGGTGCGCGAGCGCCAGGCGCTGACACTTGAGCGCGCGGTGCACATGCTCACGGGTCGACCCGCGCAGGTATTCGGCATCCGCGATCGCGGGCTCCTGCTCGAAGGGCGCCCGGCCGACGTGGTGGTATTCGACCCCGACACCGTCGGTGCGGGGCCGCTGGAACGCGTCCACGACCTGCCGGGCGGTGCCGATCGCCTCATTTCAAGGCCCATCGGCATCGACGCTGTCATTGTCAACGGCGTCGTCCTGCCGGCGCCGGGCGATCCCTGGCCAGCCCACCAGACCTTGCCCGGGCGCCTGCTGCGCAATGGCGCGGCCTCTCCAGAAAGGAACAATTGATGGACAAGCACCTCGAACGGCGCCTGATGCTCCAGGGCATCGCCACGGCCGCACTGGCCGGTAGCATGCCCTCCGTATTCGCGCAGGCGACCCTGCCCGGCAAGCTCACGTCGATCCGGTCAACGGCACGATCCTGGCTGTGGAGCCCGGAGGACTACAGCTTCCAAGCCAGGTTCTTTGAGAAATCAGGCCTGGTGGCAGAACTGGCGGCAACCAACCGCGGCGTGAATCAGGACGCACTGTTGTCCGGCGCGGCAGACATCCTGCTGGGCGCGCCCACGCAAAACATGCGCGTCCAGATCCGCAAGCAGCCGGTCAAGATGATCTGCGGGTTTGTCAACAAGTTCGCCTCCAACATCGTGGTCAAGAAAACCATTGCCGACAAGGCGGCGGTGACCGAGGCCTCCGCGGTGCTGGCAAAGGCCGCGATCCTGAAGGGCTTGAAGATCGGCACGACGGGAGCCGGCGGCGGCCCGGACCAGCTGACCCGCTATGTGATGAACCTGGCGAAAATCAACCCGGATCGCGAGGCGCAGCTGGTGCCGGTGCAGGGTGGGCCGTCGGCCATGATCGCCGCTTTCGAGCGCGGGCAGATCGACGGGTTTTGCCTGTCGTCGCCCACCTCGGACGTCGCCGTTTCGAAATTTGGCGGTGCATACCTGTTCAACATGGTGAATAACCCGCCGCCGGATCTGGTCGACTACCTCTATATCTCGGCATCGGTGACCGAAAAGACGATCAAGGACAAGCCGCGCGAGCTGGTGGCCTACTGCCGTGGCATTGCCCTGGCTCTCAAGGCGATTCACGGCGACCGTGCTGCGTTCCGAAAATGGGCGCGCGAATATTTCAAGGACCTCGACGACGCCTTGTTCGAACGCGCGTTTGCCAACAATGCGGCGATGTACATGAAAACGCCGGTGCCGACACGCGGCCAGTTCCAGCGCAATGTCGAGTTCCTCGACGCGGAATTGAAACTGCTCAACCAGCCGGGCATTCCCGGCAGCTTCCGGTTTGACGATGCCTGGGATTTGAGCTTTGTCGAAAAGGCCATGGCGGGCATTTGAGCGCCGTGCGCGGCGCAACACCTTCGGTAAACGAAACAGGGAATTTCGATGATTGACTCCGCGACTTTGAAGAGCTACGTACAAGACGGTGCCATCGCCCTGCGCGGCGTGGTGCCGCTCAACTGGATCGAACGCCTGCGCGAGGGCGTGCAGCAGAACCTGCAAAGCCCCGGTCCCTACGCGAAGCGCTACACGCCCGAGGGCAATCCGGGCATGTTCTTCGGCGACTATTGCAACTGGCAGCGCATTGACGCGTACCGCGCGTTCTTTTTTGATTCGCCGATCAAACATCTTGCGGCTCAATTGATGGGCTCGCCCAAGGTGAACCTGTATCACGAGCACGTGTTGGTCAAGGAGCCCGGCACCAGGGAAAAAACGCCTTGGCACCACGACCAGCCCTACTACCCGATCGACGGCGAAAACATCATCAGCTTCTGGATTCCGCTTGATCCGGTCGAGAAAGCTACCTGCCCCGAATATATTGCCGGCTCACACAGGTGGGGGCGCTGGTTCACGCCGGCGCGCTTTGCCGATCTCAAAGCGCACGCGACGGCGCAGGACAGCCGCTTCGAGCCACCGCCGGATTTCGAGGCGGAGCGCGCGCTGCACCAGATCCTCCAATGGGAGCTGGCGGTCGGGGATTGCATTGCGTTTCACGGGCTCACCGTGCACGGGGCGCCGGAAAATACCAGTAGCCACCGGCGTCGTGCGTTTTCTGCGCGCTTTACCGGGGCCGACGCGCGGTTCGTGTTGCGCAGCGGCTTCATGTCGCCACCGCCGCCGCAAAGCGATGGCCCCGCGGAGGGCGCGCCGCTCGATTCCCCGGTGTTCCCGGTGCTGCTGCCGGCCTGATTGCCCCTAGTTCAGGCGCACGTACTCGTATTCCACCGGCAGGTTGTTGATGCCGCGATCCGGCGGCGCGATCCACGCAGCCATCTTGCCGGGCTCGACCACGCGCACTTGCAGGCTTTTGACAAAACTGCGGTCTTCGGCAGACGGAAGAGCCGACCTGCACAGGGCGTCGTAGGCGTCCTTGGCGATCGGTGTGCCGGCCGCGTCGGTCGGCACATTGGCCCAGGCGCCGATGCTGCGGTGAAAACGGTCCGACGGCAGCTTGAGCTCGACCTCGAAACCGGCACGTTCGATCAGCTTGTTCCAGCGCTTCAAGCCGACTTCGCAATCCTTTACATACTCGTTGCGCGTGATCGCATTCATGGCGTTGCGCATTGCAACCTCGTTGTTCTTGATGCCGCCAGCCCCGTCGGGCCCCTCGAAGTGGTAGACCGTATCGATTTCGCGATGGTCGGCAAACTTGGCTTCGTCGGGGCGCCCCTTGATGCCATTGGCAAAGTAGGAGCCTGCGTTCGATGACGACTCCGAGCCGAACAGGTCGAGCGCCGACGAGAACCAGAAGTTCATGTATTTCTGCACCGTTTGCAGGTCGATCGCGCCGGCGCGGCGCACTGCGGCCGGATCATCGGTGCCCAACTCCTTCATCACTTCGAGGGAGCGTTTGATCACGCGACCGATGCCGGTCTCGCCGACAAACATGTGGTGCGCTTCTTCGGTGAGCATGAAGCGCGTGGTGCGCGCCAGCGGGTCGAACGCGGATTCGGCGAGCGATTTCAACTGGTACTTGCCGTCGCGGTCGGTGAAGTAGGTGAACATGTAGAACGACAGCCAGTCGTCGATCGGCTCATTGAAGGTGCCGAGGATGCGCGGCTTGTCGGTGTCGCCCGAGTGGCGCATCAGGAGTTCCTCGGCTTCTTCGCGTCCGTCGCGGCCGAAGTAGGCGTGCAGCAGGTAGACCATGGCCCACAGGTGGCGACCCTCTTCGACATTGACCTGGAACAGGTTGCGCAGGTCGTACAGCGACGGGCAGGTGTGGCCGAGCAGGCGCTGCTGCTCGACCGAGGCGGGCTCGGTGTCGCCTTGCGTGACGATCAGGCGGCGGAAGGTGGAGCGGTACTCGCCCGGAACCTGCTGCCACACCGGCTCGCCCATGTGGTCGCCAAAGCCGATGGTGCGGTGCGGCTCCGGGTCGGCGAGGAAAATGCCCCAACGGTAGTCAGGCATCTTTACCGAGCCGTAGGTGGCCCAGCCGGCTGCGTCAACGCCGGTGGCTGTGCGCAGGTACACGTCGGACTTGAGAAAGTCGCTCGGACCCATGTCTTTCCACCAGTCGAGGAAAGCCGGTTGCCAGTGTTCGAGCGCGCGTTGCAGGGTGCGGTCGTCCACCAGGTTGACGTTGTTGGGGATGCGTGCGTTGAGGTCGATGCTGCTCATGCGTGTCTCCTTAGGGCTCCCGGATCAAGCCCCTGAAATTCGAAGCAGTGAATGGGTAGTGTTGAGGTTTTCTGGTTGAAGCAATGTGTCCTGTACTGCGGGCTTGATCCGGGAATCCCTAGACCCTTTCCCAATTGAATTTGGCTTTGCGGCCGCTGCCGAACACTTTCAATGCGCCATCGGCACCGACCGCGTTGGGGCGCTGGAAAATCCAGTTCTGCCACGCCGAGAGGCGCCCGAAAATGCGCGTGTCCATGGTCTCCTGCCCGCCGAAACGCAGCGAGGCTTCGAGGCCGGTGAGCGCGTCGGGAGAGAGCGAGGCACGCTCTTCGATCACCATGCGGATCTCGTCCGCCCAGTCGATGTCGTCCGGCGCCACCGTGACCAGGCCGACATCGGCCGCTGCGCGCGCGTAGATGGTCTGGCCGAGCAGCGCATGGATCACCTTGACCGGTTGCTCCTCGCCACAGAAGCGCGTGTGCAGGCGCGACAACCCGTTGACCATCGGGTAGGTGCCGAAGTTGAGCGTCGAGAGTTCGATCGCCGGTGAGCCGTCGCCGTCGGCGAGGTCGAGCATGTAGCTGCGGTCGGCGGCCAGCGCAACTTCGAGGAAGGTGCCGGCAAAGCACGAACCTTCGTCGATCACGGCGATCATCGAGCGCGAGCTGACATCGAGGCGCGCCAGCGTGCGGCGCAGCAGGCCGGTGGTTTCGCGCACCAGCCAGTCAGCGGCATTGGCGGCCAAGGCCGCATCGGCCGACAACACGTTGGCGGCACTGCCGCGCGACTTGAATACCCAGGTGCCGACCTCGAGTTCGTTGGTACGCAGGTTGAGGATCGCATCGTCGAACTCGCGGGCAAACTTGAGCGGCCACCAGTGCGCGCCGGCAGCGTGAATGGCATGGAGATCGGCTTCCACCAAGGCTTTCGGCGCGATCAACGTCAGCGTCGCGGTGCGTGCTGCGCGATCGACGACAACATTCAGGGTGTCGTAGTGATAGCCAGTGGCATCGACCGTTTTGGTCAGCGCCGGCAACACCACCCCGGTCGCCCCGGTGGGCCGTTTGCTTTCTTTCGAGAGTTCCGCCACGCGCGCCTTGATGTACTCGGCAAACTGCGCCGGTTTCGCCAGGCCGTCGATCAATTTCCATTGCAGCGCGCGGTCGGCACGCACACCTTCGGAGGTGGTGCAGAAAATGTCGGCGAGGTCGCGGCGTACCTTGCGCTTGTCGATCAGGCGCGTCAGGCCGCCGGTGCCGGGCAGCACGCCGAGCAGCGGCACTTCGGGCAGCGATACGGTGGAGGAGCGGTCATCGACCAGATAGATCTTGTCGCAGGCCAGCGCCACTTCGTAACCACCACCGGCGCAGGCGCCGTTCACCGCCGCGATGAACTTGAGGCCGTCGTGGCGCGACGAATCTTCCATGCCGTTGCGCGTCTCGTTGGTGAACTTGCAGAAGTTCACTTTCCACTGGTGGGTAGACAGGCCCAGCATGTAGATGTTGGCGCCGGAACAGAAAATCCGGTCCTTGCCGGAGGACAGCACCACCGTCTTGACGTTGGGGTGTTCGAAGCGGATCCGGTTGAGCGCATCGTTCAGCTCGATGTCGACGCCGAGGTCGTAGGAATTGAGCTTCAACTGGTAACCGGGGCGGATGCCGCCATCCTCCTTGATGTCCAGCGTCAGTGTCGCGACGTCGCCCGCACTTTCATTGGCGACGGCGAGCTTCCAGTGTTGGTAGCGCGACGGATGGGTTTCAAAATCGACCGGCGGTGTATCGCCTTGGGCAGGTTTCAGGACGGCGTTCATGTTGTCTCCCATTGTTTCTCAGGCCTTGGCAAGCCTGGCCAGTTCATCGAGGCTCGCGTCGAAGACGCGGCCGGCCGTGTCGACCACCGCGTCGGCGCGGCCATACAGAGGCGCGCGCGTCACCAGGATGCGGCGCAAGTCTTCCATGGCTTCACGGTTGCCCTTCATCGGGCGAGTGTCGCCCTGCGCCACCACGCGCGCCATGTGTTCTTCGGGCTGTGCCTTCAGCCACACGGTGTAGCAGGTCGAGAGCAGCAGGTCGTAGGTATCGGGCTCGGACACGATCGAGCCGCCGGTGGCGATGACCACGCGGTCGTGTTTGGCGAAAATGCGCTCCAGCGCGGCGCGCTCGTAGCGGCGATAGCCGGCCTGGCCGTAGAGCAGGAAGATTTCGTTGAGCGAGACATTGGCTTCGCGCTCGACTTCCCGGTCCAGTTCCACAAAGGGCGCGCGCAGCTGTTTGGCCAATGCCGCCCCGAGCGACGATTTGCCGGCGCCGCGCAGCCCGACCAATGCGATGCGGCGCATGCGCGCTTTCACTTCGGCATCGAAGGCGCGCGACAGCATGTCGTGCGCGGTCTTGAGTTGCGTCGGTGACAAGCGTTTCAACAATGACTGGAGCTGTTCGCGTTCCGGCGGCGCGGTGCGCTCCTCGCGTAGCAGTTCGACCACCGGCACATGCAGCGCGGCGGCCACCTTGGCCAGCACCATCACCGAGCCATTGCCGTCACCGTTCTCGAGCAGTGCGAGGTAGCGTTCGGAGACGCCGGAATCGCGAGCGAGAATCTTGCGCGTCATGCCGCGTTGCGCGCGCAGGGTACGGACGCGTTCGCCTAACGCGGGCAGCAGGCCGGTATGGGCGTCGTCAGAAGAGACGGCGCGGGAGTCGGATTCATCGAAAACGGCAGACATGCAATATAATTGTTTAAATCATGGATACATGTAATATAATGCACTTTACGCACTTCCTCGAACTTACGCAAGCAATTTTTTGGCAAGCGGTTTTTCGGGAAGCCCCATTTCGTGGAGATTGCTATGGCGCTTGAACTCAACATCCTCGTCGGCACCATGACCAACACCGCGCAACTGGTCGCGCAGGAAATCGAACTGACCCTGGGTGACGACGACACCGTCGTCAAGGTGCAATACATGGACGGGCTCGATGCGACCGCGATCAAGCCCGGTGCGCTGTACCTGATCTGTACCTCCACCTACGGCCAGGGGGACGTGCCGGACAACGCCAAGTCGCTCTATGACTCGCTGGTTGCGACGCGACCCGACATGTCGTCAGTGCGCTACGGCGTCATTGCCCTGGGCGACCGCACCTACCTGCAGACCTTCTGCTTCGGCGGCAAGAAATTCGATGCGCTCTTGTCCGAGCTCGGTGCCCAGCGCATCGGTGAGGTGTGCCTGCACGATGCCAGCGCCGGCACCCTGCCCGAAGAGGTGTGCCTCGAGTGGGCGCAGGCCTGGGCGGAGCAGGCGCGGACTGAACTGGCCGCCGCGTAAACTTCCGGTTCGCCCCGGGAGATACGATCTCGCCGGCGACGGCACGCAAGGCACCAGAGGCAAACAAGAGATCAAACAAGCGATCAAACAAGCGCCAATGAGCGCAAGCAAGGAGACCAGCATGGCCAGTCTGTCCAGGGCAGATCATTCTTTATCCCCGCCGCACGTCACCGTTCCCCGCGATTACAACGCCGCCCACGATTTGCTGGCGCGCAATGCAGGCCGCGCCGACAAGGTGGCGTTCATCGATGCGAACGGCTCGCATACCTACGGGCAACTGACGCAACGCGCGATTCGCGTGCAGGGCGCGCTCGCCACACTGGGTTTGGAGCGCGAAGACCGCATCATGCTGGCGCTGCTTGACACGGTCGATTTTCCCGCCGTGTTCCTCGGTGCGATCCGTGGCGGCATTGTGCCGATTGCGGCCAACACCCTGCTGACCACCACCGATTTCGAATTCATGCTGCGCGATTCGCGCGCCAAGGCATTGGTGGTGTCCGAAGCGCTGTTGCCGGCGTTTGCGCCGCTGATCGGCAAGATCGATTCGCTTCGACACGTGATCGTCGCGGAGAGTGGCTCTGGCAGCGCGTCTCACGGCCATCATGGCCTGCAAGCCTTGGTGGATAAAGCTTCCGGCGCAGTGGCCAGCAACACGCCTGTTGCCGAAACCTCCGCCGATGAAGCCTGCTTCTGGCTCTATTCGTCGGGCAGCACCGGCACCCCCAAGGGCACGGTGCACCTGCACTCGCACATGATCCTGACCGCGGAGCTGTATGCCAAGCCGGTGCTCGGCATTCGCGAAGACGACGTGGTGTTCTCGGCGGCCAAGTTTTTCTTTGCCTACGGCCTAGGTAACGCTTTGTCGTTTCCGATGAGCGTCGGCGCCACAACCGTGCTGCTCAACAGCCGGCCGACGCCTGACTCGGTGTTCGACCTGCTGGTCAAACAGCAGCCGACTATCTTCTACGGCGTGCCGACCTTGTACGCCGCGATGCTCGCCGCACCGAATGCACCTGCGCGAGAGAAACTAAGGCTGCGCGTCTGCACCTCGGCCGGTGAGGCACTGCCGGCTGACATCGGGAAGCGCTTCACCGAAAAATACGGTGCCGAAGTACTCGACGGCATCGGCTCGACCGAGATGCTGCACATTTTCATTTCAAACCGTCCTGGTGAAGTGCGCTACGGCACCACCGGCAAGCCGGTGGCGGGTTACGAGATTCGCCTCGTCGACGAAAACGGCAACCTCGTGCCCGACGGCGAGATCGGTGAAATGCAGGTCGCCGGCCCGACGGCGGCGATCATGTACTGGAACAGCCGCGAGCGCACCAAGAACACCTTCCTCGGGCAGTGGACGCGCTCGGGCGACAAATACATTCGCGACGCCGACGGCTACTACACCTACTGCGGCCGCAACGACGACATGCTCAAGGTCGGCGGCATCTACGTCTCGCCATTCGAGGTCGAAGCGGTGTTGCAGACCCACCCTGCCGTGCTTGAAGCCGCCGTGGTCGCCAAGGAAGACGACGAACATCTGGTCAAACCCAAGGCCTTCGTGGTGTTCAAGGCCGGCCAGAGCGCCAGCGACGACGAGCTCAAGGCCTACGTCAAATCGAAACTCGCGCCCTACAAGTACCCGCGCTGGATCGAGAGCCTCGCCGAACTGCCCAAGACCGCCACCGGTAAAATCCAGCGATTCAAACTACGCGGAAAGTAGCTCGTGTCTTTCATCGACTTTGACGGCCACACCCTCGAATACGAGCGCATTCCCGGCGCCGGCAACCGCGCCAGCGTGGTGATGCTGCACGAAGGCCTGGGCTCGGTGTCGATGTGGCGCGATTTCCCCAAGCGTCTGGCTGCCCAAAGCGCGCATTCGGTGGTGGTGGTGTCGCGCCTCGGCTACGGGCAGTCCGACCCGCTGCCCGACGGACCGGATCCGGCCGCGCCGCGCCGCAACCTGCGCAAACCCGACTACATGCACCGCGAGGCCTTCGAGGTGTTGCCCGGGCTGCTTGCGGCATTGCAGGTCGAGCGGCCGGTGCTGTTCGGCCACTCCGACGGCGCCTCGATCGGGCTCTTGTATGCGAGCCAGCACCCGGTCACCGGCGTGATCGCGATGGCGCCGCACGTGCGCGTTGAAGATGTTTCTATCAAGAGCATCGAAGAAGCGCGCTCGGCATGGGAAGAAACCGATCTCCCGGAGAAACTCGGCAAATACCATGACGATGTCGAGGGCGTGTTCCGCGGTTGGAACGACGTCTGGCTACATCCGGATTTCCGCGCCTGGAACATCGAAGCCGAACTGCCGCTGATCAAGGCGCCGATCCTGGCGATCCAGGGCGAAGACGACCAGTACGGCACGCTTTACCAGATCGAGGAAATCCAGCGCCGCAACGCGCGCACCCGCCTGTTCAAGATTCCCGATTGCAAGCACTCGCCGCATCGCGACCAGCCCGACATCGTGATCGGTGCGGTGCAGTCGTTTCTGGCGACCCTGCCGGAACTCAAAAAAGAAGGCGCGCGCTAGCGCACCGGGCTAGGTGGCGCGAGACAAACCCGCAGCGGGCGGCGCCGGTACACGGCCCCGCTCGGCTGGAACGCGCTAGAACGTGTATTTGATGCGCGCCGACCAGCTGTCGCCCTTGCTCGGCGTGCTGCTCGGTACGCCGTCAAGGCGCAGGGTCTGCGCGTTTTCGTAGTCCAGGCGCATGCCCCAGGTCTCGCTGAACGAATAGCCCAGACCTACTCCGGCAAACGGCACCTGGCGGCGACCCGAGAGCAGCGGCCCGCAAGCCGCTGACAGGCAGTAGGGTGACGCAACGCTGTCGGAGCGCGCCAGCCCCACCCGGCCGGTCAGCGAGAAGCCGCGCGCCAGCGGCACCGAGCCGGTCGCAGCGAGATTCCAGAGTGATGTGGCAGGTGACAGGGGGTTTGCCGATGCAATCCCGGCGGTGGCCCCAGTGGCCGGCGAGGGCCGCTTGCCCTTGTCAGCATAAATCACTTCGGCACCCCAGGTTTCGGTGAACTGGTAGCGTCCGTAGACTTTCCATTCGCTGGTGCGCTTGTCGTCCGCATTCGACGACAGCGTCAGTCCGGTCTGGGGAACGGCGCCGGCGGCGCCCTTGGGTCGTGGCGCGTTCAACCCGCCGCCGCCGTAACCCTGCGACGCAGGCTGCGCCCCGGCCAAGGCTGCGAGCAGCAGGGCCGTGATGCCAGCGAGGTAGTGCAGCAGGGGGATACGGGTCATCGGTGCCTCCAAGGAGGAGCCTTGGAGGATCAGTCTATGCCTTTGCAGCGCCGGCTTCAAGGGGCAGAGCTGGCGCTGCAGCATGCATACAACACCCCGTTGGGCCACCCGCATGGCCACCCGCAGGTCAGGCCACTCGGGTATGCATCACCTGGTGCGGCGCGGGAACCGGCCAACCCGCTTCGCTGCCGACTGCGGAGATCGCCTTGTTGGCGTCAAAAAACACCTGCCAGTAATAGTCGTTATGGCAAAACGGCCGTACCCCGATCAAGGTGCCGGCGGCATTGAACTCGATGATTTCCACTTGCGGCGCCGGGTTCTCCAGGACGTTCGGTACCTTGGCCACGCCTGCAGCGAGCCATTTGATGGCATCGCGCGGGTCAACCCCATTGGCGATCTGGCATTTGAGGTCGACGCGCCGGTAGGCATTGTGCGAATAGTTGACCACGTTGTCGGCAAGGATTTTGCCGTTGCCGACCGTCACGCGCAGGTTGTCCACGGTGTTGAGCGTGGTTACAAACAGGCCAATCTCGATCACGTCGCCGGTGACGCCGCCCGCGGTGATCATGTCGCCGGTCTTGAATGGGCGCAGCACGATCAGGAAGGCGCCGGCCGCAAAGTTGGCGAGCAGCCCGGACCAGGCCGCACCGATCGCGATGCCGGCGGCGGCGAGCAGCGCCGCGAACGAGGTGGTCTGGATCCCGAACACCGACAGGATCGCGATCACCAGCACGATCTTGAGCGCCACCCGGATCGATGAATCGCCATACTGGATCAGTGTCGGATCGACCTTGCGCGTGGTCATGCCGTCGTGCGAGATCTTGCTGATCAGGTTGATTGCCCAGCCGCCGACGATCCACAAGATGATCGCGCCGAGCAGTTTCCAGCCGACATCGATCAGATACGGTACCAGTACGCGTTCGATTTCGATCAGCATTTCATTGGTGGTCATGGCGCTCTCCTCGCTCGTGTTGTGGGATGGCCGTGATTGTCGCAAAAGCGGCGATGCTTGTGCCGGTCGCAAAGCGCCAAGTCACAAAATTCCACATGCGGCCACCATCGAGGTTCGGCTCGTGGCCTGATTCGGGCACGCGTCACCGCGTTACCGTAGGCGCCGGCACGCCTTCCATCATCACGTTGACGCAGGCCGGCTTGCCCGAGGCGATGGCGCGCTCCACGGCCGGCAGCAGTTGCGCGGCATCGGTGACGAACTCGCCGTGCCCGCCAAATGCCAGCGCCACCTGGTCGTAGCGCGACGGCAGCAACTCGCAGCCGATCAGGCGCTCCGCGCCGTAACTCTTCAACTGGATCTGGTATTCCGCGTTCCAGCGCGCATCGTTGCCCACCACCAGCACAAACGGCAATTGGTAGCGCACGGCGGTGTCGAATTCGGCGCTGTGGAAGCCGAAGGTGCCGTCGCCCATGAAGGCCAGCACCGGCGCTTGCGGCTGCGCCACCCGCGCACCAAGGGCGAACGGCAAGGCCGCACCGATCGCGCCGGCCGGCCCGTTGATCACGCGTTGCGGCGCCGACATGCAGGCCTGCGCCCATTGGCCGAATTCGCCGCCGTCGGACACCAGCACCGCGTCCGGATGGTGCTCGAGCACGGCTTGCAGCGGCCGGCATACCTGCACCGGATGCAGCCGGCCCGGCAGCGACGAGGTCGCCGTTTCCCAGGCCGCAGGGCGGTAGCGAATCGCATCGGCCACCTCGTTGCGCCAGCCGCTCTGGACGGAGCGCGCCGCTTGGGTCAACGCCGCGAGCGCCGCTGCCGCGTCGCTCGCGATGCAGGTGACCAGGCGCGTGCCCAGTGCGCGCCTGGCTCGCGCGATTTCCGCTTCCTCGGCGTCGATCTGCATGAAAGTGCAATCGGCAGCGAACGCCTTGCCCAGCTTGAGCGTGAAGTCGACCTTCTTGCCGACCAGCAACACGCGGTCGGCCTGCGCCAGCATTTGGGCAAACGCACCAAGGGAGGGGTCGTTCACGCCGCGCGGGCTTTCCATGCCGACCACCGGAATGCCGAGCGCGTCTTCAAGCGCATGCAGTTTCGCGCGTCCGGCACGAGTCAGCGTCGCCGGCCCGGTGAGCACCAGCGGACGCGCGCCTTGCGCAAGCCAGGAAGTGATGCGTTCGGCGTCGGCGCGTTTCAATGCCGGCGCCGGATCCAGCGTGGGGTCGGCCGAAGAGCCTTGTGCCACAGGGTTCTCCAGCGTATCGGTAGGCAGCGACAGATGCACCGGGCCGGGCCGCCCGCCCTGGGCGATGCGCATCGCGCGCGCCATGTCGGATGCCAGCGCATCAGCGCTGGACGCGACCCACGAGGCCTTGGTGACCGGCGCCGCCATCTCGGCCTGGAGCATTTCCTGGAACGAACCCTGCCCCAACTGGTTGTTGGGCGCGTGGCCCGACAGCAGCACCAGCGGCGCTTCGCTCATCTGCGCGGTGTAAAGCGCCGAGACGGCGTTGGCATGCCCCGGCCCGCCGGTCACCAAAGCAATGCCGGTCTCGCCTGTGAGCCGCGCGTAAGCGTCGGCCATGTGCACGCAGGCCGCTTCATGGCGCGTATGGATGAGTTCGATGCCGGTGTCGAACAGCGCATCGAATAGCGGCATGATGTGGTTGCCCGACAGGGTAAA
>CANJDH010000121.1 GCA_947473125.1 Burkholderiales bacterium
ACGCCCCGGCGAACGACACCACCTTGGTGAGCGCCAGCTGCACGCCGAAGATGTTGAGCGTGGTCAGGGTGTAGGCGGTGTCGATGGTGCGCGTGTCGGCGCGGAACCAGTAGAGGGCCAGGTTTTCGAGGATGATCGAAATGCCCAGCGTGACGAGCAGGATGTTTTCGTCCTTGCCGTGGCTGGCGCGCGCGATCACGTAGCGATACGTCAGGTAGCCGGCCGCGAACATGGCCGGCACCATGATCGGCAAGGCGAGATAGGGGTCGATCTTGAATTGCGTGAACAGAAAATAGACGCCGTACATCGCCATCATCAGCGCCGCGCCATGGGCGAAGTTGATGATGTGCAGCACGCCGTAGATCAATGTCAGGCCGAGCGCGATCAGCGCGTAGATTGCGCCGGTCGTGAGGCCGTTGAGAAACGACGGAAAAAGGATGGATGGGTCGAGCATGCGATACCTGGCCGCCGCGCTTCACGCGCGGCGGCGCCGGGAGCGAACCGTAACGGGGCTCAGGCCTTCCAGGGGAATACCGGCTCGGCTTCGGCCAGGGTGTTGGGCATGATCACCTTGATGTCGTTCTTCAACACCTGCAACGTGACCGGTGCGGCGCCGGTGTTCTGGCCGTTGACGAATTTGGTCGCACCGTAAGGCATGAAGTGCTTGTCCCAGGTCGACTTTTCGAGCGAGGCGATGATGTCTTCGCGCTTGGCCGATTTGGCACGCTCGATCGCGTCGACCAGCAGGTAGACGCTCTGGTAGTTAAGGAACACTTCGTAGGTATAGAACTGGTCCTTCATGCCCTCAACCTTCTTGCGCAGCGCGATCGAGCGCTTGTCTTTCGGGTTGTACCAGTGGTTGACGTCGATCACGCCGTTGGCCGCATCGGCAAACTCCTTGACGAACTTGAAGCTCGACGCCGCGCCGCCGAGCACCGAGAAGATCGCTTTGGGCTGCACGTTCTGCTGCTTCATGGTGCGCACCAGCAGCGCGTATTCGTTGTAGTAGTTGGCCGGGATCACGATGTCCGGGTTGACCGACTTCATGCGCAGCACGATGTTGTTGAAGTCGCGCGTCGGGTTGGCGTGCTTGACGATCTCTTTCACTTCATAGCCCATGCCGGGCAATTGCGACGCCAGCAGGTTGGCGGTGCCGGTGCCGAACAGCGACTCTTCATGGATGATCATCACGGTGCGCGCCGGCTTGCGTGCCACCGTGTTCATGATGTGCAGGTTGTTGATGGCAGCTTCGGTGATGATCTTGTAGCCCGGGCCGAAGCGGAAGGTGTTCTTGAGGCCGCGGCCGACGATCTGGTCGGCCACACCGACGTCGACCACGCTCGGAATGTTGTATTTGGCCGCCGCTTGCGTGGTGGCCAGGCAAATCGCCGAGGCATAGGCGCCGACAATGGCGGCGACGCCGGCCTCGTTCATCTTTTCGACCTCGGCCGCGCCGACTTGCGGCTGCGACTGCGCATCACCGAGCACGGTCTGGATTTTGGCGCCGCCGAGCGCCTTGATGCCGCCGGCCGCGTTGATTTCGTCAATCGCGATCTGCGCGCCCACCCGGCACAGGTTGCCCGAGTAGGCCAGCGCGCCGGTGACCGGGTGCAGCACGCCGATCTTGACGGCGGGTGCGCCCTGGGCGCGGGCGCCGATGGGCAATGCGGCGGTACCGGCGAGCGCGGCGGTATTGGCGAGGAAGGTACGGCGGTTTTGTGTCATGACGGTCTCCTTGGGGTCAATCAAATGTAATGCAAATGTAAAGCGAAAGGGATCAGGTGATAAAGGTCAGGCTGCGCGCTTGAGTCGTACCGCGGGCCGTGCTGCGGGCCTGGCTACGGCGTTTTTCGCAACGGCATCGTCGCGGCTGACCCATACGCGGGCGGCATCGCCGGCGCGCGCCAGGGTCATCTGGTATTCGTAGCGGTCCGGGCGGTACAGCCCGCGCAGCAATTGCACCGGCCGTTCGTTCTGGTCGAACACCAGGCGGTTCACCGCCAGCAGCGCGGCGCCGTAGGTCACGTCGAGCAAAGGAGCGGTGAAGGTGTCGGCCAGCTTGGCGCTGATGGTCTGGTCGGCATGCGAGACGCGCACACCGGCTGCCTCAAGCAGTTTGAGCATCGGCGCATCGGTCAATTCGCGGCGCGTGAAGCTCGCCACCGATTCGGGCACGAACGTGGTCATCACGGCCAGCGGCGCGCCCGACAGCGAGCGCACCCGGATCGCCTTTTGCACCATGGCCCCGGCCGGCAGGCGCAGGGCCTCGGCCACATCGGCCGGCGCCTCGATGGTGTCGAGAGCGATGATGCGCACCGAGGTCTTGAGCCCCATCGCGACAATGTTTTCGAGCAGGCCCGACAGGCTGCCGCGCACCGGCGCCGCCTGCGGCGCCAGCCTGGCGAACGAACCGCGCCCGCGGGTGCGTTCGATCAGGCCTTCGCGCTTCAGTTCGTCGAGCGCGCGGCGCATGGTGACGCGCGATACGCCGAAGCGCCCGGCAAATTCCATTTCACCCGGCAGGGCCACGTCCGGCGCGTAACGCCCTTCGCGCAGCTGCTCGCGCAGGACCGTATAGACCTGGTGGTACAGCGCGACCGGGCCGGCTGCGGCGGATGGGGAGGATGCGGTGCGGGGCATGGTGATGGTGCGGGCGACCCCCACACTCTACAAAATGTCTTAATGTATTGTCAACAAGACATTTGGCCGAATCCACACCGACGCCACCCCGAAAACCCTTGGTAGGAAAAGCCCGCAGCCATGAGGGCGTTGAAATCGTTGGTGTGAGCGGCTTTCAGAGCCGCATTTAGTTGAAAGTGGCGCCCGAATCCTTGACCACCTTGGCCCAGCGCGTGATTTCCATTTTCACATGCGCATCGAGCTCCGCCGGCGTCGAGCCGACGATGTCGTAGCCGGCTGCCTCGATTTTTTCCTTTGCTTCGGGCATGCGCATCGCCTTGATGATTTCGGCGTTGAGTTTCTGAAGGATCGGTGCCGGGGTACCGGCCGCGGCGAACACGCCGTACCAGACCGACACGTCGAACCCGGCAATGCCGCCTTCCTGAATGGTCGGCACGTCCGGCAGCACCTTGGAGCGTTTTGCCGTGGACACTGCGATCGCGCGAAACTTGCCGCCCTGGATTTGCGGCAGCGACGACGACAGCGAATCAAAGATGCAATCGACCTCGCGCCCGAGCAGCGCGGTAATCGCCGGGCCACTGCCCTTGTACGGTACGTGCGTCAGGTTGACGCCGACCACCGACTTGAAATATTCCACCGCGAGGTGGCTGGTGTTGCCGGGGCCGGCCGAGGCGTAGTTGAGCTTGCCGGGGTTGGCGCGGGCCGCGGCGATCAGGTCCTGCAGGGTCTTGATCGGCGACTGTGCGTTGACCACCACCACCAGCGGCAGCGTCGCCGCAAGCGTGATCGAGGCAAAGTCTTTCACCGTATCGTAGGGCAGCTTCGGCATCAGGGACGCATTGACCGCGTGCGCGGTCAACAGCATCACCATGTTGTAGCCGTCCGGCGCCGACTTGGCAACGATGTCGGCGCCGATGGTCGAGCCTGCGCCCGGCTTGTAGTCGATGAACACCGATTGGCCGATGCTCTTCGAGAGTTCGTTGGCGATCGGCCGTGCCAGGATTTCGGAGCTGCCGCCGGGCGGATAAGGCATGATGAAACGGATCGGCTTGGCCGGGTAGGCTTGCGCGAATGCGCCGGTCGGCAGGTGCGCTGCGAGCGCACCTGCGCCGACGGCCTTCACAAATGTGCGTCTTGTCTGCATGCTTGTCTCCGTTGTTGTTTGTGTTGTTCCGCTACGCTGCCATCGCGCTGGCCGCTGCCAGACTGTCACGGCATTCGCGCACGATACGCTTAATCAGTTCCTCGCACGTGGGCAGGTCATCGATGAGCCCGATCACCATGCCGGCGCTGACGATGCCGCCATCGACGTCGCCGGTCTTCATGGCGTTCCTGCCGCGCGCGCCGGCCACCAGCGGGCGCACTTGTTCGAACGTCGCCCCCTGCTTTTCCATCTCCACCACTTGATCCGACACGGCGTTCTTGAACACGCGCGAGGTGTTGTGCATGGTGCGAAAGATCAGGTTGGTATCGCGCTCGGTGCCCTTGAGCAGCGCCTGCTTGACGTTGTCATGGATCGGCGCCTCCTGCGTCAGCATGAAGCGCGTCCCCATGTTGATGCCCTGCGCACCTAACGCCAGGCAGGCCGCCATCTGGTAACCGTCGGCGATGCCGCCGGAGGCCACCACCGGGATCTTGCAGGCACGCACTGCAGCGGGAATCAGGATCAGGTTAGTCACGTCATCCTCGCCCGGATGGCCGGCGCACTCGAAGCCATCGATCGAAATGATGTCGACACCATGCTTCTCGGCCGACAGGGCATGCCGTACCGACGTGCACTTGTGCACCACCGTGATGCCGTGCTCCTTGAATTTGGGCACGAAGTTGCGCGGGTTGTTCCCGGCGGTCTCGACGATCTTGATGCCGGATTCGAAAATGACGCGCATGTACTCGTCGTACGGCGGTGGCGTCACCGCCGGCAGGATCGTCAGGTTCACGCCGAACGGTTTGTCGGTCATCGTCCGGCAGCGCTCGATCTCCTTCGCCAGATCGTCCGGCGTCGGCTGGGTCAGCGCGGTGAGGATGCCAAGGCCGCCGGCGTTGGACACAGCCGAGGCCAGCTCGGCGAAACCCACCCACTGCATGCCGCCCTGGATGATCGGATAGCGGATGCCGAGCATGTCGGTGACTTTGTTTTTCATGTCAATCCCTGCGATGTGCGTGGTCGTATCAAATGATCTTGCTGGCGTGGCCGGCCCAGTATTGGTCGCGCAGCAGGCGCTTGTAGAGCTTGCCGGTGGGGTGCCGCGGCAATTCGGCGACGAAGTCGACCGAACGCGGGCATTTGATCGCAGACAGGCTGTCACGACAGAAGGCCATCAACTCGGCTTCAAGCGCCTTGGCCTGCGGCCCGGCCGCATCGCGCATGTCGCGCGGTTGCACCACCGCCTTGACTTCCTCGCCGAACTCCTCGTTGGGCACGCCGATCACCGCGCAGTCGAGCACCTTCGGGTGCGTGATCAGCAGGTTCTCGGCCTCCTGCGGATAGATGTTGACGCCGCCGGAAATGATCATGTGCGCCTTGCGGTCGGTGAGAAACAGGAATCCCTCGTCGTCGACATAGCCAACATCGCCAAGCGTGGTCCAGCCCTGGGCATTGGCACTGTCGGCGGTCTTTTCGGCATCGTTGTGGTAGCGGAACGGCCGGCCTTCAGCGAAGTAGATCGTGCCCGGTGTACCGTTGGCGACGAGCCGGCCCTGCTCGTCGCAGATGCGCAGTTTGCCGATCACGGCGCGGCCCACGGTGCCCGGATGGGCTAGCCAATCGACTGAGTTCACCATGGTCATGCCGTTGCCTTCGGTACCGGCGTAATACTCCCAGACCACCGGCCCCCACCAGTCGATGATCTGCGCCTTGACCGGTATCGGGCAAGGCGCTGCGGCGTGGATCGCAATCTTGAGCGAGGACAGCTTGTAGCGCGTGCGCGCCGCGGGGGGCAGCTTGAGCATGCGCACGAACATGGTCGGCACCAGCTGGGTGTGCGTCACCTGGTGCTTTTCCACTTGCCGCAGAAAATCCTCGGCGTCGAAATACTCCATCACCACGCAGGTGCCGCCCAGGCGCATTGCCGTCATGGAAAAACGCAGCGGTGCCGCGTGATACAGCGGCGCCGGCGACAGGTACACCGACGACGCGTCCATGCCGTAGAGTTTTTCGCAAATGCTGATCAGTGGATTGGGTGCATCGATGGCGGCAAACTCGGGGGGCACGAACACGCCTTTGGGTCGGCCGGTGGTACCGGACGAATAGAGCATGTCGCCGCCGGCGGTTTCATCCGCGATCGGCGTGGACGGGCACGCGGCCAGCGCCGCCTCGAACCCGCCAAATCCCGGCGCCGGCCCATCAAGCATCAGGCGCGCCTGGAGCCTGGCGGTGTGCGGCACCAGCTCCTGTGCCAGGGCCTGCATGGCTTGCGAGGTAATGAGCACGCGGGCTTCGCAGTTTTCCACGATGTAGGCCGCCTCGCCCACCGTGAGGCGGGTGCTCATCGCGGTGTAAATAATGCCGGCACGGTGCGCGCCAAAACAGATTTCAAAAAACCGCGGATGGTTCTCGAGCAGGATGGCAATGTGGTCGCCGGCCTTGAGGCCGAGCTTGCGCAGCAGGTGCGCCACCCGGTTGGAACGCTCTTCGAGCTCGCGATAGGTCAGGGTGTGGCCGCTGCCCGCCATGATCAAGGCGGGTTTGTCCGGCTGGGTTCGAGCGAAGTGGGAAGGATGCAAATCGTGCTCCGTGCCGGCAGGGCGATGCGCCGGGCATTTAGTTTATCCTCAGCGCCAGCCATGCCGTGTCTCTCGCAGCGCAGCATTGCGACATCATTGACGGGAGAGCCTGCCATGCAACATGAAGCCGTGATCGTTGACGCCGTTCGCACCCCCATGGGTCGCGGCAAGCCGGGCGGCGCGCTCTCCGGCGTGCACGCCACCGACGTCCTGCTGCCGGTATTGCGCGCCCTGGTCGAACGCAACCGCCTCGACCCGGGCACGGTGGACGACATCATTGTCGGCTGCGTCAGTCAGGCCGGCGAGCAGTCGGCGGGCGTGGGGCGCTTCGCATGGCTGGCGGGCGGCTACCCGGACCACGTGCCGTCAACCACCATCGACCGCAAATGCGGCTCATCGCAACAGGCGGTGCATTTTGCCGCGCAGGGCGTCATGGCCGGCGCCTACGACATCGTGATTGCGGCCGGCGTGGAGTCGATGAGCCGCGTGCCGATGGGCAGCGCACGCATCGGCCAGAACCCGTTTTCGCCGGCGGTGCTGGCGCGCTACGCGCCGGGCATGATCGGCCAGGGTGTTTCGGCCGAACTGGTGGCCGCCAAATGGCACATTTCGCGCGACGAGCTCGACGCGTATTCCGCGCAATCGCACCAGCGCGCCGCCGCGGCGCAAGCCGCCGGCCACTTTGCCGGCGAGATCGTGCCGGTCGCCACCCCCGACGGCGTGGTCAGCACGGACGAAACGATTCGCGCCTCCACCACGGCACAGGGCCTCGCGCAACTGAAGGCCGCCTTCGCCAGCGACGAGATGAAAGCGCGCTATCCCGCACTTGACTGGCGCGTCACGGCGGGCAACGCGTCGCAGATCACCGATGGCGCTGCAGGCCTGTTGATCATGAGCGAAAAAATGGCCGCCAGGCTGGGCCTGACGCCGCGCGCGCGCTTCGCCGGGTTTGACGTGATCGGCGACGATCCGTTGATGATGCTGACGGCGCCGATCCCGGCGACACGCCGGGTGTTTGAAAAATCCGGCCTATCAGCCGGCGCCATCGACCACTTTGAAGTCAACGAAGCCTTCGCCTCGGTGCCGTTGGCATGGCAGCGCGAATTTCGGGTCGACCCGGCGCGCCTGAACCCCTGCGGCGGCGCCATCGCGCTGGGGCACCCTCTGGGCGCCTCCGGCGCACGGCTCATGACCACGATGCTCAACGCGCTTGAGCGCAGCGGCGGGCGCTACGGCCTGCAAACCATGTGCGAAGCCGGCGGCATGGCCAACGCCACCATCATCGAGCGCCTGTAAGCGGTGCGGCGCCGAAAACGCGCCTGACCGAGGAAAACTGAGGGTGATTGGCGGCATTTGGCGCAAATTTTCCGGCACAAAGGTGATTTCGTGCCCAAAACAGACACTTTGGCCACAAATCGACCGGAATAGATTGCGCACAAGACAAAACACGTGCATAGTGCCAAGCTACGATTTTCAAGTAGTGTCGTTGTTGTTGTCTGGTTCAGTACCCTGCAGTTTCGGTATACCCCTTCATCATCCCGCCGTCTTGACCTTCGTTTCCCGAGGGATTTACCCCCCTTAATTTTCATTTTTTTAGGATATCAAGACATGGCAACAGGTGTGGTTAAGTGGTTCAATGACTCCAAAGGTTTCGGCTTCATCACCCCCGATGGTGGTGGCGACGACCTTTTCGCTCACTTCTCGGCAATTCAAAGCGCCGGCTTCAAGACTCTCAAAGAGAATCAAAAAGTCAGCTTTGACGTGACCGCAGGCCCCAAAGGCCAACAGGCTTCGAACATCAAGGGAATCGAGTAATACTCGACCCGGCATGGCCTTGTGCCATGCCCAGATGCGAGCCGGGTGTGCGTTTCGTGGGTTGGCCGGTTCTGCCGATTTACCTTGAACGCCCTCCCTTCCGGAAGGGCCCGGCAACTGCCGGGCCTTTTTGTTTTCCCGAGCAAGACCTGGAGATGTGCAATTGGCAAAAGAAGAACTGATTGAAATGGAAGGCGTGGTC
Organism: Burkholderiales bacterium; assembly: GCA_947473125.1. Taxonomy (GTDB): domain Bacteria; phylum Pseudomonadota; class Gammaproteobacteria; order Burkholderiales; family JAEUOS01; genus CANJDH01. The sequence continues at coordinate 8,381 of CANJDH010000121.1, forward strand.
GCGGAGGCCCTGCCCGATTCGCGTTATCGCGTCACTCTGGACAACGGTCATGTGCTGATCGCGTACACCAGCGGTCGCATGCGCAAGCACCACATTCGCATCCTCGCCGGCGACAAGGTGTCGCTCGAGCTTTCCACCTACGACCTGTCGAAGGGTCGCATCACGTTTCGCCACCTCGAGCGCCAGGCAACCACTGCCGGCCCGAAGCGCGCATTTGCCGGCGGCCAGCGGCGCCGCTAAACGCGCGCCACCGCCCTGCCGGTCCCGTGCCCTAGAGCCTGATCGGCAGCGCCCGCACCGGATTGCCGGTGAGCTTCAACAATGCGTTCGCCACGGCCGGCGCCACCGGCGGCGTAGCTGGCTCGCCCACCCCGCCAGGCAGCGCGCCTGACACCACCACATAGGTCTCCACCTGCGGTGCGTCTTTCAGGCGCAGCATGTCGTAGTCGTTGAAATTTTTCTGCTTGACGGCGCCCGCTTCGATGGTGATCTCGCCGAACAGGGCGGCCGTGAGCCCGAACACGATGCCCGACTCCATCTGCTGCGCGACGATGTCGGGGTTGACCACCATGCCGCAATCAATGGCGCACACGACGCGGTGCACGCGCGGCTTCTTGTCTTCAATCGATACTTCGGCGACCTGCGCCACGATGCTGCCGAACGACTCGTGCAGCGCAATGCCGCGGGCGCGCCCCTGCGGCAGTGGCTTGCCCCAGCCGGCCTTGTCGGCGGCGAGGTTCAGTACCGCGAGATGCCGGGGGTGGTTTTTGAGCAGGCTGCGCCGGTAATCGAGCGGGTCCTTGCCCGCCCTGGCGGCGAGCTCGTCGAGAAAATGCTCGGAGAAGAACGCGTTTTGCGAGTGCCCAACCGAGCGCCAGAAACCAAGCGGCACCGCGTGCTTGACCTGCGCGTGCTCGATGCGCACGTTGGGAATCTCGTAGACCTTGCCGGACAGGCCTTCGGCATTGGTCTTGTCGGGCCCCATCGGCGTGAAGCCGAGGCGCGCGGTCATCGAGTGCATCACCGACCCACTTGCGCTTTTCGCACTCCACCACACCACGTTACCCGCACCATCGAGCCCGGCGCTGAGTGACGCCAGCGCCGCCGGGCGGTACATGTCATGCGCCGTGTCTTCTTCGCGGCTCCAGATCAATTGCACCGGGCGCCCGCCGGCAGACTTGGCCAGCTCCACCGCCTGTACCACCATGTCCATTTCAAGGCGACGGCCAAAGCCGCCGCCGAGCAGCGTCGAGTGCACCGTCACGTCATGGGTTTTCACGCCGGCCGCCTTGCCGGCCAGCCATTGCGCGATCGACGGTGCCTGGGTCGGCACCCACACCTCGACCTTGCCGTCGTCGAGGATTTGCGCAGTGCAGTTTTGCGGTTCCATCGTGGCGTGCGCCAAATACGGCACACGATATTCAGCATGGACCTCGGTGACGGTCAGCGACAGGGCGTCGCCCATTTTCCCGCGCGAGAAATGCGTCTGCGCACTACCGCTGTCGATGGCGTTGCGGTAGTCGCGAAAGATCGACGCGGTATCGAGGCCACCCTTCGCTTCCCATACGATCTCGAGGACATCCACCGCTTTCTTGGCCTGCCACCAGGTTTCGGCAATCACGGCAATGCCGGCTTGCGCTCCGGCAAGCCCGGGCGCAACCGGCAGCACCGCCTTGACGCCGGGCATGCCCTCGGCGCCGTTGGCGTAAAACTTGGTCCAGCCGGCACCAAACACCGGCGCCATGCGGATCGCCGCGTAGAGCATGCCGGGCAGGCGCACATCGGTGCCGTACTCGGCCGCGCCGGTCGACTTGGCGCGCGCATCGAGGCGCGGCAGACTCTTGCCGATGAGGGTAAAGTCTTTCGCATCCTTGACCCTGACCGGCAGCGTCGGTGCGAGCGTCGCGGCAACCCCGGCCAATTCGCCAAAACTCGCCTTGAGCCCGGACCCATGCACTACCCAACCTTTCGCCGTGGTGCATTCCGAGGCCGGCACCCGAAACCGCGTTGCTGCCGCCTGCACCAGCATGTCGCGCGCGGCGGCCCCTGCAGTCCGCATCGGACCCCAGGCGTCTTTTACGCTTGACGAACCGCCGGTAATCATCAGGCCGAGGTCGCGCCCGACCTTGCGCACCACCCATTCGGCGGTCTTGCGCTTGACGCCATGCTCGTCCGGGTGAAACGGCAGGCCGTCAACGAACATCTCGACGTTGCCATACATCGCGTCAACCGGCGCCTGCTCGCTGCGCACCTGCGACCAGTCGCATCCAAGCTCTTCAGCCACCAGCATCGGCAGGGCGGTGTAGACGCCCTGCCCCATCTCTGCGCGCGGCACTGCCACCGTGACGATGCCTTCGGCGGAAATTTTCAGCCAGCCGTTGAGCTGCACCTCGCCGCGCTCCAGCGGCATGACGGCTGATTCGGCGTTCAGGCGGGCACGCGGCGGTCGCACGCCCCAGCCGACGATCAGGGCGCCGGCAATCCCGGATCCGGCGAGCAAAAAGGTACGGCGCTTCATTTCACACCCCCTGCGACCACAGCGCCAACAGCCGCTCCCACCAAGGGTTTTGGCGGTTCAACACGGGCCGCCGCGTGGATCGCAGCGCGGATGCGCCCATAGGTGCCGCAGCGGCAGATGTTGGTAATTTCCTTGTCGATGTCGGCATCGGTGGGGGCCGGATTCCTGGCGAGCAGCGCGGACGCCGCCATCAGCATGCCGCTCTGGCAGTATCCGCATTGCGGTACCGAGTGCGCGATCCACGCCTCCTGCAGGGCCGACAACTTGTCGGCACCCAGACCTTCGATGGTGCGCACCTTCTTGCCAATGGCGCCGCCAGCCGACATGACGCAAGAACGCACTGCCAGTCCATCGACGTGCACGGTGCAGCTACCGCACAGGGCGATGCCGCAGCCGAATTTGGTGCCGGTGAGGTTCAGTTCGTCGCGCAATACCCACAGCAGCGGGGTATCGGCTGCCGAGCGGGCTTGCCGCTCGGTGCCGTTGATATTGAGTTTGAGCATGACACGTTCCAAAAGGTCTTTCGCAGCCAACAGTGTAATGAATCCGGCGCCGGTGCCGGTCGGTTACGATAGCCATCTGTTCCCGGGAGATTGTGCATGAACCTTGACCGCATTGACGGCACCGGCTACCCCTTGGCCTTCAGGGTTGCCGACAGCGCATCTGGCAGACGTGCTGCCACCATCGTCGGTAACGCCCCGGCACGCGACGTGTTTCGCGTCGAGGCGCGCACCATGGGGGGCCACCAGAAAGAACTGGTCGTGACCGAAGGCGAAGGCGGTGATGCCTGGCGCCTTACCAGCGATGAAGGGGCGATCCTCCAGGGCACCGACCTTGCACCGTTCCCGCTGGCATTTTTCAATGCCGGATTGCATGCCGATTTCGTCAACCGCACCCTGGCCCTGGCGCGGACGCACAATGTCGCCCTCGACATTGACGGCATCACGCTCGACAACCAATACCACTTCAATGGCTCCTTCTTCAAGGGCAGCGGCGAAGGCAGCGCCGAAGCGGTGGTCGTGCGTGTGCAGGCGCGCTCTAGGGCGGCACACGCGACCGTACTGAAACTTCTCGAAGCGGCGTTGGCGGCCTCACCGGCGCACGCCGTGATGGCGCAGGTCCAGCGCAATACCTTCGCGCTGTATGTCAATGGTCGGCGCTGCCCGGTGACCCGCGTCGCCCCCTCGTCGGCACCCGACCAGCAGGACCCCTTCAAAGCCCATGCCTCGGCTCCGGCACCGCTGGCAGGGGCAGCGCCCGGCTTTGCGTTGATCGAAAAGGTCGAGCGGCCGATGCCGCCCGGCGCACCGCCTTCAATGGCGCCCGAAGGCCGGATTCCGATCTCGATTCCTGGCCGAAGCATGCTGCGCGATCCGACCGGATTGGTCGCCACCATGGTCACGCCACGCTTTGGCGCCGCATTCAACATCAGCTGCGACGAACGCGCCGGGTACGGCCGCGCTCCCTCGGGCCTGGCCTGCATCGCAGCCGGCATCGCCTTTTGCTACATGACGCAGTTCTCACGCTACATCGAGCACCGCAAGCACAAGGTGCGCGCAATCCGTTTTGTCCAGAACCTGCCCTTCACCCTCACTGGCAGCGCTGCTGCAGGAACGCTCACCGGAGGGCTGGAGCCGGTGGACACTCACGTATTCCTGCATGCCGAGGAGCCCGACGCAGTGATGCAAAACCTGCTCGAAGTAGCAGAGAACACCTGCTATTTGCACGCCGCATTGCGCAGCGCCTTGCCAGGCCGCGTGGAACTCACGCTAATGAATCCCTCAGTGGCGTCCGGTTAATTGTCGAACAGATTCAATTGGTTAGCGGGATCAGGTGAAATGCTTGTACGAGGATCGGGCGCAAAGGCGCATGAAAGCTCGAATTTCTCGAAAGTTGAGAGCGACAACATCTGTAGAAAAGTGTAGAGAG
>CANJDH010000122.1 GCA_947473125.1 Burkholderiales bacterium
ACAAACGCCTCGGTGGCTTCTTCGCCCAGAGTGTCGAAACCGGGCTGCGTGTTCGCCAGGGTCAGGCTGCGCACGCGTGCCGGGTGCTGCTTCCAGAACCAGCGCGCCACCCGGCCGCCCATCGACAGGCCGGCGATGTGCGCCTGCGCGATGCCGAAATGGTCCAGCGTGCGCAGTGCGTCGTCGGCGAAATCGCGAATGAAGTCGAGCGCGCCCTCGTAGTCGTCGCTGTCGCCGTAGCCGCGCAGGTCGGGCGCGATCGCGGTGTACCCGTGCGCGGCGAAAAACGCGAGCTGGTCGTCCCAGTGGCTGCGGTTGGCACCGATGCCGTGCAGGAACAGGATCGCCTGGCCGTTGTCAGCGGCGGGCGCGGCATGGGTCACGGCCAGGCGCGGTGACGATGCAATCTGGCTGTGCAGGAGGGGCATGGGGGGCGGGGCGGCCTGTGCTTGTTGGCGTCTGCTGCTAACGCGTGCTGCGGCCGCGTTCCTTCAACGCTGCCGCAGCCAGGTCGGGCCGGTCGGTGATCAGGCCGTCGACGCCCATGTCGATCAGGCGGCCGATGTCATCGCGGCGATTGACCGTCCAGGGAACTACCCTGAGGCCGCGCGCCTGCGCGTCGCGCAGCAGGTCGATGCTCAGGTCTTCGAAGTGTGGCGACCATACCGCGCCGCCGGCCGCCTGGACCATCGCCGGCAGTGAGGCAAAGCGCTCCAGCAGCATGCCGGCGGTCCACAAGCCCTTGACGTCGATGGTGTTGAAGTTCGGGCGCTGCGCCGTCAGGAACACCGTGGGGATGCCGGGTGCGCGCGCCTGCACCAGCTTGAGGGTGCGCCAGTCGAACGACTGGATCGTCACGCGCGTTTCCATCCGGTATTCGGCAATCACGCCAAGAAGCGCTCCCACCATGGCTTCCGGGCCGATGCTCTGGTCCGGGCGGCCCGGGTCGAGCTTGGTTTCGATGTTGAAGCGGGTGGCCGTGTCGCCGCGCCTGGCGATCAGCGCGAACAGGTCGGCCAGGCGCGGGATCGGCTCGCCGTCGCGCGCGGTCTGGTCCGGGTGGCGCTCCGCGTAGGTCGTGCCGGGACGAATCCGCCCGACGTTGTACTCCGACACTTCGGCCCAGCTCAACTCGCGCAGCAGCGGCGTCGGCGCCGCGACCCAGGCGCCGGACGGATTGCGCGCGATGTCGGGGTTGAGGGCCAGGTCATGGTGCACGACGACGACGCCGTCGCGCGTGACGCCGATGTCGAGCTCCAGGGTGGTCACGCCGATCTCGATGGCGCGGACGAAGCCGGTCAGGGTATTTTCCGGCGCCAGGCCGCGCGCGCCGCGATGCCCCTGCAGGTCGAACGGGCGTGTGGCGCAGCCGGCAGTGAGCCCGAGCACTGCGACCAGGGCGAGCAGTGCGCGCGCTGGAAGCCTCATTTCTTCACCATCTCGAGCAGCAGCCGGTAGGCGCCGGCATATTGCGAGAAGCCGTGCAGATTGTTGTGCCCTGCGCCGTCGACCAGCACCACCGCCTTCGGTTCGGCCGCGAGCGCAAACAGCTGCTTGCTCATCACGGCGGGAATGCGCGCGTCGTCGGTGCCGTGGATGAACAGTATCGGCAGCGCGAAGCCGCCGATCTTGCGTGCCGACTCGAAGCGCTCGGTGAGCAGCGTGTCGACCGGCAGCAGCCGAAACAACGGGTTGAGGGTCGACATGTCGGCCATGGTGGTGAAGGTCGCCTCGATGAACGCGGCGCCAAACTCGCGCGGCTGCCGGGCGCCGAGGTCGATGGCGATCGCGCCGCCCATCGAATGGCCGTGCAGGATGCGTTTGGCCGGCTCGGGCGCGCGGCGCCGCAACTCCGCGAAGGCCGCGTCGGCATCCTCATACAGCGCCGCTTCGTAAGGCGCGTCGCCGTCGGAGCCGCCGTAGCTGCGGTAGTCGAGGGTGAGCACGTTGAAACCGGCGCGCGCCAGGGCGCTGATTTTCTCGATGTTGGCACTGGCGCCCATGTTGCGTGCATTGCCGTGCAGGAACAGGACGGCGTGACCGTTCGGCTGCGGCGCCGGCAGCCACCATGCATGGATGGTCTCGTTGGTGCCGCCGGCACGGCGCACCGGCAGGCGCAGGTCTTCATAGGCGAGGCCCGCGTCACTGGGTGTCCTGGCGAGCTCGCGCGTTGGCAGGTAAATGATCGAGCCCTGCCGGAAATACACGAACGTCGACGCGGCGCCCCAGGCGAGCGCGGCCAGCAAGGCTGCCACGGCGGCTCCCCGGCGCAGGCGCTTCATGCGTGCCTCCGGATGCGCTTGCCCGCGAAAAAGGCGCCGCCGGCCATGCAGGCCGACAGGATCCAGAAAATCGGCGTCATGCCGCCGAAGGCCGCGCCGAGCGCGCCGAAGGTGAGGGGCAGGAAAGTATGGCTGGCGTTCATCACCGTGGTGCGCACCCCGACCGCCTCGCCGGTGCGCCCGGCCGGTGCTGCCACGTGGATCAGGCTCATCACCATCGGCTGGCACGCACCGAGCCCGAGCCCGAGCAGGAAGGCCAGCGCCAGCAGCACCGGCACGGCGCTGAACAGCGGAAACAGCAGGTACACGAACGCCGTCAGCGCCAGCGCACCGGTCAGGGTTTGCCACTCGGAGAAATTGCGCGCGATCCACGGCATTGCGGCGCGCACCACGAAGGTGGCGACGCCGAAGGTGCCCATGATGATGCCGATGGTCGAGGCCGACAGGCCGATGCGCGCACCCTGCAGCGGCACCATGAAGGTGAACAGGTCCCAGCCCATCGACAACAGGCCGCTGACCACGAACACGGCGCGCAGCGGCGCGTTGCGCAGCAGGTCCATCACGCGCGCATCTGCCGGCGGCGCGACATGCTGGCGGCCGCGCCGCGTGGTGTTGTGCACCAGCACCAGCACCGCACTGCCCATCAGCGGGAACGCCGCAAGCACCAGGAAGGTGTTGGCGTGGCCTAGGTAGTCAATGGAAAATCCGGCGATCACCGGGCCGCAGACGCTGGAGATGGAAAAGCCGAGCGCGAGGTGGCTGAAATCGCGCTTGCGGTGCTCCGCCGTGCTCGCGTGGCCCACCGCGTTGTTGACCGCGACATGCATCAGGGTGAAGCCGCTGCCGAGCAGCACGCTGCCGGCGTAGAGGCTGTCGACCGAGCGCAACGACCCGGGCAGGAGCGCGCCGGCGAACATCAGGGCCAGTGAAATCATGGCCGGCACGACCGCGCCGATGCGGTCGGTCCAGCGCCCGATCAGCACCGAACACAGCATCGGGATCAACGCCAGGAGGCTCATCAGCAGGCCCACCGTGAAGGCCGAGGCGTGCAGATTGAGGGCGTACAGCGATAGCGCGACCCGGCTGCCCGTGAACGTGATGTGCGCGAGCAACATCATGGCGATCAGGGCGAAGAGGTTCAAGGGGCAGGCCGGCGGGTGGGGCGAAACAAGGGCCAAATTATACGGCGCGCGGCGCTGCAATCTGCCGCAGCGGTGTGGCGCGCGCGACGCGCCGGTTCAGACCGGCACGCTTCCCAGCACGGTGCAGCGGCGGATCACCCGGCCCTGGGTCGCGGGGTCGTAGCCGGTGGCGCGGTGCAGGATGCAGCGGTTGTCCCAGACGATCAGCTGGCGCGGCGTCCAGCGGTGCTCGTAGGTCAGGTCGGGGTGGATCGCCAGCGCGTTGAGTTCCTCGACCAGGGCACGGCCGGTGTCGTAGGGCATGCCGACGATGGTTTCGGCATGGTCGCCGAGGTACAGGCATTTGCGCCCGGTCTCGGGATGGGTGCGCACCACCGGGTGGTCGACCGGCGGCTTGGCGAGGCGCTGCGCCTCGGTGAGCGGGTCTTCGCCGTGGCGCCGGGTGCGCGAGAAATCGAGGTTGTGGACTGCACGCATCCCCTGGATGCGCGCTTTCCACGTGTCGCTGAGGCGCGCGTAGGCGCCGTACATGTCGGCGAAATGGGTTTCGCCGCCGCTCGACGGCATGACTTCGCCGTAGATCAGCGTGGCGTGGCCGGTGACGCGCTGCCACGAACCGTCGGTGTGCCAGGCCAGCGTGCCCTTGTCCGGGTGCCTGCCGTTGGGCTTGCCGTCGGCGTCGAGGTTGGACAGGCGATACAGCTCCGGGTAACCATCGGCGTGGTACTGGTTCATGACGTGGATCTGCACTTCGCCGAAGCAGCGCGCCATGCGTACCTGCTGCCCGGGCGGCACCTCCTGCGGCGGAAACAGCAGCACCTGGTATTGCAGGAAGGCGCGCTGGATCGCGCGGAACACGGCGTCGTCGAGGTCGTCGGCGAGGTTGACGCCGGAAATCTCGGCGCCCAGGTGCGGCGTCAGCGGCCGCAGCGTGAAGGGCCAGTTGCCGTCGCTCATGTTTGGATTGATCATGGTCATTTTCGCACGCCCCTGCCGATGCTGCGGGTGATCGCTTCCATGCTCGGCGTGGCGGCTGCGTCCTTGAAGGTATCGAGGCAGCGGTAGATCTCGCCTGCGGCCTGGTGGAAGCCCGGCGGCAGGTCGGCGGCCTCGAAACTCGCGGCGATCTCGTCCATCTCGGCGATCCAGCGCCAGGCCTTGCGCGATTGCGTCGTGATCGATTCGGAACGCCTGGCGAGGTCAGGCTGGGAGACGGCCCACTCGGCGAGCAGTGCGGCGTCCACGCCTTCGATTTGCGCCAGGGTGCGGATCGTGGCGAGCAGCGCGATCGACCCCTTGTTCCATGCCGCGTAGCAGACCTTGAGCGCGGACGCCGCGCCGATCGGGCCGGCGAGGACGCTCGCGTCGGTGTGGCTGCCGGCGAACAGCTCGGCGACCTCTTTTGCCTGCGCGCCGCACAGGTACAGGCGCGTCACGCCGGCTTTCACCGGCGGCGGACCGATGATGCCGCCATCGACAAAGCGTGCCTTGGCCGCGGTGATGATGGCGCCGACTTCGCGCGTGGTGTCGGGGGCGATCGCGTTGGCATCCAGGTAGAGGCCGTCGAAGCCGCAGGCGGCCACTTCTTCGGCGAGGTCCAGTGCGCCGTGCGGCGGGCACACCGAGAGCACGAGGTCGGCGGCATCGACGGCACGCGCGAGTGAGCCTGCGTCCTCGATACCGGCGGCCGCAGCACGCGTCAGCGAGGCAGCACTGCGGCCTTCCGAGGCCCACAGGACACGGTGGCCGCAGCCGACCAGGCAGGCGCCCAGTGCAGCGCCCATTTCACCGGGGTGGAGCAGGGCAATGATTTTTTGTGGCATGGCAGGAGAGCGTGGTTGTAGGTGAGGCAGACGGGCTAGCGCGAAACCGGCGCCATGCCTTTTTTGCGCAGCACCGCGGCGGCCTCCGATGACGTCAGGAAGTCCAGCAGCGCGCCGGTGGCGGCCGGTGCCCCGGCATTGGCGTGCAGGCCGCCGGAGAACACGGTGATTTCCTGGATGTCCGCGGGCAAGGGGCCAAGGAAGTCGATGCCGACGATCGGCAACAGTTCGCTCACCTGCTGAAAGCCGATCTCGGCTTCGCCGCGCGCGACGAACAAGCCCACCGGGTTGCCCGGCGTGGTCTGCAGGACCTTCGACTTGACCTGGTCGGCAATCCCCATGCGCGTGATCAGCGCCGCGATGTGCGCGCCGCTCGGCCCACTTGAGTAGGCAATCGACTTGGCTGCGAGCAGGGTGCGTTTGAGCGCCTCGCCCGAGCTGATGTCGGGGCGCGGTGCGCCGGCGCGCACGGCGACGCCGACGCCCGAGGTGGCGAGGTCCACGCGGCCGGCGCTTGCGACCTTGCCTTCGCTGATGAGTGTCTCGACGGCGGGTCTGGCGAGGATCACCAGGTCCACCACTTCGCCGGCGCGCATGCGCTTGACGATGTTGACGCCGCCGTCCCAGATTGTCACGACCTTGTGGCCGCTGCGTTTCTCGAAAACCGGGACCAGCTCGAGGTAGGCTTCCTTGAGGGCTGCAGAAGCCATCACCTTGACCTCGTCGGCCTGCGCGAGCAGCGACGCCGGCAACAGGACGGCGGCGAGGAGGCAGCGCAGGGCGTGTGTCGTAATGGGGCTCATCAGCGGGATCCGTGGCAATGATTTGTCGGGTGGCGGCATAAAGCTTACTCCTGCGCGAATCCGCGTGGGCCGGTACACTTTGACCTGTTTACCGTTTTGAAGGCCCGTCATGCCAAAAGCTCCCGTATCCACCCCCCGTGCGCCCGCCGCGATCGGTACCTACTCGCAGGCGATCCGGGCGGGCAACACCTGCTACCTGTCGGGGCAGATCGGGCTCGACCCGGCTAGCGGGCAGCTGGTCGACGGCATCGATGCGCAGATCGTGCGCGTGTTCGACAACCTCAAGGCGCTCGCCGAGGCCTGCGGTGCGTCGCTGGCGGCGGCCGTCAAGGTGCAGGTGTACCTGACCGACCTGGCCCACTTTGCCAAGGTCAATGAAGCGATGGCGCGCTACTTTCCCGAACCGTTCCCGGCGCGCGCCGCAGTCGGTGTGGCGAGCCTGCCGCGCGGTGCGCTGGTCGAAGCCGACGCGGTGCTGGTCATCGATTGACCGCGAAGGCCACGCCCGCGTCCGGCGCCGGCAAAGCGGCGTCACCGGGCAAGAAAAAGCCGGCTGCCCGCAAAACCGCGCCCGCCACCCTGCAGGGGCGGCTCGCCAAGCTTGGACTCAAGAGTCGCTTCGACCTGGTGCTGCACCTGCCGTTGCGCTACGAAGATGAAACCCGCATCACGCCGGTTGCGGAGCTCGTCGACGGTGCGTTTGCCCAAGTGGAGGGCGAAATCGCCGAAGCCACCATCCAGTACCGTCCGCGGCGCACACTGATCGTGAAACTGGTTGAGCCGGGCGGCGCGCTGCATCTGCGCTTTCTCAATTTTTACGGCAGCCAGGTCAAGCAGCTCACTGAAGGCAAGCGCCTGCTCGTGTCGGGCGAAGCGCGCACCGGCTTTTTCGGTGCCGAGATGATCCACCCGCGTTATCGCGAGGTGGAGACGGGAGCGCCGCTGCCGGCGTCACTCACGCCGGTGTACCCGGCCACCGCAGGCCTGGGCCAGGCGACGCTGCGGCGCGTGGTGGTCGGTGCGATCGCGAGCGCCGAAAAGGACGGGCAGCTCACCGACACCGCGCCGCGCGGCGCGTCCGCGCGCCTCGGACTGATGCCGTTTGCCGAGGCGATCCATGCGCTGCACTTCCCGGCGCCGGGTGCCGGGCCGGCGACGCTGGACCGCAACGCGCACCCGGCGTGGCGGCGCATGAAGTTCGATGAACTCCTGGCGCAGCAGTTGTCTTTGCAAAGCGCCTACCGGGCGCGTCGGCTGGAAAGTGCTCCGAGACTGGCTCCCGGGCCGGTACCCTCCGGAGAACCTCTCCAGGAGCGGCTCCTGGCGGCATTGCCATTCGCGCTGACGGGCGCGCAGCGGCGCGTGCAGGGCGAGATCGGGCGCGACCTCGAAGCGCCACACCCGATGCGGCGCCTGCTGCAGGGCGATGTCGGCAGCGGCAAGACGATTGTTGCGGCGCTCGCCGCGTGCCGCGCGATCGATTGCGGTTATCAGGCGGTGTTCATGGCCCCCACCGAGATCCTCGCCGAGCAACACTACCGTAAACTCACACACTGGCTCGAACCGCTCGGCGTGCGCATCGCGTGGCTGTCGGGCAGCCTGAAGAAACGCGACAAGGCGGCGGCTGCGCAACGCATCGCCGACGGGGCGGCGCAACTGGCGATCGGTACCCACGCGCTGTTCCAGGACAGCGTCAGCTTCGACAAACTCGGCCTGGTGATTGTGGACGAGCAGCATCGGTTTGGCGTGGGTCAGCGCCTCGCCCTGACGCACAAAGGTGCGCACGCCGAACCGGATCAAGTTGAGACGCTCGCTACTCCGCCGCTTCCGAATGGCATGGAACAAGGCCAGGCGCTGGCGCAGAAGGCCGGCGGCCTAGTGCCGCACCAGCTGATGATGAGCGCGACGCCGATTCCGCGCACGCTGGCGATGACGTTTTATGCCGACCTCGACGTATCGGTGATCGACGAGATGCCGCCGGGGCGCACTCCGGTCAAGACCAAACTGGTGGCCGACACGCGCCGCGACGAAGTGGTGGCACGCATCCTCGAAGCCTGCGGCGCGGGGCGCCAGGTGTACTGGGTGTGCCCCTTGATCGAGGAATCCGAGACCCTGCAATTGAAGACGGCGGTCGAGACCCACGAGCGCCTGACCGCGATGCTGCCGGGCTTGACCGTGGGCCTGGTGCACGGGCGCCAAAAGCCGGCGGAGAAGGCCGCGGCGATGGCGCAGTTCGTCGCCGGCGCCACCGACGTGCTGGTGGCGACCACGGTGATCGAGGTCGGCGTCGACGTGCCCAATGCGTCACTGATGGTGGTCGAGCACGCGGAACGCTTCGGGCTGTCGCAACTGCACCAGTTGCGCGGCCGCGTCGGCCGCGGCGAGGATGAAAGCGTGTGCATCCTTCTGTATCAACACCCGTTGTCGGAAAATGCGCGGCAACGCCTCAAGGTGATGTTCGAGTCCACCGACGGTTTCGAGATTGCGCGCGCCGACCTGCAGCTGCGTGGGCCGGGCGAGTTTCTCGGGACGGCGCAAAGCGGGGTGCCGCTGCTGCGTTTCGCCGACCTCGAGGCCGACGTGGAGCTGATCGAGCAGGCGCGCGATTGCGCGACGCAGATGCTCGATGGCGCCGACCCGCTGGCGGCGGCGCACCTGGCGCGCTGGCTCGGCAGCCGCGAGAGCTACTTGATGACCTAGGGAAAAGCTGAATAAGTCCCTGATCTGCGGGCTACCGCACGACAGTATTGAACGAAATCAGGGTGTTGCAAGAGCGGTGTTCCTTCCCTGCGGACTTATTCAGCCCTTCCCTAGGGTTCCGCTGACCGAGTCCCTGGCTCCCGGACTTGCCAACGAAGTGACACACGGAATCAACAGCTTGCAAACAACGGCTTGCAAAGGCAACTTTGGTAGTTTCGGACTTGATCAGCAATTCCCCAGGCTTGACCGCGCACGCCAGCGTTCGTGGCGTCGCGCCATTCAGTATTGCCGTTGTTTGCCGCGCATCGAATCCGGCGCCGCCTGTCGCCTGCTTCACGCCGCACGGCAGGGCGGGGCTACGGCAGTGACGCTGATTTGCTTTAATCCGTCCCCATGAACTGGAAATACTTGGCCGAGCGCCTGACGCTCTACGAAAAATTGATGCGGCTCGACAAGCCGATCGGCACGCTGCTGCTGCTCTGGCCGACGCTGTGGGCATTGTGGTTCGCCTCGGACGGCTGGGTGACCTGGGCGCTGATCTGGATCTTCTGCCTGGGCACGCTGCTGATGCGCTCGGCAGGGTGTGTGGTGAACGACTACGCCGACCGCGATTTCGACAAGCACGTCAAGCGCACCGAACACCGGCCGATCACGTCGGGGCAGGTGAGCAGCAAGGAGGCCTGGACCCTGGCCGCACTGCTGTCGGCCTGCGCCTTCGTGCTGATCGTCAGGCTCAATACGCTGGTCTGGATGCTGGCAGTGGCGGCGCTGTTCCTGGCGGTGAGCTACCCCTACACCAAGCGCTTCATGGCGATCCCGCAGGCCTACCTGGGCATCGCGTTCGGCTTCGGCATTCCGATGGCGTACGCCGCAGTGCAGCGCACCGTGCCCGCCGAAGCCTGGTGGCTGCTCGCGGCAAACATTTTCTGGGCGATCGCCTACGACACCGAGTATGCGATGGTGGACCGCGACGACGACATCCGCATCGGGATTCGCACTTCGGCGATCACCTTCGGCCGCTTCGACGTGCTCATGGTGATGCTGTCCTACCTGGCGTTCCTTGGCATCCTCGCCGGGCTCGGCCTCTGGATCAAGGCCGGTCCGTGGTTTTTTGGCGGCCTGCTGGTGGCAGCGGCGATGGCGGGATATCACTACACGCTGATTCGCCAGCGCGACCGCGCCGGCTGCTTCGCCGCGTTCATGCACAACAACTGGCTCGGCGCCGCGGTGTTTGCCGGCATCGTGCTGGACCACGGCTTTCGCCTCAACGCCTGGCCGCTGTGGTCGGGCGGTTGAGGGCTGAAGAACGGCGCCAGGAGCCATTCTCGGAGACTTTCCGCCTCAATCCTTGCCGAGCAGGACGCCCAGTTCGGTGCCGCGCGCGCTCGCCGCTTCCATGGCGGCGACGATTGCTTCTTTGACCCTGCGTTCGGCCATGACGTTGAGGGCGGCTTCGGTGGTGCCGCCCTTCGAGGTGACCTTGGTTCGCAGGGTGGCGAAATCGTCCGGGGAGTCGGCGGCGAGGCGCGCCGCACCGGCGAAGGTGGCAAGTGCCAGTTTCTTCGCGTCGGCCGGGTCGAGCCCGAGCTTGGCGCCAGCCTCGGCCATGGCTTCGAGGAAATAGAACACGTACGCCGGCCCGCTGCCGGACACCGCTGTCACCGGGTCGAGCAGGGCTTCGCTGTGTAGCCACACCACTTCGCCGACGGCGCGCAGGATACGCTCGGCGTCGGCGCGCTGCGCCGGCTTGACGGCGGGCGCCGCGAACATGCCGGTGATGCCCATGCTGACCAGCGCCGGCGTGTTCGGCATGCAGCGCACGATGCTGCCGTGCCCGCCGAGCCAGCGCGCCAGGTCGGTGATGCGCGTGCCGGCGGCGATCGAGACGACCAGCTGCCCGTGCAGGTGCGGGGCGATCGATTGTGCCGCCTCGCGCATGTTCTGCGGTTTGACCGCCATCACGATCGCGTCAACCTCGGCCAGCGCGGCGCTGGCACTGTCGATGCA
Source organism: Burkholderiales bacterium (assembly GCA_947473125.1). GTDB lineage: Bacteria > Pseudomonadota > Gammaproteobacteria > Burkholderiales > JAEUOS01 > CANJDH01. Next base: position 10,758 of record CANJDH010000122.1, read on the forward strand.
GTGGATGTCGAATTCGAGTTTCAGTTTGGTGCGCGCCGCGTCGAAGGGCTCGACTACCAGGATGCTGCCGACATCCATGCCTTGGCGAACCATGCCGCCGATCAGGGCGGCAGCCATGTTGCCGCCGCCGATGAATGCCATTTTCATAGGGGTCTTTCCCTTTCACCAAATATCGCGGTACCGACGCGCACCAGGGTGGCGCCTTCGGCAATCGCCGCTTCCAGGTCTGCCGACATGCCCATCGACAGTGTATCGAGGTCGAGCCCTGCCGCCTTGAGGCGCTCGAACAGGAAGCGCAGCGCCCGGTGCGGCGCCCGTTGCGCGTCGACGCCCGCTACCGGCTCGGGAATCGACATCAGCCCGCGCAGCTTGAGGCGCGGCAGCGCCGCGATCGCCTGCGCCAGGGCGGCTGCCTCGGCCGGCGTGACGCCGCTTTTGCTCGCCTCGCCGCTGACGTTGACCTGGATGCAGACGTTCAGGGGCGGCATGCCGGGTGGGCGCTGCTCTGACAGTCGCTCGGCGATCTTGAGGCGGTCGATGCCGTGCACCCAGGCAAAGTGCTCCGCCACCTGGCGCGTCTTGTTGCTCTGCAGGGGGCCGATGAAATGCCATTCGATGGCCGCATCGGCCAGGAAGGCCAGGGAGGCGATCTTGTCGACGCCTTCCTGCACGTAGTTTTCGCCGAACACGCGTTGCCCGGCCGCATGTACCGCGCGTACCGCTTCGGCGGGAAAAGTCTTGCTCACGGCCACCAGGCGCACGCCGGCCGGATCGCGCCCGGCTTTGGCGCATGCCGAGGCGATTCGGGCGCGCGCGCCGTCGAGGCGCGCTTGCACGTCTGGCGGTACGCTATCGGGCCGAGGCATGTTAATCTTTCACAAAATCAGGGTGGCAGCTTGGATTTGCGGCAATCTGTCAGGCTGCCGGGTAAAGCGCGGCCAGTATGGGCCAGGGATGTGGGCCGATGGGGCGGGCCAACATGATTGGCCAACAACTCGAAGGGGAATTATAAATGCCGATGGATATTTCAGAACTCCTGGCGTTCGTCGTCAAGAGCAAGGCGTCCGACCTGCATCTCTCTGCCGGCCTGCCGCCGATGATCCGGGTGCACGGCGACATCCGCCGCATCAACCTGCCGGCGATGGACCACACCGAGGTCCACGGCATGATCTACGACATCATGAACGACGGGCAGCGCAAGCACTACGAGGAAAATCTCGAATGCGACTTTTCGTTCGCGATCCCGAACCTGGCGCGCTTTCGTGTCAATGCGTTTGTGCACAATCGCGGCGCCGGCTCGGTGATGCGGACGATTCCGTCGAAGATCCTGTCGCTTGAGGAGCTCAAGGCGCCGAAGATTTTCGAAGAGCTCGCCGACCAGCCGCGCGGTGTGGTGCTGGTGACAGGCCCGACTGGATCGGGCAAGTCCACGACGCTCGCGGCGATGGTGAATCACAAGAATGAAAGCGAATACGGCCACATCCTCACGGTGGAAGACCCGATCGAATTCGTGCATGAATCGAAGAAGTGCCTGATCAACCAGCGCGAGGTCGGCCCGCATACCCTGTCGTTCAACAACGCCCTGCGGTCGGCGTTGCGCGAAGACCCGGACGTGATCCTGGTCGGCGAGATGCGCGACCTTGAAACCATTCGCCTGGCGCTGTCGGCGGCCGAAACCGGCCACCTCGTGTTCGGCACGCTGCACACGTCGTCGGCGGCCAAGACCATCGACCGTATCGTCGACGTGTTCCCCGCCGCCGAAAAAGACATGGTGCGCTCGATGCTGTCGGAGTCGATCCGCGCGATCATCTCGCAGTCGCTGTTGAAGACCAAGGACGGCAATGGCCGGGTCGCGGCGCACGAAATCATGGTCGGCACGCCGGCGATCCGCAACCTGATCCGCGAGAACA
>CANJDH010000123.1 GCA_947473125.1 Burkholderiales bacterium
AAATGGCGCCTGCTCGGGCCGAACGAAAGCTTCATATGAACCAGGCCGCAGCATCTCCCTCCCCACCCGTAGCGGCGTCCCGCCACCCGACGGTGTCATGGCAGGAGCGCGGCGCCACGCATACCGCGCGCTGGCGCTCCGAAGCCGGTGTCGCACCGCCGAAACGCGTGCTGATCGCCGACGACACCATGAACGCGGATCGTGCCTACCGGCTCGCCTGCGAAGGCACGGCCCTGTTGTGGCGTGGCGATTTCCAGAATGCGCGCCAGTTGCTGCAGGCGCTGGTGCGGCGTGTCGATCAGAAGCAGGTCGCCAAGCCGCCCAGGAGTACCGATAAACAGGTCAAGGCGGCGCCTCCTGAAAAGCCCGCGCCCAGCCCGGCCGAGGCGTTCCACCTGCACCGCATGGCACAGGCGCAGCGCGCCCGCATACTCGGCATGCTGCTGCTGCAGTTCGAGCCGGACCACAGCATCGACCTGCGCCGCGCACCCGACGTGCGCCGTGCCTGCATCGAGGCTTATGGAGAGGAGCCGAAAGGCGAGGAGGCGGTCCGCTATGTGGCGTCGATGCGTGAGTTGCTCGGCCTGATCAGCGCCTATGAGTGGCGCAAAAAAGGCGTTGAGGTACCGGCGCTGGAAGACCGGATTCACCCGCATTACGGCGTGTTCGCGCCGGTGCGCGGCGAATACGTGAAGCTGGTCAACGAGGCGCCGCTGTCGGCAACCGACCTGGCATTCGATATCGGCACCGGCACCGGTGTGCTCGCCGCAGTGCTGTCGCGGCGCGGCGTCAAGCGCGTCGTCGCTACCGACCAGGACCCGCGTGCCCTGGCATGTGCGCGCCAGAACATCAAGCGCCTCGGCATGACCGGCAAGGTCGATGTGGTGCAGGCCGACCTGTTTCCGCCGTCGACGGCCCTCGCCAAGGCCGGGTTGATCGTGTGCAACCCGCCGTGGGTGCCGGCGCGGCCGAGTGCGCCGCTTGAGCACGCGGTGTACGACTTTGAGAGTCGCATGTTGCGCGGTTTTCTTGCCGGCGTGGCGGCGCGTCTCGCGCAGCATGGCGAAGCGTGGCTGATCCTGTCCGACCTGGCCGAGCATCTCGGTTTGCGCACCCGTGACGAACTGCTCGCGTTGATCGATGCGGGCGGATTGAAAGTGGTAGAACGCATCGATGCGAAGCCGGAGCACCCCAAGGCATTTGACGCCACCGATCCGCTGCACGCGGCACGGCGTGCGGAGACCACCTCACTGTGGCGCCTTGCGCTGCGTTGAACGCGCCGCATCGTTCGCCGCACGGCCGGTGCATCTTCTCGCCGCGATTGCCTACAGATTGGCTTAAGTCACCTCGGCGATAATGTCGCCTGTCGGGGCCGGCCCCGGTTGGCTTACGCCACACTCCAAGCAAGCCATGGGCGATCTGCAGTACCAAATGCGTGACACACACCTGACGTTGAAGATTTCGCGTTTGGGGGTGGCGATCGTCGTTTCGATCCTGGTCCACATCGCCATCATGCTCGGCTGGTGGCCGAAAATCTTCGATACCGGCAAGGATGCCGCCGACCCGGGCGACATGACGAAGAAAATGCGCGTGTTTCTGCCGCCTCTGCCGCAACAACCGCTGGTGCCGCCGCCTTCTGTGACGATTGAACCGCAAAAGCCGGTGGTACCGCCCGAACGTGCACCGGCCGCGCGCAAGCAGCCGGCGCCGCCGGTGATGACGCGCAAGGCACCTGCCGAGCCGACCATCGCGGCAGTCCCGCCGACGGCGCCGGCCGCGCCGGCACCGCCGGTCGAGGGGGATCTGGCATCGATGATCGCCGCGCGGCGCCGCGCGCGTGGTGAACCCGCACAGGCCGAAGCCCCGCCGGCGCCGACCAATGACGACACGGCGCGCCGCGACCGTGCCGTGGCCGCCAACATGGCGACGATCCGCACACCGACCCTGGGCGACGACCCACGGCGCAGCGGCGGTATCTTTGAAATCCGCCGGGAAGGCCCGTTCGACGCCGAGTTTCTGTTTTTCGGCTGGAACAGGGACGTCAACCGCCGGATGTCGCAGGTTATTGAGGTCAAACTCGGCAACAACAGCAACATCCGCATCGCCATCGTGCGCCGGATGATCGCGCTGATTCGCGAGTACGAAAAAGAGGATTTCTCCTGGCAGTCGCAGCGGCTCGGGCGTGTCGTCACGCTGTCGGCACGTGCGGCCGATACGGCCGGGCTTGAGGAATTCTTCATGCGCGAGTTTTACGACAACGGACGAGCGCCCAAATGACCGGGCCGATGCGCGGCCACTGGGTGCGCTGGCTGCAGGGCGTGGCGGCGCTCGACCCGACCGTCAAGGGCATGCTCTGGACCGTCGCCGCCGGGCTGCTCTTTTGCCAGCTCAACACCCTGATGCGCATGATGGCGATTGAACTCAACCCGTATCAAACCCAGTTCCTGCGCTATGTCTTCGGCGTCGCCGTGATGCTGCCGCTGGTGTTGCGCAGCGGCCTCGCGGCCTATCGGCCGCAGCGCATCGGCGGCCAGTTTGCCCGGGGCGCGGTGCATACGCTGGGCCTGATGCTGTGGTTCGTGGCCCTGCCCAATACGCCGATGGCCGACCTGACGGCACTCGGTTTCACCACGCCGATGTTCATCATGATCGGCGCCTATCTGTTCTTCCGCGAGCCGATGCGCTGGGACCGCTGGCTGGCGGTGCTGATCGGCTTTGCCGGCGTGGTGGTGGTGGTGGCGCCGAAACTGTCGGGTAGCGGCGGCTTTTACCATCTGGTGATGCTGGCCTCAGCGCCGGTGTTTGCCACCTCGATGCTGCTGAGCAAGTCGCTGACGCGCTACGAGCGCACCGAGGTGATCGTGGTGTGGCAGGCCGTGACGGTCACGCTGTTCAGCATGCCGCTGGCCCTGCTGCACTGGCAGACCCCGGCACCGACGCAATGGTTCGTGTTTTTCGTGTGCGGCGTCATCGGCAGCGCCGGGCACTATTGCCTGACGCGCTCGTTTGTCGCGATCGACATTTCGGCGACGCAGTCGGTAAAATTTCTCGACCTGGTATGGGCCTCGTTCATGGGCTGGCTGGTGTTTGCCGACGTGCCGAGCCAGTCGACGCTGATCGGCGGCGTCGTGATCGCGGCGTCGACGCTGTGGATCGCGCGGCGTGAGGCACAGGGCAGGGCGCGCAAACCCCGGTAGCTTGCGTATCCGTCGCGGCCATGCCGTGAAAACCGTTGGTGCGAGCTTGTCTCCAAGGCATGGCCGCTGAAAACCTTGGTGGGGGCGGATGCTGGCGTGGTGCGATGTCGCGATCAGCCGCGCACGAACAGCGTCACCAGGGGTTCGCTGCCCACCTGGCGGCTCCAGTGGCCGTGCACCGCGGGGTCAAAGCTGGCGCCGGGCGGCAGCGTATCTTGCGAATAAAAATGCTCGCCGGGTTTGAAAATGCGCGAGCTGCCGTCCTGCAGGCTGATTTCCATCTGGCCGCCGAGGATGAATACCCATTGCGGCGTCACGGTGCAATGGAACTGGCTGCGAAACCCGACCGGGCTGTGGCGCAACTGATAGCCTGAAGAGGGCATCAGCGTCGACAGCATCGATTGCGGATTTCCCTCGGGCAGGGCAACCGCTTCTTCGCGAAATTTTGCGCGGCCGTCGGTGTCGGTGAACAGAATGGTTTTGGTGAACGACGTCATGACGGTGGCCTCTATCGAATGGGATGGGAACAGGGTCGCAAGCATGCTATGTTAGCGGTATGCCCATCCATCGATTGATTGCACGCTGGTGCGTCGCCACACTGCCGGTGCTGTGTGTCGCGTTGCTGCACGCGCCGATGGCCGCCGCGCAGGACTACCCGTCCCGTGCGGTGCGCCTGATCGTGCCGTTTTCGCCCGGCGGCGCGGTCGACGGGCCGACGCGCCTGATCGCGCAGGAAATGTCGAAACGCATCGGCCAGCAGGTGATGATCGACAACCGCCCCGGGGCCGGCGCCACGATTGGCAGCGAAGCAGTGGCCAAGGCGGCACCGGACGGCTATACGCTGTTGCTCGCTTCTCAGACCAACGCGATCAGCGCCTCGCTGTATCCAAAGCTCAACTTTGACCTCACCGAGGATTTCGCCCCGATTACCCTGCTCAGTCGCGAGCAGGGCGTGCTGGTGGTGAACCCGGCATTTCCGGCGCGCACTCTGGCGGAGCTGATCGCCTACGTGAAGCAACATCCGGGCAAAGTCGACTACGCCTCGTCGGGCAATGGCAGCGGCCAGCACCTGTTCATGGCGCTGTTCACCAGCATGGCCGGGCTGAAGATGAATCACGTACCGTATCGCGGCAGCGGCCAGGCGACCGCCGATGTGCTGGGCGGCCAGGTGTCGATGTCGCTGCCGGGCCTGTCGAGCATGCTCGGGCACATTCGCGCTGGCAAGCTGCGCCCGCTCGCAGTGACCGGCACGCGCCGCTCGCCCGCGCTGCCGGATGTGCCGACCATGGCCGAGGCGGGTGTGAAGGGGTATGCCGCCTATATCTGGATGGGGCTGATGGCGCCGAAGAACACGCCCCCGGCGATCATTGCGCGCCTGCAGGGCGAGGCACATGCGGTGCTCGCGTCTGTGGAAGTCCAGACCTACATGACCAACGCCTCGATCGAACCGGTCGTGTCGACTGCGGCCGAGTTTGGCACGTTTTTTCGTGAGGAAAAGAAACGCTGGGCGGTGATCATCAAGGATACCAACGCCAAAATAGACTGATAGTTTCACTACCCCCATTCCATCAAATCAATCAAGGGAGAAGCGCAGTATGAGCAGCATCGATGACAACGCCGTTGTGACCGGCGTCGAGCACTGGACCAACAAGGGAGAGGTAAAGCTGTTCCTGTGGGAGAAATTCGTCGGCAAGCCGGACGGCAAGCCGGCCGTACTGTTCGTGCACGGCTCGTCAATGGCGTCGACCCCGACCTTCGACCTCACGGTGCCGGGCCGGCCGCATTCGTCGGTGATGGACTGGTTCGCGCGGCGCGGCTTCGTGTGCTGGTGCGTCGACATGGAAGGCTACGGGCGCTCGACCAAGACGCGCGATATTTTCTGCGACATCTCGAACGGCGCCGATGATCTAGAAGCCGCGACCGATTACATCGCCAAGGCGCGCAGCGTGAAGGCGTTTGCCACCTACGGCATTTCGTCCGGCGCCCTGCGCGCGGCGCTGTTTGCCGAGCGGCATCCGGAGCGCGTCACGCGCCTCGCGCTCGACGCCTTTGTCTGGACCGGCGAGGGCGCGCCGACACTGGAGCAGCGTCGCAAGAAGCTGCCGGAATTCATCGCGAAAAAGCGCCGCCCGATCGACCGCGCCTTCGTGTATTCGATTTTCGAGCGCGACCACCCGGACTGCGCCGAGAAACGCGTGATCGAATCCTTCGCCGACGCGATTCTGGCGCTTGACGATTCGATGCCGAACGGCACCTATATCGACATGTGCTCGAAGCTGCCGGTGTGCAACCCGGAAAAGATCAAGGTGCCAACGGCGGTGCTGCGCGGCCAGTTCGACGGCATCGCGGCGCTCGACGATTTGATCGAGTTCTACAAGAAGCTGCCAAATCCCGACAAGCAGTTCATCATGCTGTCGGGGATTTCACATGCGTCGTTCCAGCAGAAGAATTATCTGATGGTGTATCAGATACTGCATGCGTTCTTTACGCAAATGGCGCCGGACTACACCTCTTCTGGCGCGCACTGAACCTGCACTGCTGCGCTTCCATTCCCGGCCTGGCCGGACTGGAAGCGGCTCTGCCTGGCGCAGGGGCTGGTCAGAATTTCCCGGCCTGATAGTCCATCATCGCCTGGCGAATTTCTTCCACAGTGTTCATCACGAACGGGCCGTGCTGCACGATCGGCTCCTTGAACGGTTTGCCCGCCAGCAGGATGAAACGACCGGCTTCGTCGTGGGTATGCGCCTTTACCAGCGTGCCGCCGGACAACACCACCAGATGGGACTGTTTGACCATGGTTTCGTCGTCGCCGAATACCACTTCGCCTTCGAACACGTAGGCGAATACGGTGTGGTCTTCGGGCACGGCAAATTCAAAGTCCTTGCCGGCAGGCAGTGACACATCAAGATAGCTGGGTTGCGTTGCAACGCCGTTGATCGGGCCGGTGGCGCCCTCGTAAGTGCCGGCCAATACGTTGACGATGCTGCCGTTGTCACCCTTGACGACCGGCACCTGGTCGGCCGGAATGTCCTGGTAGCGCGGCGCGCACATCTTGTCCTTGGCGGGCAGATTCACCCAGAGTTGGAAGCCGGCCATGCGGCCGCTTTCCTGGAGCGGCATTTCGGAGTGGATCAGGCCGCGCCCGGCGGTCATCCATTGCACGCTGCCGGGGCCGAGGTCGCCCGAGTTTCCCTGGTTGTCCTTGTGCTGCATGCGCCCCGCCAGCATGTAGGTGACGGTCTCGAAGCCGCGATGCGGATGGTCGGGAAAGCCGCCGATGTAATCGCTGGCGCTGTCGCTGCCGAAGGCATCGAGCATCAGGAACGGATCGAGGTTCTGCAATTGCGGCTGGCCAAGCACGCGCAGCATCTTGACGCCGTCGCCGTCGCTGGCGGGCATGCCGCGCACGGTGCGCGTTACTTTGCGGGTGCTGGTGCCCGCAGTGTCGTGGGTGCCATGGGCGTGGGAATGGTCATGGGGGTGGTCGTGCGCGTGGGTGTGCGGGGAGGTCATGGTGTATGCGGCCGTTGAATGGGTTGGAGAAGGAGAAGGAGGAGAGGCGCGATAGCGCTTTTGGCAACTCAATCTATCATGGAGGCGCTGTCTTCGATTCTCAACCCCGCTTTTTCGACCCTTCTTGCGCTATGGCTTCTGCTTCAACCGGCATTCCCCGCTGGCTTGCCGTATCCCTTTTGTTGAGTATCGCAACGATATTCGCCAGCAACCACGTCGCGGCGCGCCTGGCGTTCGACCATGGCACCAACGTACTCACCGCCGTGACGTTTCGCTCGATCGGCACCGCACTGGTGGTGTGGGCCCTGATGCGCGCAACCGGCGTGGCGGTCTCCCTGCATGGCGCAAAACGCTGGCACGCCCTGGTGTTCGGGTTGGTGATTGCGGTGCAGAGTGTCTGCCTGTATGCGGCGGTGGCGCGCCTGCCGGTGGCGCTGGCACTGCTGACCTTCAACACGTTTCCGATCATGCTCGCGGTGATCACCTGGCTCTCCGGCGGCGAGCCGCCGGTCCGGCGCGTGCGCATCGCGATGCCGATTGCGCTGGTCGGGCTGGCACTGGCCCTTGGCGTCGTGCAAACCGGCGCCTACGCGTTCGATGCACGTTTTTTGAGCGGTGTCGGATTTGCGCTGGCCGCATCGATCAGCTTCTCGACCACCTGGCTCATGACCGAGCGCTGGTTCAAGCAGGTCGACGGACGCATGCGCAGCTTTGTCGGCATGGCGGTGGTCGGCGTCGTGGCCCTGGCGGTGGGGCTGGCAACCGATGGTTTTGCCATGCCGCGCGATACGGCGGGATGGACCGGCCTGCTGCTGCTCACCCTGTTTTACGGGACGGCGATTACTTCGCTGTTCGTGCTCCTGCCCAAGCTGGGCATGGTCAACAATGCCGCATTGATGAATTTCGAGCCGATTGCCGCGCTGTTTCTGGGCTGGCTGATCCTGGGTCAGGTGGTGCAGCCGGTGCAGATCGTCGGTGCGCTGGTGGTGATTGGCGCGATTGTCATGGTAGCGACGGCAAAGCGCTGACCGCGAAAAACGTCAACCAACGGGTGCCACCCATGCCTCGCAAAAGGTGCAATCGGGCGCGCCTATAATCGGCATATGACAGCGCACCGACACGGCACGCAGGGAACCGGGCAGCCGCACGGACACGCGCCGCATGCGCCGTTTCACGCGCACGGGCCGGACGATGCACAGCATCGCCATGCCCATGAATTGCGACCGACGCAGCGACGCGCGCTGCTGTTAAGCCTGATTCTGACGGGGGGGTTTGCCGTCGTCGAGGTGCTGGGCGGCTGGCTTGCCAATTCGCTGGCATTGATGTCGGACGCCGGCCACATGGCCGCCGACGCCGGTGCGCTGCTGATCGCCCTGGTGGCGGCACGCCTTGCGGCACGCCCGGTTTCGGAGACCAATTCATTCGGCTACGGGCGCGCCGAAGTCATCGGCGCCTTTGTCAACGCCCTCACCATGCTCGCGATCGTGGTCTGGATCATCGTCGAGGCGGTGACGCGCGTCTTCAAGCCGCTGCCGATTACCGGGTCGACAGTGATGATCGTCGCGGTCATCGGCCTGCTGGTAAACATTGTCGTGCTGTGGGTTCTGTCGCACGACCACGGTGGCCTCAATTCGCGCGCCGCGGCGATCCATGTGCTCGGCGACCTGCTCGGTTCGGTCGCCGCGATCATCGCCGGTGCAGTGGTGTACTTCACCGGCTGGACCCTGATTGATCCGATCCTGTCGGTGCTGGTGGCGCTGCTGATCCTGCGTTCGACCTGGAGCCTGGCGCGCGACTCGGTCAACGTGCTCATGGAGGCGGTGCCCGACGGCATCGACTATCGCGGCGTCGGCAGGGCGCTGGCCGGGATCGATGGCGTGGTGTCGGTGCACGACCTGCACGTCTGGCAGATGAGCGCGGAGCGCCGCGCGCTCTCCGCACACTTGCTGCTGCGCCAGGCCCACGACTGGCCGGCGGTGCTGGGCGGGGCGCGCGCCATGCTGCAAGGCAGCTTCGGGATTGACCACGTGACGTTGCAGCCCGAATGGCTAGCCACGCATGCCGGCGCCGGCTCGGGCAAGGTGATTCCGCTCAAAGTTGAAACTCAGGAGGAGCACCAGCATGGCTAATCCGCTCGACGGTTTTTCGGTAGATCGCAAGGCGATCGCCTATCTCGGGGACGACCTGCAGCGACCCGAATGCATCCTCGCCGAGCGCGATGGCACCCTATGGGCCGCCGATGCGCGTGGCGGCGTGACGCGCTTGCGCCACGACGGCTCCCAGACCTTCATCGGCCAGCGCGCCGACGCACGCTTTGCCGCGGCGCGGGTGTCCAGTGCCGATGATCTGGAGACGAAGTACACGCAAGGCACCCTGCCCAACGGACTTGCCTTTGCCGCCAATGGCGACATCCTGATTTCGAACTTCGGCACCGACTTGCTCGAGGTGATGACGCGTGCCGGTGAAACGCGCACGCTGTTTGACCGGATCGACGGGCAGCCGATCGGCAAGGTCAATTTCGTGCTGCGCGATTCGAAAAACCGCATCTGGATCACGGTATCGACCAAGGTCAACCCGTGGACCAAGGCGGCCTCTTCGCGCGTGCGCGACGGCTATATTGCGCTGGTGGACGAGAAAGGCATTCGCATCGTCGCAGACGGCTTCTACTTCACCAACGAGATCCGCCTCGATGCCAACGAGGAATGGCTCTACATCGTCGAGACCACCGGTCCGCACATCTCGCGCATGCGCGTCGGTGCGGATGGCACCTTGTCCGGGCGCGAGGTGTACGGCCCGTCGCACCTGGGCGGGTTCCCCGACGGCATCAGCTTCGACGCCCATGGCAACCTCTGGTGCACGCTGGTCATGATCGACCAGTTGATCGCCATCACCCCGGAGGGCGACAAGCGCCTGTTGCTGGATGACGGCAACCCGGCCGCCTCGAAGGCGCTGATCGACGCGATGCAGGCCAACGCAGTCACGCCGGAATTGATGACCAACGCGCGCGGCACCATTGCCCCGTGGATGGCGAGCGTGACCTTTGGCGGGCCGGACCTCAAAACGGTGTACCTGGGCAGCCTGATGGGGACGCGAATTCCCTATTTTCAGTCTCCGGTGGCGGGCCTGCCGATGGTGCATTGGAAGTGATGGGCATCTCGAGAATGGCTTGCACCAACGGTCTTGGTGGAATTCTTCTGTCTGCCTGGCTCTGCCTGGCAGGCGCGTCGGCGTTCGGCGCGACACTCACTGCGGGGCCGATGGCCGGGCATCGCGACGCCCGCTCGACCATCATCTGGCTGCAGGCCGATGCCAGGGCGCAGGCGCAGCTCGAATACTGGCCGGAGCACGCGCCCACCCAGCGCAAGCGCTCCGCGCCGGTGACGCTGGCTGCGACGGATGATTTCGCAGTGCAGATCACGCTGCAAGGGCTCGTGCCGGGTACGCGCTACCGCTATCACGTGCTGCTTGACGGCAAGGAGTCGCGCGTGCCCGAGCCGCTCGCGTTTGCCACCGAACCCCTGTGGCAATGGCGCAAGCATTCGTTCATTCCGGCGCAGGGGCACACGCCGCCCAATTTCAGCGTGGCGTTCGGTTCCTGCGTGTATGTCAATGAACCCCCCTTCGACCGTTCGTTGGCGCCCGCCGGCAAGCCTTACGGATCGAACTACGGCATCTTCGCCAGCATCGCCGCGAAAAAGCCCGACGTGATGCTCTGGCTGGGAGACGCGCTGTACCTGCGTGAAGCCGATTACGGCAGCCCCTCCGGCATGGCCACCCGCTGGCGCCATGATCGCGCGCAGCCGGAACTGCAGGCGCTGTTGCGCACCGGCAACCACTATGCGATCTGGGACGACCATGATTTCGGGCCGAACGATTCGAACGCGAGCTTCACCTATCGAGACGAATCGCTGCGCCTGTTCAAGCGCTACTGGGCCAACGGCGCCTGGGGGCAGCCCGACTTGCCGGGCATATTTCGCGCGGTGAGCCTGAACGACGCCGATTTCTTTTTGCTCGACGGGCGCTACTACCGGGACGCCGACGGCGCGCAAAACCTGCCGGGCAAGGCCTTGTTCGGTGCAGCCCAACTGCGTTGGCTCAAAAATGCGCTGCTGGCCTCGACGGCGCGCTTCAAGGTCATCGTGGCGGGCAACCAGTCGCTCAAGGAAGTGCCGCCGCGCATCGAGGGCTGGAGCAACTTTCCCGATGAGCGGCGCGAGTTTCTCGACTGGCTGTTGCTGAACCGGGTCAACGGCGTGCTGTTCCTGTCGGGCGACCGCCACCACACCGAGCTCAACAAGCAGGAGCGCCACGGCGCCTACCCGCTTTACGATTTCACCTGCTCGCCGCTGACTTCGGGCGTGCACGCACCGGCACGCAATGAAGACATGTCGCGCACCGATGCCGAGACGGTGGTGAACCAGCACAATTTCTGCACGCTGGACTTCTCTGGCGCATGGGGCGAACGGCGCCTCACGATGAAGAGTTTTGATGCGGCGGGGCGCGAGTTGTGGACGCGCGAGGTCGGTGCAAATGAATTGACTCACGCACGCCCGTGACGCGCCGCAACCGAAAAGGCGCGCCGGAGGATTGGTGTAAAATTCAAATTTCCGAAGACGTCAGCACATGACCAAATACGTTTTCGTCACCGGCGGTGTCGTTTCTTCCCTGGGCAAGGGGATTGCCGCCGCGTCTCTAGCCGCCATCCTCGAATCGCGCGGCCTCAAAGTCACCAATATCAAGCTCGACCCGTACATCAACGTGGACCCGGGCACGATGAGCCCGTTCCAGCATGGCGAGGTGTTCGTCACCGAGGACGGTGCCGAGACCGACCTCGACCTCGGGCATTACGAGCGTTTCTCGTCGGCGCGGATGCGCCGCACCAACAATTTCACCACCGGCCAGATCTACGACAACGTGATCAAGAAGGAACGCCGCGGCGAATACCTCGGGCGCACGGTGCAGGTGATTCCGCACATCACCGACGAAATCAAGGCCTACATCCGTCGTGGTGCCGGTGAGGGCACCGAGCGCGAAGCCGAGGTGGCCATCGTCGAGGTCGGCGGCACGGTGGGCGACATCGAATCCCTGCCTTTCCTCGAGGCGATCCGCCAGATGGGCCTGGAAGGCGACCGGTCCGACGTCTGCTACCTGCACCTGACGCTGGTGCCCTACATTGCGTCAGCCGGCGAGATCAAGACCAAACCGACCCAGCACTCGGTCAAGGAACTGCGCGAGATCGGCATTCAGGCCGATGCGCTGCTGTGCCGCTCGGACCGGCCGATCCCCGACGACGAACGCAAGAAGATCGCGCTGTTCTGCAACGTCTCGGCCAAGGCCGTGGTGTCGGTGTGGGATGCGGCGTCGATCTACATGGTGCCGGGCATGCTGCACCAGCAGATGCTCGACGAGATCGTGTGCCACAAGCTGGCGATCCTCGCCAAGCCGGCCGACCTGTCGCAATGGACCGCCCTGGTCGATGCGCTCCAGCACCCGCGCCACGAAGTCACCATCGCCATGGTGGGCAAGTATGTCGATCTGGCCGATTCCTACAAGTCGCTCAATGAAGCGCTGATCCACGCGGGCATCCACACCCATTCCAAGGTGAAGATCGAATACGTCGATTCCGAGGCGCTCGGTGATGCCGACGCGCGCGCCGTCGCCGAGGCGCTCAAAGGCGTGGACGCGGTGCTGGTGCCGGGCGGTTTCGGGGTGCGCGGCGTCGAGGGCAAGATTCGCGCGATCCGCCATGCGCGCGAGAATGGCATTCCCTATCTGGGCATTTGCCTCGGCATGCAGCTGGCCACAATCGAATTTGCGCGCGACGTCTGCGGGCTCGCCGAAGCCAACAGCACCGAGTTCAACCAGCAGACGCCGCATCCGGTGGTCGGGCTGATCACCGAGTGGATGGATCGCAGCGGCAACCTTGAAAAGCGCGAT
>CANJDH010000124.1 GCA_947473125.1 Burkholderiales bacterium
GACAACAAAACCGGCATGGGCAAGATCAAGGTCACCGCCACTTCATCCGCTTCCCCCGCCCCCGCCGGCATGTTCATGATCGCCACCATCACCAATAGCTGGATGACGCCTTCCGCTCCCGGCGGCGTCGACAACCCGATCATGGCGCAGATGAACCTGGTCTCCAACACCTTCGCCGAACCCGGCACCTGCCCCACCGCCGCGCCTTGCTGGTCCCTCAGCGCTCCCGGCTTCATCATCGACCCCGGTGTCGCGCCGTTCCTTCCCGAGCTGGTGCCGCCCACGACGATCACGGTGCGCTCGAGCAAAGGGGGCTCCGCCACCATCTCCGATGCCGCCATCCGTCTGATCGGTTGCCAGGCCACCAAACGATTCACCTGCCTGTAACTGATTTGCGCATCCATCCGCCATGAAAAAATCCCTTGAGTACGGTCGAAAAAAGCCCTGGCAGCGGATGGTTTCCCTGCTTCTGATCGCCATCATCGCCAGCATGCCGGTGAGCGCGCGCGGCCCCGGTCGTGCAGGGGTCGGCGATCTGGTAGACGTACTTGATGAGTTGGCACCGGCGCGCGCCAATCTGCCCAAGAACATGATCCAGAGCACCGAGCAAACCTTTGCGCTGCCCAGTGGCGCCACCATTCCGGGTTCGGTGTTCGGCTTGTTTGGCAATCTCGACATTACTGTCAGTCAGGACGCTGTCGGCGGCGGACCAAGCGGCATGGTGCTGGGCACTGCGCAATATTCAGCAAGCGGTGAACTCGTCGTGCCCTTGAACGGGGTGGTGTCGAACGGCAAGGTCGGAGGCCGCGCCGCCGTGCCCGCCGTGATGGCCACGATCGGCCGCATCGATCTGATCCCGCCGCTGGCTGCACTCAAGAGCGTCGGTATCCCGCCGGTGCCCGGCATCGAAGCATTTGTGAAAGATCGCAAGGCCGTCATTGCCCTGGGCAAGGCGCTATTCTGGGAAGCACGAGTAGGCAGCGACGGACTGGCATGCGCGAGCTGTCATTTCGCCGCGGGCGCCGATAACCGCCGAAAGAACCAGTTGAGTCCCGGCCTGCTCGCCGGCGACCACGCGTTCAACCGCAACCTGCCGCGCGCGGGGATGAAAATCGTCGAGAAAGCCGTTGCGAAGTTTCAGGAAAGCCACAAACTGAAGCGCACTGCGACCGGCGGTGGCGGCCCCAACTACAACCTCAAACCCGAGGACTTTCCCTTCTATCGTCTGGCCGATCCGCTCGACCGCAACTCCGCAGTGGTGTTCGAGAGCAACGATGTAGTGTCGTCGCAGGGCACATTCTCGGGCCCGTTTGCTACGCTCAACAAGGATGGCTCCGAGAAATGCGGCAGCCGCGATCTTGACGAATTCAACGTGCACGGGGTGTTGACGCGTCGTGTCGAGCCGCGCAACACACCCACCGTCATCAACTCGGTGTTCAACCATCGCAATTTCTGGGATGGCCGCGCCAACAATGTTTTCAACGGGGTCAACCCGTTTGGCGACCGCGACCCCGACGCCAAGGTGCTCGACCTGCGCGAAGACGGCGCGGTCACGCCGGTCCGGATTGCGCTACCGAACGCGAGCCTCGCATCGCAAGCGGTAGGGCCTGCGCTCAGTGATTTCGAAATGTCATGCTCCGGAAAGACCTTCAAGAATCTCGGCCGCAAGCTGGTGAGCCAGCGCGCGCTGGCCGGCCAGCAGGTGCATGCAGAGGACTCGGTACTGGCTGCGCTGATGGCGCCGGGCGGCAAGGGGCTCAAGAGTAGCTATGAAGATTTGATCAAGCAGGCGTTTCATCCGCGCTGGTGGAGCGCCACCGGCACTTACGATGGCTTCTCGCAGATGGAGTCGAACTTTTCGCTCTTCTGGGGTCTGGCCATCATGGCCTACGAAGCGACGCTGGTCTCGGACGAAGCGCCAATCGACAAATTCATGGGCTGGTCGGGCACGGCGGCCAACCTGAAGGCGCTCAATGACCAGGAAATCCGCGGACTGCGCATCTTCCGCGGCAAAGCCATGTGCGTGTCGTGCCACAAGGGCCCGGAATTCACCAGTGCTGCGACGATTTTGCAGCGAAACATGGAGACCAACCTGACCGAACAGATGTTCGTCGGAGCCGGTCAGATCGGGGTCTATGACAACGGCTTCTACAACATTGGCGTTCGCCCTGCGGTCGAAGATCTCGGTGTCGGCGGTTCGGACCCGTTTGGCAATTCGCTGTCGTTTTCGCGGCAGTTTCTCGACATGCTCAGGGGCAAACCGGTGCCCGATGCGTTCCAGGTGCGCCCCTGCCTGTTTTCCGTCCGGACCGACGCCAAGGAGTGCTGGGCCCCGCCGGACCCCGACATGACCCGAACTGGCGTGGATGGCGCATTCAAGACGCCTTCACTGCGCAATATCGCCCTGACACAACCGTATTTTCACAATGGCAGCCGCTGGACCCTGGAACAGGTTGTGGAGTTCTATAACCGCGGTGGCGACCGCCGCGGCCCGGATGGCAATGACACGACCGGCTTCACGTCGCCCTCTGCGGCGGGTGGAGGGGCCTCGAACATTCACCCGAATGTCCGGCCGCTCAACCTGACCAACGGCGAACGTCAAGATCTGGTGGCTTTCCTGCGCAATGCCTTGACGGACAATCGGGTGGCTTGCGATCAGGCGCCGTTCGACCATCCATCGCTGCTCCTGACCAATGGCCATACCGGCAGCGCCGCGAGGGTTGACGTCGATGTTGAAAAAAACCGGGCCAAGGATGAATTCCGCCAGCTTCCGGCGGTGGGCGCCAAGGGCATTGCCAACAACCAATGCCTGCGTAACGATGACGGTTCCCGGGTCCGGAACCACGAAAAAGCCGAATAAGTCCCTGATCGGCGGGCTACCGCACGACAGTATTGAACGAAATCAGGGTGTCGCAAGAGCGGTGTTCCTTCCCTGCGGACTTGTTCAGCCCTTCCCCAAGTTTGCCCAACCACGCCTTGATCGAAGCGAGCAGCGCAGACAAAAAAAAGGGTTCTCGATGGAGGGCTCTTTGGGCACCGGCACCGGCACCGGCACCTGCACCGGCACCTGCACCGGCACCTGCACCGGCACCGGCACCGACACCTGCATGGGCGCCGATAGCGCACTTACTTGGCGAGCCCTTCCGCCTTCAGCGTCTCCTGCACCTTGGGCCGTGCCGCCACGCGCGCATGGTGTGCCTTGAGGTTGGGCCAGTGGCCACTGGCCACTGGCCGATGTCGACGCCGACGACGTTGCCCGCGGGCGCCTCAAACGCATCCTGCCCGACTATGCGGCGCCGGTCACCTCGATCCACGCCGTCTATCCGGGCCGGCGCCATCTCTGCCAAGGTGCGCGCCTTTGTCGATGTCCTGGCGGCGGCATTTGCGCACCCGGGCAAACCTCCATAAATCCGCCTCAAACCGCTATGACCCGCTCCCAGAGCCATTCTCGGGCGGATCGCGAAAACCCGTTGACGAGTGCTACAGTGCGGGGGTTGTGCTCAATGGATCAAACAGATGACTGACATCGACGGCCGTACCGGCCTGCCGGCAACCGCCCCGCTGGCCACCACCCACATCATCTACGCGCTGCACGCCTGGAGCGCGCTGATCGGCATCACCTCGGCCGCGTTCATCGTCACCGCCTTTCTGGCCGGCTGGCCGTCGATCATCGGCGTGATTCTCAACTACATCAAGCGCGACGCCGCCGCCGGCACCTACCTCGAAAGCCATTTCCGCTGGCAGATCCGCACGTTCTGGTTTGCGCTGTTGTGGGTGGTGATCGGCGCGGGCGTGTTCGTCACGCTGATCGGTATTCCCTTGGCGTGGGGCATCTGGGTCGGCACCGGCCTGTGGGTGATCTACCGCATCGGGCGCGGCTGGATCGCCCTGGCCGACGGCAAGCCGATGCCGGTGTCGCCGTGAGCGCCGGGCGCACCATGGCGCTGTCGCGGCGCGACGTGCTGGCGCTGCTGGCCCTGTCCGGCATCGCGCCCGGGGGCCTCGCCCAGACCGCGTTCCCGCGCGGCCCGGTACGCCTGATCGTGCCGTTCCCGCCCGGCGGGCCGGTGGATGTCACGGCACGTGCACTGGCGCAGCGCCTCGGCGAGCTCTGGTCTGCGCAGGTTGCGGTGGAAAACCGCAGCGGCGGCAACAGCGTGATCGGCGCCGAAGCCGCTGCGCGCGCCGCGCCTGACGGCCACACCATCTTCATGGGCGCGATCCACCAGTCGGTGCTGCCCGGCTTCGGCAACAAGCTGCCCTACGACATCGAGAAGGATTTCACGCCGGTGATGTTCGGCGCGCAATTTCCGATCATCCTGTGCGCGCACCCGTCAACGCCGTTCAACAACGTCAGGGAGTTGATCGCTTACGCCAGGAAAAATCCCGGCAGGCTTGCCTTCAGTTCGTCGGGCAACGGCGGCGGCACGCACCTCGCCGGCGAGTTATTCAAGGAAAAGGCCGGCGTCTTCATGCTGCACATTCCGTATCGCGGCAGCGCCCCGGCAATGACCGACCTGCTGGCGGGCCAGGTGC
The DNA here is from genome assembly GCA_947473125.1 of Burkholderiales bacterium. Classification (GTDB taxonomy): domain Bacteria; phylum Pseudomonadota; class Gammaproteobacteria; order Burkholderiales; family JAEUOS01; genus CANJDH01. The sequence continues at coordinate 4,537 of CANJDH010000124.1, forward strand.
AACTGATGTTCAGCGACGGCCCGACCGCCATGGCGCAGGTGCGCTCGGGACGCGTCAAGGCGCTCGCCGTGGGCAGCCCGAAACGCTCGGCGCTGGTACCGGATTTGCCGACCATGATCGAAGCCGGCCTGCCCGGTTACGAGGCCTATTCGTGGGCCGGCCTGTGGGTGCCGGCGGCGACGCCGCGCGACGTGGTGGCCCGGCTCAATGCCGATGCGGCGCGTGCGTTTTCCGACCCGGCAGTGAAGGAGCGCCTGCTCGGCCAGGGCGCCGAAGTTGCACCGGGTTCGCCCGAGCAGTTTGGCGCCTTCGTCAAGGCCGAGCTTGCCAAGTGGGCGGCCGTGATCAAGCGCGCCGGGATCAAACCCGACTGAACCGACCACATCAAGCGAAACCAAGCATGAACGCAGCAGAGTCGTTTCGCCGCAGCGTGCTGCTGGCGCTGGCCCGCGACCGCACACCCGGCTGGAGCTTCACCGGGTATTTCCAGGCGCTGTACTGGCCGCTCATCGGCAGCGACGCGGTCACCGTGGCCATGCCTGTCGGACCGCACTGCGCCGACGCGGCCGGCAACGTCGACCTCACTTCGCTGCTGGTGCTGTTCGACGCGGCGCTGGCCACGCCGGCGCGGCTGCACCTCGAGGTCGGCGCGCGCCTCGCCACCACGCACATCCATGCGCAGTTCAGCGGCGCGTCCGTCAGGAACGACGTGAAAGTCGAAGCCCACTGGCAGGGCGCCACCCACACCGGCGCCATGACCCAACGCCTGTCGCGCGGCACCGTCATCAGCGACGGACAGATCGTGCTGGCCGGCAGCGGTGCGTTCGTGCAACTGCCGCCGCCGGCCGACGTGCGGTCGATGGCGCCGCTGCCGTGGCAGCGTACTGATGCCGTCGACCCGCCGCCGCTCAAATTGGATGAACTCGATGCGCGCGAGCGCGCGGTCTATGCCGCGTGCGAGACGGCACTGGCGCAAAACGCCGCCGACCCGCGCTTCTCGTTTTTGCAGTATTTCTGGGGCCTGCTGCCGGAGGCCACCGCCGAGGGCGCGCAGTGCGTCGTACGCATCGGCCCGCAACTGGCGAACCGCGTCGGCCATGTGCAGGGCGGCATCCTGATGGGCGTGGCCGCCGAAACCGCAAAGCGCGCCGTGCCGTCGCACCCGGTGCTGTCGAACATCTCGGCCTGGTTCACCGGCCCGGGGCGCGGCGGCGACCTGCTGGCGCGCTCGTGGGCAGTGCACACCGGCCGCAGTCTCGCGGTGGTGCGCACCGAAATTACCGGCCCCGACGGCGCGCGCGTGCTCGAAGCCACCAGCGCACACGCGGCATGAAGTTTGCGTCGTTGATGTTTGCGTCGTTGATGTTTGCGTCGTTGATGTTTGCGTCGTTGAAGTCTGCCTTGCGGCTTGCGCACGCATCGTCGCTACAATCGTTCCATCCCTCCATCTGATCCCTCCTTGCCCCGGGCCCGCCATGACCACTCGCAGACATTTCCTCCATCGCTCCCTGGCCCTGCTCGGCGCTGCCGCCGGTGCGAACCACGCGTTCGCCCAATCGGCGCGCGTCACCAAAATTGTCGTGCCGTTCGCGGCCGGCGGCGTGCAGGACATCCTGGCGCGCTCGATGTCGAATGAACTCGGTGCCGCGCTCAACGCCAGCGTGATCATCGAGAACCGGCCGGGCGCCGGCGGCACTGTCGCCAACGCGTTCGTCGCCAAGGCCGCGCCCGACGGCAACACCATGGTGATGTCGGCGGCGAGCCACAACATCGTCGGCAGCCTGTACGCCAAGCTGCCCTACGACCCGCAAAAGGATTTCACGCCGATGGCGCACATCGGCAACGCCGGCTACGTGCTGATGATCCACCCCGACGTGCCGGCCAGGAGCAGCGCCGAGTTCATCCGCTATGCCAAGGCCAACCCGGGCAAGATGAACTACGCCACCGCCGGCGTCGGCAGCGCCACGCATTTGTCGATGGCCTATTACTGCGGCCTGGCCGGCATCGACATGGTCCACGTGCCGCTCAAGGCCACCGGCGAAGCCATCAACGAAGTGCTGTCGGGCCGCGCCCATGCGGTGATCGCCGCCTCGATCGGCGCGCTCGCCTTCGTGAAGGATGCGCGCATCCGCCTGCTCGGCGTCACCTCGCCGAAGCGCAGCAAATACCTGCCTGACGTGCCGGCGATCGCCGAGAGCGGCCTGCCCGGCTATGCGTTCGATTCGTGGTTTGGCCTGCTCGGGCCGGCCGGTGTCGCCAAGGCGGAAGCAGACCGGGTCAACGCCGCGGTCGGCACGCTGTTGAAATCACCGGTGATCCTGGAGCGCCTCGACAAGCAGGGCATCGAGCCGCACGCGATGGGCAACGACGAATTCGCGCGATTGTTGAAAGCCGACTACGAGCGCATGGCGCAAGTGGTCAAGGCCTCGGGCGCCAAGGTCGAGTAACCGAATCACGCGGCGACAGGCCGAAGAATGGCTCCTGGAGCCATTCTTAGCGGCGCCTCTGCTTACTGCGGTTTGGCGCCCGCGGCGCGCATCACTTCGGTGAGCACGTTGTACTCGTCGCGCAGGAAGGCGTCGTACTCGCCCGGCGTCATGATCATCGGTTCGGCGCCGAGCCGCGCAAAGCGCTCTTTCATCTCCGGCGTGCGCAAGGCCTTGTTGATTTCGTCATTGAGGCGCGCCACGATGTCGCGCGGCGTCGCCGCCGGAGCCAGCAGGCCGACCCAGAAATTGAATTCACCTTTGGGAAAACCGGCCTCGGCAATCGTTGGAATGTCGGGAAACGCCGGCACCCGCGTCGGCGTGCTCACCGCGAGCGCGATCAGGCGGCCTTCCTTGATGTGGCCGGCCGCCGAGGACAACGGCGTGACGGTGAACTGGGTACGCCCGCCCATGGTTTCGGTGAGCGATTCGGGTGAGCCCTTGAACGGCACATGCACTGCGTCGATGCCGGCCGCGACGCGGAATTTCTCGGCGCTGATGTGCGCGGCGCTGCCGACGCCGGCGGTGGCGTAGTTGAACGATCCCGGCTTGGCCTTGGCCATCGCCACCAGCTCGCGCACCGTCTTGACGCCGAGCGACGGCGACACCACCAGCACCGAAGGCAGGCTTGCCAATGGGGCTACCCCGGCAAAATCTTTGAGCGTGTCATAGGGAATGTTCGAATACAGCACCGGGTTGACCACGTGCCCGGTCGAGATCACGCCCAGCGTGTAGCCGTCGGCGGGAGCCTTGGCGACCACGTTCATGCCGATGGTGCCGCCGGCGCCGGCGCGGTTTTCGATCGTCACCGGCTGGCCCAGCGCCGCTGTGAGGCGCTCGGCGATCGGGCGCGACATGGTGTCGGTGGCCGAGCCGGGCGTGAACGGCACAATGATGCGGATCGGCTTGTTGGGAAACGCCTGCGCGCGCGCCGAACCGATCGGCAACGAGGCCAGCGTGGCCGCGCCGAGCGCGGACGAAATCAGGGTACGTCGTTTCATGGGCTCTCCAATCGATAACCGGGATGGCCATTCACCCCGTGGCAATGTTCCGAAGAACGGCTTCTGGAGCCGCTCTCCGGGCTTTCATTGTGAAGCGCTCAGGCCAGCAGCGCCTTGACCCTGGCCGGCGCCAGCGGCAGGTCGCGCAGGCGCTTGCCGCTGCTGCGTGCAAACGCATTCGCAATTGCCGCGACCACCGGCCCTTGCGAGCCTTCGCCGACGCCGAGCGACGGGTCGCTTGGGCGGTTGATCAGCGTGGTCTTGACCTTCGGCACCTCGGCGTAGGTAAGCACCGGATAGTCGGACCACGACTTGGTAAGGATCTGCCGGTTGTCGTAGCTGACCTGCTCGCCCAGGGTCCAGCTGGTCGACTGGATCGCGCCGCCTTCGAGCTGGTTGATGATGCCGTCCGGATTGACGATCAGACCCACATCACCGACCATGGCGATGCGCGGCACCGACAGCTTGCCGCTGGCGCGGTCGATCTCGATGTCGACAATCGCCGCGACGTAGCAACCGATGTTCTTGTAGCGCGAGAACGACACGCCGCGGTGTTTGTCGCCGGTTTTCCAGTTGGCATCGGCCGCCACTTTTTCGAGCACCGCGCGGGCGCGCGGATCGGTCAGGTGGCGCAAGCGGAACTCGACCGGGTCGGCGCCCGCCGCTTCGGCCAGCTCGTCCATGAACGATTCGGCCGCGAACAGGTTGGCGTAAGCGCCGAGGGTACGCAATGCCGAGACGCGAATCGGCATGTCCATCAGCATGTGATTGATCACCTTCTGCTGCGGGAACGTGTAATACGGCACCGCGTTGCGGTCGCTGCCGCCGGAGGGCTGCGGAATATTTTTGGCCGGGCCCATCGGCACCGGGGTGGCGAGGTGCCAGCCGGCCAGCAGGTTGCTGCCGTCCGGGTCGTAGGGCCGGGTGCTGTGGGTGTGGCTCCACAGCTCGTGCGTGTAGTCGACAATCTTGCCGTTCGCGTCGAGCCCGGCGCTCATGTTCATCACCATCGCCGAGCCGTAGGGCTCCCAGCCGAACTCGTCTTCGCGCATCCACTGCAGCTTGACCGGGCGGCCGTTGGTGGCACGCGCCACCAGTGCCGCATCGAGGCCGACGTCGTCGGCGCCGTTGTGGCCGTAGCAGCCCGAGCCTTCCTTGTGGATGCAGTTGATGTTGGCGGCCGGCACCTTCAACACCTTGACCAGGTCGCCGCGCAACTGGAACACGCCCTGGCTGTGGGTCCAGATCGTCACCTTGCCGTCTTTCCACTGCGCCACCGCGCACGACGGGCCGATCGAGCCGTGCGACTGGAACGGCCGGGTGTATTCGGCCTTGAGGGTCTTGACCGCCGTGGCGGCCGCCTGCGGGTTGTCTTTCTTGCCGACCACGCTGTCGGTGCTGCGCTGGGTCTTCATGTGCGCGAACAGCGCCGGGCCCATCGGCGGCAGGGCTGCGGGTACATCCCACTTGGCGCTTTGCGAGAGCGCGTAGCGCGCGGCGATCGCCTGCTCTTCGCGCTCGGCCGCCACTGCCAGGAAGCTGCCGTCGCGAATCACCGCAACCACGCCGGGCATGGCGCGCGCGGCGGCTTCGTCGACCGACTGTAGCTTGGCGGTGAGCGACGGCGGGCGCACCACGCGGCCGAACACCATGCCGGGCAGGCGCATGTCCTGCACGTAGGCTTCACCACCGGTGACCTTGGCGGGAATGTCGCGCCGCGGCACGCTCTTGCCCACCACCTTGTGCTGCGCGGCGGTTTTGGGTTTGACGCCGGGCGTAGCTTCACGGCCCAGCGGCACGCTGCCGGAGAGTTCCCAGTATGTCGCCTTGCCGCCAGAGGCGCTGCTGACGGTGCCATCGGCCACCTGCAGGCTCTCTGCCGGTGCGCCGAGTTTTTGCGCCGCGGCTGCAAGCAGCAAGGCGCGCACTTCGGCGGCGGCGAAACGCAGCGCCGTACCGCTTTGCTGGATCGACAGCGAACCGGCGGTCACGCCTTCGTCCGGCGTGCGGTCGGTATCGCCCGACACGAAGCGGATGCGCGCCATGTCGATGTCGAGTTCGTCGGCAACGATTTGCGTCAGCGCCGTGGTAATGCCCTGGCCGAGCTCGACCTTGCCGGAGAAAAAGGCCACCGTGCCGTCGGCGTTGATGGCCAGCCACGAATCGAGCTTGCGAAAATTGTTGAGGCTGCCGGGCAACGCCGGCCGGGCAGCCTGGGCGTTAAGCAGCGAAGGCGCCAGGCTGAAGGCCACCGCCAGAGCGCCGCTCTTCTTGAAGAAACGGCGACGCGGCAAGGAAAATGACTCGTCGGCCACCTGGTTCGAAGCAGCGCCGAACATGCTGTTGTCGCGCGCGTTCATGCCGTCACCTCTTGGCCCGAGGCGCGCTGGATCGCGCGCACGATGCGGTTGTGGGTGCCGCAGCGGCACAGGTTGCCGGAGAGCGCACCGCGAATTTCCTTCTCGTTGGGCTTGGCATTCTTGTCGAGCAGGGCCTTGGCAGTCATCATCGCGCCGGCGACGCAGTAGCCGCACTGCGCGGCTTGCTCGTCGATGAAGGCTTTTTGCAAAGCGTGGGGCCTGGCTATCGTGCCCAGGCCTTCAAGCGTGGTGACCGCCTTGGCGCCCACCTGGCTGGCGGGCGTGATGCACGAACGCGTTGCCGTGCCGTCAATCATCACGGTGCAGGCACCGCACTGTCCAAAACCGCAGCCATATTTCGCGGCGTTGAGGTTGAGGTCGTTGCGCAGGATGTAGAGCAACGGTGTGTCGGGTGCGGCCGGACTGGTCCGGCTGGCACCATTGACATTGAGGGTGACGGCCATGCGATTCTCCTTTGGTGAGTGAGTGCGGCTCTGTTGGCCGCTCTATCCTGCAATCTACACGAACTTAAGCGAAATGCTTGCCGATCTCCGGATCGAACGCACCGTCGATCAACACGAACAGCATCTTGCAAGGCTTGCCGGAGCGATTCGCCCAGGCGTGGTTGGTGCCGCGCTCGACCAGGAAATCACCCTGCTTCATGAGGCGTTCTTCCTGGTCGAGCACGATGGTGATCTCGCCTTCGAGCACCAGCGCATAGTCGACCGTTTCGGTGCGGTGCATCAGCGGGTGCCCGCCGCTCTTGTAGGTGGAGGCCTTGTTGGTGCCGAGCGCACCGAAGGCCTCTTTGGCGCCGGAGCCGTCGAGGTTTTTGGTCCACTCGCCCTCCGGGCCGAATTCGATGATGCGCACCACCGTACCGTTCTTGGGTGGCTCGAGTGTCAGCGGCCGTGACGTCGGATCGGCATCGTTGCCGACAAAGCACGGCGCCTGGTCGGTGCTCCACAGGTTGGTGAGGTGATAACCGACCCGCTTCGGGTTGGTGTGCACCGAAGGCGCCGCGCCATCTTCGGTGAAGATGGCGTTGCCCTCGGCATCGTGCCCGGTCACGATGCGCCGCACATAGCCTTTTTCGCCGGGTTGTTTTGCTGTTGCCACGCGCTTGACCGGATTACTTCTCGTCGACAATGGTGTTCATCAGCACGCCCATGCCATCGACTTCGATCTCGATGACATCGCCGGGCGCCATGAACACCGGCGGGGTGCGCGCGTAGCCGACGCCGGCCGGGGTGCCGGTGATGATCACATCACCGGGTTCGAGCGTCATGCACTCGGTGATGATGACCAGCGAGTCGACGATGTTCCACAAAAAGTCTTTGGTGTTGGCGTCCTGCATGATCTTGCCGTTGAGGCGCGACTGGATGCGCAGGCCTTCGCAGCCGGCGGGCAGCTCGTCGGGCGTGATCAGCCAGGGGCCGAAGCCGCCGGTGGCGTCGAAGTTCTTGCCGAGGGTCCACTGCGTGCCGCGGCGCTGGTAGTCGCGGACCGAACCGTCGTTGTAGAGCGAGTAGCCGGCGACACACGCGAGGGCATTTTCCCTGGTGAGGTGCTTGGCCTTGGAGCCGATGATGACGGCGATCTCGGCTTCATAGTCGAGCTTGGGCGAGCACTTGGGGCGGATGATCGGCTTGCCGTGGGCCACTTGCGAGGTCGCGCCGCGCATGAAGAAGCTCGGGTGGTCGGGGCGGTCGCGGCCGCCTTCCTTGGCGTGGTCGGCGTAGTTCAGGCCGATGCAGATGATCTTCGGCGGATTCGGCACCAGCGGCAGCAGGTCAAGGGATTTGAGCGGCGTGGTCGCTGCGCTCTTGCGCGCGTCCAGCGCCTTTTTCAGGTCGACCAGCGCATTCGGGCCGAGCTGCAGGATCTCGACAATGTCGCTGGGCCAATCGGGCATGAGGTCCGACACGTTGATGACGCCATCGGCGCCGGACATCACGCCGGTGTGGGCCTGGCCATCCTGCTGGTAGCTAACGAGACGCATGGGATTTCCTTTATCAAAAAATGAATGCTGAAAGCTGCTCAAAGCCGGACAAAACCGGAATCGGCATTTTATATATTTTTTGGCAAAAAGGCAGCAGCTTCTATATTA
>CANJDH010000125.1 GCA_947473125.1 Burkholderiales bacterium
CACCGGTGCGGACGGGGCCTCTGCGAGTCCCGTCGGGGCTACCGCCGGGGCTACCGCAGCTGCCGGGCCGCGACTCAAGGGCCGCGCCGGAGAAAGGGCTTCAGCTGGGGCGATTGCGCTCGGGATAAAGTTCTTGCTGATGGCCTGTGCCGCCGCATTGTGTGTGACTGCCGGGACGGCGCCCGCAGCAATGAATTTCCAGTCCGCATAGCGCTTCGCCTCGCGAAACGCTTCGTACTGCTTGGGAAAGCCCTCCTTGCGCAGCGGTTCGCGCGTCGAGTTCGACTGCACGCCGACGACCTGATCGCTTGCATCCAGAATCAGCACCCACTCACCCTTAGCCGATCCCGAATCGACGTTGTCCGGGTCGTGCATCGGGTCGCGATTGATGCGGCGCAAATGCCGCATCAGTCCGGGCTGATTGGGGTCGCGCAAGAGCCACTCGAGCTGCTTGGGGAAAGGGTACATGCCACCGGTATTTTTCGCGTGATAGCCCTCGATGGCGCGACGGATCGCGTCGCCGGCATACAGCAGCTCGGCCTCCTTGTCGCGACGCAACTGGTTGCCGAGCAGGTGGGCGCCGCCGCCCAGAGCCAGCGCCGTTGCAAGCACCGCGAGCAATACGCTCGCATAGGTGAAGCCGCCATCGCGGGCCGGCCTACCACTCGTCATAACGGCCGCCGCTCTTCGGTGTGCCCTGGGCGCCGCTGCGCACGTCGATGATGCCGTTGTCCCTGGTCGCCGTCTGTCGCACCGCTGTCCAGGTGCCCGCATCTCCGGTCATCGGGTCCACCGGCAGCTCGCGCAAGTAGCGATTCTTGACGAGTTCCTCAAGTGAGGCCGGCAGCTTGCCGGTGTCCTGATGAAATTGGTCAATCGCCTCGCGTATGACCTTGAGGTTGGAACGCAGCGCCACTTCGCGGGTCTTTTCAAGGCTGTTGAAATAGCGTGGCACCGCAATCGAGCCCAGCGTGGCAATGATGGCCATCACCACAAGCAGTTCGATCAGGGTGAAGCCGGCGGCGCCAAGACCGCTTCTGCTGCCGCGTCGGGCGCGCGACTCCTGCACGTCACCATTCACGATAGGGCACTCCGTTGATGCCGCGACCGCTTGCCGAGGAATACACGTCGAAAACGTCGGCTCCTTCCAGGGGCTCGTCGGGGGCGCTGGCGTAACTGCGCTTGCTCCAGGTTTGTGACGCCGGCAGCGAGGGGTCGGGATGGAGCGGATCGCGCGGAATCTTGCGCAAAAAATAGATCTTCTGACGATCCGTGCTTCCGACGTTTTCCACACCGGCGGCAAGTTCATCGAGTGATTTCGGGTAGCCGCTCTCACCCATGCCGGTCTTGACCCGGCCTTCTTCAACGGCACGCTTGTGTGCATCGAGCGCACTCCGGATCTCGCGCAGCGCGGTGCGCAATTCCTGCTCCTGCGACCGTTTGACGATCAAATCCTTTGCCGGCAGAGCCATCGCAGTCAGGATGCTGATGATCGCCACGGTGATCATCAGCTCCACAAGAGTGAACCCGGCCCCGCGCTGCATCATGGCTTTCCGGCGGGTCCGCCGATCACCAGCTGCAGCGGAGCGCTACCCTTGACCGGCAGACTCGCCCCGCCCGCAATCGTCGGTACGGCGGTCGCGACGTGCACTTGGGTCGGGCCGGACTTTCCGGTGGCTTTGAAGGTGACGGCAATCAGCGGGCCGTCACCGGTGGCCCCTTGCGGCGCGGCCCGACGGATCGTGGCGTACACGCGACCCAGCGAAGCATCGATGCGCTGGGTAAAGGTGGTTTGCGCATTGTCGCTGCGCATCATGCTGCCCTCGGTTACGCTCACCACGGTCAACGCCGAGTTGTCGAACAGCAACTGCAAAGAGGCGCCGTTGAGCGCCACCTTGCTCGATGCATTCAAGTTGACCGTGAATTCCTCGCCCGCCTTGACCTGGCCTGGCCCTTTCCACATCAGCTCGAGCGCATCCAGGGGCGCCGGCGCGGCCGCGGCGCCCTGGGGAACTGGTCCCGGCGCCGAAACCGGCTGGGCGAGAACTTGCTGTGCCGGCAACCCTGCCTGGCGTGACGACAGAACCGCCTGCGTCGCCATGGGTTTGGCCGGTTCCTCGGGCTGGTTCAAGATCGGTCTTGCCACGCGGAACGCGCCTTCCGTGCCGGACCAGATGGCGGCCTGCTCCAGTGTCGGGCGCGGTACGTTGCGCACGATGCGCGGCGTGATGCCGAGCACGATCTCGGTTTTCTGGCCGTCGTTACGGGTATTGGAGAACAGCTTGCCCAGTATCGGCATGTCTCCCAAGCCGGGAATGCGTTGCGCCTTTTCGATGTCGTCATCCTGGATCAGCCCCATCAAGGTCTGGGTTTCGCCGTCCCTGAGCTGCAGAACAGTGGAGGCGTTGCGCGTGCCGACGCGAAACGCAATGGTGCCGTTCTTGGTGGTGACAGAATCGCCCAAGGTGCTTACTTCAAGGCTCACTTTGATCATCACGCTGCCGTCCATGTGAATGTTCGGCTCGATCTCCAGCTTCAAGCCGACGTCGAGGTACTGGATGTTGTCGGTGATGACCGGCGCCGACACGTTGGGTGTCACCACCGAAGAAATGACGGGAATCCGGTTGCCGATCAGGATCTTGGCCTTCTCGCGGTTGCGTACGCGGATGCGCGGGTTGGACAGCAGGTTGCTGTTGCCGACTTCGGCTTTCAGGTTAAGCGTGCCCGGGAGCGGTGCGCCGGTGATGCCACGCGAATTGAGCTGCCATTGATCCGGATACTGGATGCCCAGCTGGGTCAGGCGCGAGCGCAAAATCTCGAGCACCTCGATTTCGAGCATGACTTCCGGTTCGGCGTGGTCCTGTACCGAGATCAGCCCTTCGGCGAGGCGGATCACTTCAGGCGTATCGCGAATCACCAGAAGATTGAGCTTCTCGTCAATGAAGGTGTCCTTGGTCTTGAGCATGGTCTTGACCATGTTCTGGGTTTGCTTGACGTCGGCGTTTTCGAGATAGAAGCTGCGAATCACAAGGTCCTGATATTCGCGGATCTTGGCGGCCGTAGCCGGGTACACCAGCAGGGTGTTGTCATTGAGCACCTTGCCGGCGAGCTGGTTGGGTTCGAGCAACATGGCGATCGCCTGCTCGATCAGCACGTTCTTGACAGCGATGCTGACACGGATGTCGGGCCGCACTTCCTTGTCGAAGATGATGTTGAGGCCGCTGCCGGACGCGAGTGCGTCAAATGCCTGGCGCAGCCCGGCATCGCGCAACTGCAGGCTGATCGGCTTGGTGTAGCGCGACTTTAGTTGCGGCGTCGACAGGATCTCCTTGAAACGGCGCGCCTGGATGTCGCGACGAGCCTCGCGCGCTTCACGGTGCTGGGGATTTTCAGCCAGCACCTTGTTGAGCAGATCAAGCGCCAGTTCGACCCGGTTGTCCTTGTCGGCGGCCAAGGCACGCTGCACGTCCTCACGTTGCCGACGGACCCGTGCCGACGCGTCGATGCCGGCCAGCGCGCGCAAGTTGTTCGGGATCACCGACAGGACGCGCCGATACTCCGTCTCGGCCAGGTTGTCATAGCCGGCGGCCAGATCGGTATCCGCCGTCTTGAGCATCTCGAATATGGTGCTTTCGCTGATATTGGCGAGCCCGGTGCGGTACGAAAAGTCGCGCGGGTCGGCGCGGGCGGCCTGACGCAATTTTTCAAGGCCGTCTTCAACGCGTCCTTCGCGCAGCATCTCGCGCCCTTCGCGCGCCAGGCGCTCGGCGGAGCAGCCCGCGAGGCAGACCAGTACCAGCATGGCAATGCTTTTGCCTAACCGCGAGCGCATCGTGGTCGTGTTCATAATCCAGGCCCTATGGGGAGCGTCTGCGTCTGGCGCAGAGGCAGGAAAAGGAAGTGCAGCATGCCGTTTTCGGCGCGCTCCACCAGATAAGTGCTGTCAAGTGTCTGCCCGACGCTCGCGTTGATGGTTTCCGTGCCGCGAATCAGGAAAAAGGTGTTCCCACCGGCGCCATCGTCGAGACTTCCCATGAAGCGATACGGCAGCGGCGGTGCGCGCGGTGGCTCATTCGACGGCGGCGGCGGCGGCGGCGGCGGCGGCGGCGGCGCCACCCAGGAAGCGGCAGCAAAGGTGTTGCTCATGTCACCGAGTTCGCGCGCGCGTGCCAGGAGATCCAGACGAACCGGGCCGTTGGCAGTCGGGCCGTTGGCAGTCGGGCCGTTGGTAGTCGGGCCGTTGGTAGTCAGGCCGTTGGTAGTCAGGCCGTTGGTAGTCAGGCCATTGGCAGTCGGGCCATTGGCAGTCGGGCCATTGGCAGTCGGGCCATTGGCAGTCGGGGAAGCGCCATCGCCTGATGCTGCAGTTCGTTCCGTGGTCGGCACGGTGCGCAGATCCAGAGCCATGCGCAACCGGACCGGGCCAGCCGTAGTGGCGCGGGCCTGCGGTGCCGCTGTCACAGTGGCGGCATGCGCGCGTTCGGCCAGGCTGAACTCGACGCGTAGCGGCAGGCCGGTTCCTGCCGTAGAGCTGGCGACAGAGGCCTCGTTGAATGAAAAATCGACACCTACGAGGGCGCCGGCCAATCCCAGTGCGCAAATCAGGACGCTGCGTTTCGGATGCATTAGCGGGCTCCTTGATAGAACAGGCTCAGGCGCACCTGACCTTCGATTGCCGGTTCACCGATGTTTGGACGTTGCAGCGAGACGCCATCGAGCGACAGGGCAGGAATGTCGCGCAGTACGCGACGGGCGAATGCGTTGATGCTCGCGTACGATCCTTTGACGGGCAGCGTGATCTGGTAGCGCAGCAAGCCCAGACCGGCCTCTTCATTGAGTCGGTATTCACCGCGCTCCAGTACCAACGACTCTTTTTCGGCAGCGCCGTAGATCTGGCTGATGAGGAGATTGACGTCGGCAGCGGGCGGGAAAAAACGCTCAAACGCCGCAATTTGCACGACCGGATTCGCATCGTCGCCACGCTTGATTTCGCGTCCGCTGCGCGATGATTCCTGCATGCGCCGCACCTGCATCTGCAGCTCGGCGATCGTCTCTTTGCCGGCTAGCGTGACACTGGCGTATTCGACGCCGGCAATCACCAGCAGGGCCCCTGCGACGACGCCCATCCAGCCAAGGCGCAGGCCTTGACGGCGTGTCCACACACCCAGTTCAGTGCTTATTTTGCGGAAGTCCATGATGCGGCGAAAGTGAATCTGATGGGTCGGTTCGGGTCTTCGGTCATGATCTGGTGCGACTGCAGTACCACCGGCGAGAGGCGGCCATCGAGTCGCAGGCGTTCGAGGTACTCGATCATGGCTTTGCTATTGCGGGCTTCGGCGGTCGCGCGCACCTGGGCTGCAGCCGGGTCGGAGTCAAGGCCCAATAGCGCCACGTCATTGCCGTTGGCCGCGTCAATCGCACCGAACGCGTCTGCCCACGGTGTACTGAGCAGGCGGATGACGCGGTTTGCCTTGCGCACGCGGTCGTCAAGTTCGGGTCCGCGAGCGGTGCTCGCAGCCTTGCCGCGCTGGCGTTCGGCCTTGCGGTTGCCGCCCAATGTGGAGACTTCGGATTCGAGGTCGCTGAGCCGCCCGCGAACCTGGTCGGATTGCGACAGGCTGAGCGTCAACGCGAGTGCGCCGATGGCCATGGCCGCAAGGCCCGTACCCTGCGGGCGCTGCTGCTTGCGCCCGAAATCAAGTTGCAAGCGGTGCACACCGAACAGCCGCAGGCGCGCGTGTGCGTGTGCGTGTGCGAGGCTCGGCATGGCGGGTATGGCCTTTAGTTTCGGCAAGCGCGGCAGGGAAAGCTTCATCTCAGCCTTTCGCTGCCGCAGGCGCTGCTACCGACGCGGCCGGGTGCGCTGCAATCTTGCGTGGTGACAAGTCGACCACCTCAAGGCCATGCACGGTCAACCCTGCGGCAGACAGGTCGTGGCAGTAGACGTAAAGGCGCTGCGGAAAACCCTCAGTGCCGGCCAGCAAGGTCGCCTGCATCACCTGCGCCTCGAGCGTGAGCGGCAGGGCCTCGGTCAGCGCCGTGGCGGACAGGCTGGCGAGACGCCCTTGCTGCAGGCGGCACAAGGTAAGAAGCCCGGGTTCGACGTGCGCGAACCATACGTCCAGACCCGCCACCTTGCGGCGGACCTGGTTCAGGTGATGCATCAGAAGCGGCTGAATCGAAACCGGCTTGAGCCGCGCAGCTGCCAGCACTTCAAGGAGTTTTTCGAGAAACCGGCGGTCAAGCGCCGCGGCGAGTTGCGATGCGCCGGAGAGCAGGTTGTCGAGACGGACTTCCCACTGGGCAGTGCCGCTGCCGTGCATTTGCTGGAATTTCAATTGCGCGAGCGCGAGCTCGTCGGCCGCGCCGAGAAGCTGTTTGCTGGCGGGTACCATCGTGTAGCCGACCAGCGCATTCGACAGCCTGATATCGGCGCGTGCGTCCTGCCACTTGGCGTCGGCCAGCAGTGTCTGCAGGGTTTCCAGCGTCGCGCTGCCCACCGCGCCTGCCGACCCGAGCACCGGTGCAGTGTGGGCAGCGGCAATCTGGCGCCCGAATAGCCCGCGTTTGCGGGTCAGGCTGACCCGATCCGCAAACAATTCGATGACGAGCGTGTCAGGAAACAAACGTGACACGATTGATCTCCTGCAGCGTGGTCTCGCCATTGCGTACCAGATCGACGGCGGCTTCGCGCAGCAGGCGTGTACCGCCTTTGCGCGCGGTGTCCTTGATCTGGCGAATCGGCGCGTTGGCGACGATCAGTTCGCGCAGCTCGTCGTCGAGCACCAGAAACTCGGCGATTGCCTTGCGTCCCTTGAAGCCGCTGCCGCGACAGGTGCCGCAGCCATGACCGGCCATGAACTTGTATTCCCCCAGGTCTTTGTCGAGACGTGAGTCGGCAATCAGCTGCTCATCCGGCTGCACCGGGCGGCTGCAATCGGGGCAATTGATGCGCACCAGACGCTGCGCCACGATGCCGTTGAGCGCCGATACAAAACTGTACGGATCAACCCCCATGTGCTTGAAGCGGCCGATCACGTCGAAGGTGCTGTTGGCGTGAACCGAGGTGAACACCAGGTGGCCGGTCAGCGCTGACTGTACGGCGATCTGCGCCGTGTCCGGATCGCGGATCTCGCCGACCAGAATCTTGTCGGGATCGTGACGCAGGATCGAACGCAGGCCGCGCGCAAACGTCAGGCCCTTGCGTTCGTTGACGGGAATCTGCAGCACGCCCGGCAACTGGTATTCGACCGGGTCTTCGATGGTGACGATCTTGTCCTTGCCGGTGTTGATCTCGGTCAGTGCGGCGTACAGGGTGGTGGTCTTGCCGCTACCGGTCGGGCCGGTCACCAGCACCATGCCGTAGGGTTCGTTGGAGAGCTTGCGAATCCTGCGAATCGAATCGGCGTCGAGCCCCAGCACTTCAAGGCGCAGTTCGCGCGCGCCTTCGGCAAGGGTGCGCTTGTCGAGAATGCGCAGCACCGCATCCTCGCCAAACATGCTCGGCATCACCGACACGCGCAAGTCGACCTGGCGATTGCGCACCGCCACCTTGAAGCGCCCGTCCTGCGGCACGCGGGTTTCGGAGATGTCGAGGTCCGACATCACCTTGATGCGCGAAATCACTTCCTGCGCCAGCGCCAGGCCCGAGACGCGGCCCATCGTGCTCAACACGCCGTCGATCCGGTAACGGATCGTGAGGCCGGCGGGCTCGCTTTCAAGGTGGATGTCGCTGGCGCCCGACTTGAACGCGTCATACAAGGTCGAATTGACCAGGCGCACCACGGGGCTGGCATCCTCGCTGATCGCCGCCAGCGTCAGTTCTTCGGCGCCGTGGGCGGCTTCGCCATCGGCGGCTTCGTCACCGAGCAGGCCGGTCATGGCGCTCATCGCCTCTTCCTGGCGTGCCAGGAAGGCATCGAGGTCGGCGCCGTGCACCAGGCTGAACGGCGTGCCGGCGGGCAGCGCAAAGCGCGCCCACTCGCGCAGCGTCTGGTCGAACGGGTCGGCGATGGCCAGGGTCAGGAGGCCGTCGGCGAGCCGCAGGCACACGCAGCGGCGCCGTGTCGCCTCGGCGAACGGCATGCGCTCGAATTCCGGGCTGGCGTCACCGACCTCCTCGACGCTCAGAAAGCGCAGCCCGAAGCTGCCGGCCAGCATGGCGGCAAATTCGCGCGCCGGCAGGCCGCTCTTTTCCTCGAGTACGTCGAGCAGCGGCCGCGCTGAAGCGGCGGCGGCTTCGCGCGCCTGTCGCACCAGGGCCGGCGCGAGCAGCATCGAAGCAAGCGAGGCGCGGGAGCTGCGGTCGTTCATTGCTGCACGCTCCCGGCAAGGTCAAAGATCGGCATGTAGAGCAGGATCACGATGCCGCCGATGACGATGCCGAGCAAGGCCATCATCAGGGGTTCGAACAGGCGCGCCAGCCATTCGAGCGAGCGCGTGGTTTCTTCGTCGTGATAATCGGCAATCCGCGCGAGCATGTCGGCCATGCTGCCGCTGCGCTCGCCGACAGCGAGCATGCGGCTGCCGACGGCGGTGGTCAGGCCGTTCGACTCGAGTGCGCGTGAAATCGGCTCGCCCTGGGCAATCTGGCGCGACGTCTGCGCCAGTTGCTCGCGCATTGCGCCGCTCAGCATGCTCGATGCCATCGCCAGGGCGGGCACGATCGGCGTGCCGCCGCGCAGCAGCATGGCCAGGGTGCGATACAGGCGTGCCAGTTCGTAAATGCGAACGCGCAGTCCCACGCCGGGCAGCGCGCGAATCCGCCGGCCCAGCCAGGTGCGCGTGGCGCGCATGGAAAACACGGCCACTAGCGCCAGCAAGCCGGCCAGGGCAGCGGACGCGAATTCCAGCGGATGCGTGCCGATCAGCCGGCCGGCATCAAACAGCAGGGCCGAGGCCCACGGCATGTCGCCGCCGGACTCGCGATACACGCTCGCGAAGCGCGGCACCACGAAGGCGATCAAGAATGCCGTGACCAGCAGGCCCACCACCAGCAACAGCACCGGATAAATCATGGCCGCAGTGATTTTCCCGCGCACTTCGTCAAGGCGGCTGGCGTAATCAACGTAACGCTGCAGGGATTCGTCAAGGCTGCCGGTGCGCTCGCTCGCGCTAACGCCGGCAATCAGGATCGCCGGAAAGCCGCCGCCCGATTCCCTGAGCGCCTCGGACAAGCGCCCGCCACGGCGCAGCTTGAGCAGCAGCGATTCGACGATGGCGCGCGCGCCGGCATTTTTTTCCTTCTCCGAGATCGCTTCGAGGGCGGCCACCATGCTCAGGCCGGCACGCAGCAGCATGAGCATTTCCTGGGTGAATGCCAGTACGTTCAGGTTGCCGCTACGCGGCGCAAAGCGCAGTCGCGTGCCGGGCTGGACGGCACGCACCTGAAACACGGCCATGCCGCGCAATTCCATTTCGCGGCGCGCGGCTGTGTCGGCCACGGCATCGACGCGCGTGACCACCACTTCTCCCGCGCTGGACAATGCCTTGATCTCGAAAATCATCTACAGGCCCGATCAGTTGATGCTCAGGTCGGCGGCTTCGCCGGTGCCGCCAGGGGCGCCATCCTTGCCCAGTGAAATGAGATCGAAATCGCCGCGCACGCCCGGCACCTTGTAAGTGAATGGGCGGCCCCAGGGGTCGTTCGGTACGTCCTTTTTGAGATACGGCCCGTCCCAGCGCGTTTCGTTGGCAGGCTTCTTCATCAGCGCGGCCAGACCCTGCTCCTGGGTCGGGTAGTGGCCGGTATCGAGGCGATACTGTTCAATCGCCTTTTCGATCGCGCCCAGTTGCGCCTGGGCAACCTTGACTTCGGACTTGCCGATCTGTGCGAAGTAACGCGGTGCCACGTAGCCGGCGAGCAGGCCGATGATGGCCATCACCACCAGCAGTTCAAGCAGCGTAAAGCCGGCTTGCCCATCGCGCGCCCGGGCGTGTGGATTGGATCGGGAATGTTGAAACATGCTCATTACTCTGCGCGCGCTTCTGGTTTGGTAAAGCACACCGGCGCATCGATTGCCGGTATGGCCGGCATGGCCGGTGCGGGCGTCTTGGCGGCTGCGTGCAAGGTGTGTGGCGAGCTCGTCAGGGCCAAGGCTGCATGCAGCGGGCTCGACAGGCGTGCGCCGTACGCAAACGCCGTGTAGGCGGCGAACCCGGCGATACCCACAACCCAGAGTACCGATATCCAGAACAGCATGCCCAGCACCCAAAAGCCGCCGCCGCGGCGCGTCTGGCACAAGGCTTGAAAATCTTTGGTCGGTTTCATCAATTTCCTTGGTGGTCACGTTTCGACGGGGCGGCGGTGCCAGGGCACGTAAGCCTGAAAGGTTTGTACCGAACTGCTGCTTGTTTACTGCGACAAACCCATCAAATTCGGTACACATGCATCGTATCGGCGAGCCATGGCCACGTCTGTGGCTCAACTGTGCACACCTTGTAACGCGAGGTAACCCAAATGAAAAAACATGTTTCGGACCCGTAAATCGAGTCCCCGTCATCCGGTTGATCGGGCCGAAACAACCGGTCCGCTTGCCGGCCATTGCCGGCGCAACAGAGCGTGGGCCAGGGCTTGACCAAACAACCGCGGACAACCCCTTGATGGGGACGAAATATTGAGGCATTCCGCCCCGGCTCGAAGCCCCTTTACAAATCTTGATTGGAAAGCCGCTGTTCGAGCGTCAAAAAAAGGCCCTGCGGGCAATGGGGTGGGATAGACTGTTTTGAACCGTTTCTGCCCACGTGCTCGAAGCGGCCGCCCACGTGCTCGGCGCGACCACTGCGGTAGATCCGGGCGCAACGAGATTCAACACAGAACGTTCACTTTCGTCACAGGAGACCGATTTATGGAACGCCGTCATTTCCTCGGCCAAGCCGGCGCCGCCGCCCTTGCCACTTTTGCCGGCGGGCAGGTTCTGGCGCAGGCCGCCAAGCCGGCCGCCAAGCCGGCCGCCGGCCACCAGCATCACCACGCATCGCCCAAGGCCGAGTTGCTGATCGATGCCCTGACCGATTGCATCAACAAGGGGGAGGCGTGCCTCGCGCATTGCCTGATCCTGATGGGCGATGGCGACAAATCGGTGGCCGGTTGCGCCACATCGGTCAGCGAAATGATTGCCCTGTGCGAAGGCCTGCGCAAGCTGGCTGCGCAAGGCTCCAAGCGGGCCAAGGAAGTCGCGCGTATCGCCAAAGCTGCGTGCCTCGATTGCGAAAAAGAATGCCGCAAGCACGAAGCCAAGCATGCCGAATGCCGTGCCTGCGCCAAATCGTGCGCCGACTGTGCGAAGGAATGTGACAAGTTTGTCGCTTGATCGGCCGGCCCGGTGTCAGCCCTGAAGCTCAGGTAGGGTGAACTGACACAACGGCACCTCCAAAAAGAAAATGCCCGGCAGCTTGTGGCTGCGGGGCATCGGTTTGAAACCAAAGCGTGTTGCTGCTCTGCGATTACTGGACCACAGATTGCGAGCAACCGCCAAACGTCGGTGAGTACACATAGACCGTGGCGGGGCGCAGCGCCTGTGCCGTCGCGGCAAAAGCCCAGGAACCATTGGCCGCAACCGTGGTGCTGGCGATGCGTGTGCCGGCCGCAGGATTATTGCAACCCTGCGCCCCGGTGGCTGCGTTGGGCAGATACAGCCCGAGGGTCTGGCCCTTGGCCGTGGACGAGGTGCCGGTGGCATCAAGCGTACCGAGCAGCCCGGCTTTTTTCGGCAAGGTCCAGCGGGCACGGGTAATGATCAGCGTTTCGGCGGCAGCCACCGTCGCCGTCACCACGGCCGGGTCGGCCACCACACCCGTGAGGTCGTTGAAGGTGTAGCCCATGTTCCAGTTGCCGGCGCTTGGCGCATTGAACACCAGGCCGCCCGCGGCATTGAAGGTCGCAGCGTTGGCGGCACACAAACCGGTGGTCAGGTTGCACGGCGCCTGCGTGATGCGCAAGCTCGCCAGGTCAACACCGGCCGGGGCAAAGTCATTGGCGAGCACATTGAAGGTCGAGGCGACCTTGGCCACGGCGGTCTGGCC
>CANJDH010000126.1 GCA_947473125.1 Burkholderiales bacterium
CCGATCTCGTGATTGCCAACGTCAACGGTATTCACCCGAAAGACGGACGCCTGTGGATTTATCTGGGCGGCCTGATCGGCGGCGGCTGGGGTGCGAAGCACGATGAAGACGGCGTCAACGTGACGGTGTGCATGAACGATGGCGATACCCACAACGGCCCTTCCGAGCAGGTCGAGAACAAGTTCCCGCTGCTGGTGAAGCATTACCGGCTGCGCCAGGATTCCGGCGGCGCCGGGCAATTTCGTGGCGGCCTCGGGGCCGAGTGCGAAGTCGTGTCGCTCGCCAAGGTGAACTACCAGACGCGGGTGGATCGCGTGAAGCATCCGCCGTGGGGCCTTGCAGGCGGCAAGAGCGCGCAGGGCAACCGCATCGGCATGCGCAAGAAGGACGGCACCGAGGAGCTGTTTCCGGGCGGCAAGGTCAACATGCGGCTCGACAGCGGTGAGTCCTATACGTTGCGTTCAGGCGGTGGCGGCGGCTTTGGCGATCCGAAAAAGCGCTCACGCGCGGCGGTGCTGCGTGATCTGCGGCTCGGCTATATTTCCCTGAAGGCGGCGCAGGCCGACTATGGCGTGGTGCTGACCGCAGCAGAAAAACAGGAGGTGGGCCATGGTAGCGGTAAGTGAAGCGCCTGCCCGTGCGCGGGGTCGGTCGGGCGGGACGCGCCCGCAAGCGCCATCAGCCAGTGCTGCGCTGGCCGTGCAGACCTTGCAACTGCTCGGCCGCTGGCAGCGTGTCTCCAGCGGCCACATCGCGCTTGCCACCGGGTGTGCCTGTGGCTACGGCGCCGGGGTCGATCTGCGCGAGATCGATGATCTGATTCTCGACTTCCTGCACAATCGCTTCATCAACGTTCCCGCGGTGACGGCCTTCGTGCAACAGCATGCGTTTGCCGCGCAAGGGCGCACTGAGCGGCAAGGCAGTCTTGCGCTGCTGTTGCGCGCGCTGGCCGGCCATCCTGCGGCATTGCCGGCACATCACGTCCATCAACTGCTGCTGGCCCTGGAAGGCAGCATTACTTCGATTGAGGAGCAACACTGATGAAACACGCTTTGAAACGCCGCCTGGCACTGGCACTCGGCATGCTGTTGATTGCAGGCGCCGGCAGCAGCGCCTTGGCGCAGACCTATCCGAATCGCCCGGTGCGGATCATCGTGCCTTACCCGGCCGGCGGCACGGTTGACGCCGTGGCGCGCGTGGTGGCACAACGCCTGACCGAACAGATGGGCCAGTCCTTCATTGTGGAAAACCGCGCGGGGGCCAATGGCGTCATCGGCAGCGATGCAGTGGCCAAGGCAGCACCCGATGGTTACACCTTGCTGGTGCAAGCATCCACATTTGTCACCAATCCGATTCTGTTGAAGAACCTTCCCTACGACATGATGCGCGACTTCACGCCGATCTCGAACATTGGCTCGGTGCCGCTGATCGTGACCGCGCACCCCGGCGTTGCCGCAAACGATCTCTGGGAGTTCATCGCCCAGGTGCAGGCCGCGCCGACGCGCTATACCTTCGCGGCGCCGCCGACCGGATCAGCCGGCCATCTGGCCGAAGAAGCGATCAAGAGCGGCGCGAAACTGGGCATTCAGCTGATTCCCTACAAGGGCACGGCGCCGGCGTTGGCCGATGTGCTGGGCGGGCATGTCAGCGCACTCATTGACGCGCTGCCTTCTTCCTATCCGCAGGTCAAGGGCGGCAAGCTCAAGGCTTTGGCAGTGACAAGCCCGAAGCGGATTCCCTTTCTGCCCAACGTACCCACCGTGGCCGAATCGGGGTTGCCCGGTTTCGACATGGTGTCGTGGTACGGCCTCTGGGGCCCGGCCAATTTACCAAAGGACCTGGCAAACCGCCTTTCTGCGGAAGTGGCGAAGGCAGTCCGCTCGACGCTGGCCACAGAACGGCTGGGCGAACAGGGTTTTGATGCGGTCGGCTCCCGGCCGGAAGAGTTTTCGACCTTTCTGGAGCAGGAGCTGGTCAAGTACACCCGGATTGTGCGGCAGGCCAACATCAAGGTGGAATGAACCTGCACACCGACGGTTTCAAGCGGTTTCAAGCCACCTGCCTGAAACCGTTGGTGGGAGCAGTTCTTCGCTATTTCTCCCTCACCCGGTGGCAGCGGTATTCGCCCCCGGCTTCACGGCTGCGGAAGCCGGCAGGCCCCGCGCCACCCACACGCCCACGACGTTGACGCCGGCGGCAATCATCATCGCCGCCGCATAGCCCTGGGTGCGGTCAAACAGCCAACCGGCCAGCACCGGCAGGCTCAGCGCGGCGATGCACCACGCAACATACATGCGGCTGGCGATGTAACCGAACAGGTTGCGGTGCCAGTAGCGCGAGATGGCGCCGGCGGTGAGGCCGGAGACGAACCCGTAGCCCATGCCGATCATCGCCAGCCCGGCCACCGACACCAGCGGCCCCGGCCACATCAGCAGCAGCAGTGCGCCAGTGAGCGACCACAGGTGCGCGCCGCACGCCACCTGCGGCACGGCAAAGCGATCCACCAGCGCACCACCGCCGGTGCGTGCTGCGGCAATCGCCCCGGTAATGAAGGTGGTGGCGCCCAGCGCAAGTGCGGATTGGCCGCCGTAGGCCTGGACGATGCCGGCGGCCTGGCTCAACACCGTGAGGCCCGCGGCAGCGGCGAGAAAGAACACGGTGAACAGGCGCAGGAAGATCGGCCGCTCAGTGATGCCGCCTTCCGCATTGGGCGCGCCGGGGTCGTGCACCTGGATACCGGCCGCATGCAGCATGAAGGCGGCGATCGCCCCGGCAATCAGGATGGTGGCCGCCAGCCCGCCCAGCGTGGCACGCAGGCCAAAGGCGCCGATGGCCCAGCCAAATACGGGCGCCCCCAGCATCGCACCCAAGGGATACAAGGCCACCAGGTAGCCGTTGACCAGCCCGCTGGTCGTCTCGGACGTCTGGTTGACGGCCTGTTGGGCGAGCACGAAGCAGATGCCGCCACCCACGCCGTAGATCAGCCCGTAGCCGATGAGCAGTTGCACGAACCCGGTGGCCGTGGCCATGATCACCAGCCCGGTCGCGCTGGAGAGGCACGAGGCCAGCACGAGCACTGCGGGCGGCAGCGCGCGATACAGGCGCGGCCCGATCAGCATGCCGAACGTGAGTGTGATGGTAGCGAGGCCAAACACCAGCGACATCTGCGCGCGTGACACGCCGAGCAACGCTTCCATCGGTTTCAGAAAAACGCTGAAGGCGTAGATGGTGCCGAACGGCAGGTTGAGGATGGTGGCGGCGGAAAGTGCTACCGCCAGGCGCCGACGCGGGGAGAGGGTCAACTGGGGATCAAGCGAAAAAGTTGCGACACGATTCGAATCGGGCGACGCGCACGCCGCAATTGTCTGCGCAGCGGTCGGCCAAATGGGATGGATGCGGAATAGATGCGGAATGGAGACGGAATGGATACAGAAAGGATAATGGCACAATGCCGCGCAATTGCATGTGACGGCGGGACAACGCCAGCCAACGGGAACGCGACATGGGATTCTTGATCACTTGGGATGAGTCGACCATTGTTGCGGTCGCTCTGGTGCTGTTTCTGCTGGCCTGTGAAGCGGGCTACCGGATCGGCCTTAAGCACCACGCCGGCGCCAACGAGCCGACGCGCTCGCACGTCAATGCGCTGCAGGCCACGGTATTCGGCCTGCTTGCCCTGCTGCTGGCATTCACGGTGTCGATGGCCCTCTCGCGCTATGAAACCCGCAAGGAGCTGGTGCTGGCCGAAGCCAATGCGATCGGCACGGCAGCCTTGCGCGCCAGCCTCCTGGCGGACGCACAGCGCAGCGAGGCCACCACGTTGTTGCGCCAGTACGTGGACGCACGCCTGGCGTTCTACAACGCCGGCATCGACCCCGCGCGCCTGGCCGCTGCTGCAGCCGACACGACGCGCCTGCAGCAGGCGTTGTGGGCGATTGCCGTCAGAACCACCAAGGACGATGCACGCTCGGTGCCGGCCGGACTGTTTGTGCAGGCCCTGAACGATGTGATCGACCTCGATACCAAGCGCGCGCAGGCGCTCAGGGACCACATTCCGGCGCCGGTTTTATATCTGGTACTCGCCACGGCGCTGGTCGCGCTCGGGTTCCTCGGTGCCGGTTGCGGGCTGGATGCGCGCCGGCGTTTCGGCTCAACCGCGATCGTTTGCCTGCTGCTGGCCCTGGTACTGGCGGTGATCCTCGATCTGGACCGGCCGCGTCGCGGCCTGATTCAGGTCAGCCAGGACAGCATGCTCGGCCTGAAGGCATCACTGGCCAAGCCTTGAAGCGAGGAGCATCGCGGTTCGCTAGATGTCGTCGGCGTCTGCGACCCACAGGCCGTCGGGGTAATCAACCGGGTCACGGCTGTGGTAGACCCGGGTGCGCACAATGCATTTCGGGTTGATGTAGACGGTGCCGTGGGGGGCGAACGTCGCCACCAGCGCGCCGCCGCCGAAAATCGATTCGACCAGCGGTGCGTGGGCCAGATAGCCGGTGGCGCGCGCATACAACACGGTGCCGCTGCGCAAGGAGACCTCCACCAGCGCTTCGAGCAGGTCGCTGGTCTTGCCGGCATGCTTGCGCCAGAGCGGCCATTGCCGTGCCAGCAACCCTTCGTATTCTTCCCGCCCGGAGAGTCGTTCGATCTTTTCCAGGCCGCGGGGCAATGCCTTCGGGGTTTCCAGTTCGGTTTCCACCTCGACCCAGCACACCTCGTCCGGGTTGAGCACGGTAAATGGATTGGATACCCCGATCACGATCGGCCCCGATGCAAACAGCTTGTGCGGTTGCAGCCGCGCCAGCAAGGTGTGGGCGCGTCGCGCGTCGTTCTGGGTGTAGCTGCCGGTCTTGCCGTCAGTACGATGGATGCGCAAGCGCATGGGTGTTTGATGCGGTTCGGGTGGGGGAATTGGCCGATGCTACCTGTTTTTGGGCTGCGGCCATGGCTTTCACCCCGCTGTTCGCCAGACCGCCCGGCGTGCAACGACGTAGAGTGGCGCGACTTGTCCCAGGGGTCGGCGCATGCTGCGCAGGCCCGCCTGATGGAGCCGCGCCTGCATGTATATGTCACTCGGGACCATTTTCACCGCCGCCTCGTGGGCCGGCAATGCGGTGCGTTCGAGCCATCCCGTGGCAAGCTCGGGTGGCAGCAATGATGTCGGCGCCGCCAGCGGGCCGGTGTCGGCGCCGGTTTCGCAGTCCGCAGAAGGCCCGCTGATGCAGGGCATGATGCAGACGCTCGGCCAGATGGGCCTCGGCAATTCCCCGGCCGCCTCCGGCGGTGGGGCTTCAGAACTCGGTTCATCCGGGGGCGTGTCGGGCGGCTTTGGCGCCGACAGCCGCCAGGCCATGCATGCCCTGATGCACGACCTGTTCCAGGTGATGCAGGCGCAGGCCGGCACCGGTGACGGCAAACGCCCGGTCGGCAAGGCCGGCGGACATCCCGGTGGACACTACGGCGAATTCAGCAATTCGCTGCAGTCGGTGGTCGACGGCCTCAAGTCGACAGGCGGCGCGGTCGCTTCTAACAGCAGCGCACTGGGTAAGCTGCAAACCGACTTCAACAGCCTGATGCAATCGCTCGGCGTGTCTGGCCCGGGCGGGAACGCCGGCGCACCATCGCTGCAAACGTTTCTGCAAGGGCTCGAAAAGAACATGGCGCAACAGGGCACCCTGCCGCGCGCCGTCGGCAACAGCTTCTTCGCCACGGCATAGCCGCCTACGCCGCCTGCGTGGCCCGCTTCGCGGTGGTCCACTTGTCGAGCTTGGCGCGCGCGCCGTTGCTGGCCGGGTCCATTTCAGCATCGTGGTTCGGCAGCTTGGCGGTGAGCTCGATCACGTAGCCGTTCGGGTCGCGAAAGTAGATCGACTTGATGAAGTGGTGGTCCGACACGCCGCGCAACTCCAGCCCCGCCGCCTTGCCCTTGGCAAACATCGCGTCAAGCGTCGGCATGTCGACTTCAAGCGCGATGTGCAGGTCGAAGTCGTGCTGCACCTTGAATTCGAAGGGCATGTCGGGCGCTTCGAAGTAGGCAAGGTAGGATCCGTTGCCCATCTGGTAGAAGGTGTGCAGGGTGCTGGTCGGGCGGCCGCTCTTGGTCTCGGTGATCTCGAGCGTGCCGGCCAGCGGCAGGCCGAGGAAATCCTCGTAAAACTTGCGCGTCTGTTCCGAGTCGCGGCAGCGGTAGGCGTTGTGGTGCAGCCCGTGGATGGCGATATGGCGCGGCATGGCGGCGTCAGATTGCGACGAACTTGTTGTCCTTGAGCGAGGCGGCAAAGCCGTTGATCGCTTCGTGCACCTTGTCCCATTGTTTCAGCACCTTCATGTTGCCGAGCCAGCGGTTGACGTTGGGGTAGGCGTCGTACTTGCAGCCGATCAGCTCGCCCAGGGCGATCATCTCGGCGCCCATGTAGTCGGCCAGGGTGATGCTGCTGCCGCACAGGAATTTCTTTTCTGGTCCGATCAGTTTCTCATCGAGGATCTTGAGCCAGTTCTGGGTCTTGGACTTGCCCCACTCGAGCGTGCCGGCCTGCAAGGCATCATTCGGGCGCTTGTGGCTGGGGAAGGCTTGCGGGTAGATCAACCCGTAGGCGAAATCCTTGTACGCATTGGAGTTGAACCAGTCCATCATCTCGTTGACGCGGGCGCGCTCCTTGAGGTCCTTCGGATACGCGGCCGAGCCGGCCTTGTCGGCAAGGTAGCGCACGATGGCGGCGCTTTCGGTGAGGCGGAAGTCGCCGTCTTCGAGCACCGGCACCAGCTGGTTCGGGTTGATCGCAGTGAAGGCCGGCTGCATGTGCTCGCCGGTGAACAGGTCGACCACCTGGAAGTCGAGCGCGATGCCCTGGTCGAGGGCGAACATCTGGACGATGCGGCTGGTGGTGGAGGCGGGATGGTAGTAGAGTTTCATGACGTGATCCTCGCTGGCGTATTGACGGGGCGCTAGTGTAGCGCCGTGTGCGGGCGCAGGCAATCGTCGAAAAACACCGCGCCGCGAAGGGTCAGGGAACGATCTTTTCGCTGCGGAATTGCCGGAGCAGCCGCACCAGCATTTCTTCCGAGTCGACCACGTCGTGGAAGCCGTGCTGGCGCGCCTTGGTGGTGCTGGTCATGACGTCCCAGTCGCAGCCGAACACGTAGTCGCCGAACGGCCAGGCGACGACGTCTTGGTAGCGGTGCGGCTTGAGGCCGTGCTTCCTGACCATCGCGTCCCATAGCGGGGCCTTGTCGGCCATGTGGCCGACCAGCGAGATGGTCTGCGGGTCGGCGTAGGGCATCTCGAACACCTCGGCGATGCGCGGCCACAGGTTGGCCCAGCGGAAGTAATCGCCGTTGGTGATGTTGTAGGCCTGGTTGGCGGCGCGCGGTTCGGTGGCGGCCCACAGGGCGGCGTTGGCGATGTGGGTCGATTCGGTCACCTGGTAGATCGAGCGGTAGGCACCGGGCTTGCCGGGGAAGCGCAACGGCAGGCCGAGCTCTTTCGAGATCGCCGCGTAGACCGCGATCACCGGGATGATGCTCATCGCGGTGCCGGGCGCAAAGCCGCACAGGGTTTGCGGGCGCAGCTCGGCCCAGCTCCAGGGCTTGCCGGCCTGCTGCGCGGTGAGCCAGTCGATCTGGTCGAAATAAAAATCCGGCGGCATGTGGCGCGGGTCGGTTTCCTTGGCGGGGGTGCGGAACGGGCCGAGGTGCGAGCCGTAGTATTTGGTGCCGGTGACCAGCACCACGCGTTGCAGGCCGGGCGCGGCGCGCTCGATGGCGCTGACCGAATTGACCAGCATGTCGCGGTTGATGTCGGTGCCGCGCGCGTAGTCGGCAGCCTGGGTGCCGCTGGCCTGGAACGCGCTGTAGAACACATGGGTGGTGTCGCCGAGCTCGATGAGCCGGTGCCGGGTCTCGTGGGCGTCGAGCAGGTCGACCGAAATGTAGCGCACCCGCTCGCGGTCCACTCCCTGACGGCGCGACAGGCCGATCACCTGCCAGTCGGGCAGGCTGGCGAGGCGATCCACGATGTAACGGCCGATGACGCCCAGCGCGCCGACGACGACTGCGGTTTTCTTCTCCATGCCGGCGATTCTACTCCCGGCAAGTGGCACGTCGCTGCGCTGCTGGTGCTGCTATGCGGCGTGCCGCTCACCCTCGCCGAGCCGGGTTTCCATACCGAATTTTTGCAGCACTTCGCCGAGGCGCTGGCGTGCCGCGGGCAGGCGCGCATCGTCGGGGGTGCCGTTGCTCCAGTGCGCGACGCTGCTGCGGCACGAATGGCCGACGGCGTCGTCCCAGCCGCGCGCGAGCAGGCGCGACAACATCGCCAGCACCTGGTCGAGCGGCACGATGGCGGCATTGCGCGCGCGTTCCTGGCGCGCCTGCGCCAGCAGCGCCTTGACCCGCAACACGATCTTGGTGCCGGCGTCGGCGCGCGTCAGCAGGTGTTCGCCGATGGCGATGATGTCGTCCTGCCGCGCCCCCAGGCAGCAGGCGTTGAAGACGTCGAATTCGACCGCTGCGGTGAGCACCTCGGGCTTGTCGCGCAGGGCGCTGCGCGCGTCGAGCACGGCATCGAGCGCGGCGCCGGCACGCTCCTGCGCCTCGGCTGCGGGGTCGCGCCGCAGGCGCTGGAACTCCATCAGTTTCGAGACCAGCTCGGCGTCCGGCGTGTCGCGCATGGTGCGGCGCTGTTCGGTCGATACGCGTTCGGCCTGGTCGGCGCGGCCCTGCTCCATGTAGGCATCGGCCAGGGCGACGAAGTCCTCGGCCTTGGCGAGCCCGGAGTTGCGTACCCGGCCAACCACTTTTTCAAGCAGCACCGAGGCTTTTTTGTGGTCTCCCGCTTGTGCCGCCAGCGAGCCGGCATGGCGCAGGCGGGTGGTGTTGCTCAGCGCGCCCGGACCGGCGGATTCAAGCAGGGCGAGGGCCTCGTCGGGTTTGCCAAGGTCCTCCTTGACGCGCGCCAGCAGGTCCTTTGCGCCCAGATACTCGGGGTTGCTCGCGGTGAGGCCGGTGAGGCCCTGTTCGGCTTCGACCAGCAGGCCTTCGGCGTGCTGGATGCGCGCCAGGCCCATGGCCGCCCAGGGCACGAGCTTTTGCGCCACCACTTCCTGCAGCAGCGTCTCGGCTTCTTCATGGCGCTTCAGGGTCAGCAGGGTCTCGATCATCAGCCGCAGGGCATCGGGCGCGTATTGCGGCTGGACGTAGCGGATCCTGGCGCATTCGGCGAGTGCATCATCGAGCTTGCCGCTTTCCATGAGCGTGTAGGCGCGGGCAAACGCCAGCTTCTTGAGGGCGACGGCGGCGA
This sequence comes from Burkholderiales bacterium, assembly GCA_947473125.1. Taxonomy (GTDB): domain Bacteria; phylum Pseudomonadota; class Gammaproteobacteria; order Burkholderiales; family JAEUOS01; genus CANJDH01. Next base: position 9,296 of record CANJDH010000126.1, read on the forward strand.
TGCGCTCTTGCAACTGGCCGGCAGTGAATGGCTTGAGCAGGTAGTCGTCGGGGGCAAACTCGGCCACCGCCACCACCTTCTGGTAGCTGCGCTCGCCGGTGATCATCATGAACATGGTGGCCAGCGGAATCTGCTTGGTGTTGCGCAACTCCTCGAGCAGCTGCTGGCCGTCGCGCACGCCGTCGAGCTGGTAGTCGCACAGGATCAGGTCGATCGAGCGCGCCTTGGCCTGCCGCACCACGTCGCTGGCGTTGGTGGCATTGATGATGGTGGTGGCGCCGAGCAGCGACACCATCTCGCGCAGCGCGCCGCGCGAATGGGGGTAGTGGTCCGCGAGAACCACCTTCTTGCCGCGCAGCGGCGCCAGTTCTTCGGGAGTAGCCATGTCGGGTGTAGTGCGCACGGCGCGCGAGGATGGTCGGCGCGGCGCGAAATGCGGCCGCGCCCCAGGCGTGGTGCGCCACGACGCGTTTGTGCGGTGTCAGTGCTTGGTGCGGTGTCAGTGCTTGTCAATGCCAGAGTAACGTCAGCCAGGTGTCGGCAATCGCCCGAGGAGGGGCCAAAAACCATGGCGGCGGCAAGGTTGGCCGGGCGGCGACTAGCCCCCCGAGTTCGGCCGGCCCCCGCCTTGGACTGTCTTGTGTTTTGGACTGCCTTCTCAGTTGCGCTCCATGCCGACTTCCTGGACCGTCTTCTTCCAGATGTCGAGCTGGTCTTTCAACATTGCTGCGAGTTCTTCCGGCGTGGACGATTGCAGCTCGAAGGCGATGCGGTCGAGGCTTTCGCGCACGTCCTTGCGCGCTGCTACGGCTTTCATTTCGCGTGCGACCCGGTCCACCACTTCCCTGGGCAAGCCGGCTGGGCCGAACAGGCCGGCCCAGGGCGAGATGGTCAGGCCGCGCAGGCCGGCCTCCGCTGCGGTCGGCGTGTCGGGGGCCAGCGGGCTGCGCGAGGGCAGCAGTGTTGCGAGCACGCGCAGGCGCCCGGTGGCGACCTGCTGCATCGCGCTGCCCGGGGTGCCGATCATCACCTGCACGCGCCCGGCGATCAGGTCGGCGGTGGCCGGCGCGTCGCCCTTGTAGGGGATGTGCGCCATGTCGAGCTTTTCCACTGCAGCCAGCTGTGCGGTGGTGAGGATGCTGGTGCCGTTGCCGGTGCCGTAGTTCACCTTGCCCGGGTTGGCACGCACGTAGGCGAGGAACTCGGCGACGCTTTTCGCCGGCAGGCTCTCGTGCACGAACAGGAAGAAGCCGAACTTGCCGACCTGAGCGACCGGCGTGAACGCGGTGATCGGGTCATATGGCGGCTGCTTGCGCAGCGTCGGCGCGGCGTTGAGGCCGGTGGTGGTGGCGAACAGCAGGGTGTAGCCGTCCGGGTTGGAGCGCATCACCGCTTCGCCGGCAATCGCGCCATCGGCGCCGCCGCGGTTGTCGATGATGATCTGCTGGCCGAGCCCGGCGGCGAGCGCCTGCACCACGATGCGCGCCGACAGGTCGGCCGCGCCGCCGGCGGGGAAGGGCACGATCATGCGGATCGGCTTGTTCGGGTAGGGCTGGGCCTGCGCGGGGGTGCCGGTGCAGGCCAGCACGATAGTGGCCAGAAGTGCTTGCAGAAGTTTGTTCATGGGGTCTCCTTGGGTCTTGGTTTCATGGCGCCAGCCTGCGTCACGAGTCTAGGGCACCAGACTATTTCACCAACAAGCGGCTATTTCACCAACAACCGGCGCTTGGTATGCCATTCGATGATGGCTTCTTCAGGGTACACGGCAAAATGCGGATCGCGCTTGCCTTTGGGCACATCGACCCAGGGCGCGGCCGAGTCGAGCATGATGTGCTGCACCTGGCGCGGCTTGGGCAATGGCGTGTCGATGGCGGACGCGAAAGGATAGACCCAATCGGGCCAGCGCGGGTCGGCGACCCACAGGGCGCTGCCGCACTTGCTGCAGAAATGGCGCTGGCCCGGACTGCGTTTGCCGTCCACCTTGGCGCGGTATACCGAGAGTGCCCTGCGCCCGGTGATCTTGAGGGTTGCCGCCTCTCCCATGATGTTGATTGCGTAGCCGCCGCCACCGCCGGTCTTGCGGCAGATCGAGCAGTAGCAGTGCATGTAGGGTTGCGGCGTGTGCGATGCCACGCTGAATTTGACGGCCTGGCAGTGGCATGAACCTTTGAGCAGCATCGAATCCTCCGGGGTTACAGCATTTCCAGTGGCGTCGGCCTGGTCGGCGGCGCGAACAGGCGGTCGAGTTTGGCGCGTTGCGCCGCGTCGAGGGTGATGTCGCGCGCAGCGGCATTTTCGCGCACCCGGTCGGGGTGGCTCGCCTTGGGGATCACGATCACGTCGTCGCGCCCGAGCAGCCAGGCCAGCGCCGCCTGCGCCGGCGTCATGCCGTGGCGTTGTGCGAAGCCGGTGAGTCGGGGGTCGCGGAGCAGGCGCGCCTGCTCGATCGGCGAGTACGCCATCACCGGTATGCGCCGCTCGCGCAGCCAGGGCAACAGGTCCCATTCGATGCCGCGGCGCGTCAGGTTGTAGAGCAGCTGGTTGGCCGCCAGCGCCGCGCCACCCTTGGCCGTAACCCATTCGTGCATGTCGGCGAGGCCGAGGTTGCTGACACCGAAGTGGCGGATCTTGCCGGCGGCTTGCAGGGCTTCAATAGCCGCGATGGTCTCGGCGAACGGCACGCTGCCGCGCCAGTGC
>CANJDH010000127.1 GCA_947473125.1 Burkholderiales bacterium
AATGCCATGAGTTCATTGAGTTTCTTTTTGAGCCCCATGACCTCTCTGGCGTGAATGGCAATATCCGATGCCTGCCCCGAAAAACCCGCGGACGGCTGATGGATCATGACGCGCGAGTTGGGCAAGCAAAAACGCTTTTCCTTGGCGCCTGCTGCCAGTAAAAAGGCACCCATGCTGGCGGCTTGGCCAACGCAAAGGGTGGAGACGTCGGGCTTGATGAACTGCATGGTGTCGTAGATCCCCATGCCAGCCGTGACCGAACCCCCGGGGGAGTTGATATATATCGAAATATCTTTTTCGGGATTCTCCGATTCGAGGAACAGCAACTGGGCAATGATCAGGTTGGCGCCGATGTCTTCAACGGGGCCCACCAGGAAAATGACGCGCTCCTTGAGAAGGCGTGAATAAATATCGTAGGCACGCTCCCCGCGCCCGCTTTGCTCAATCACCATCGGGATCAAGCCGAGATTCTGCACTGCAGGCATCGCGGAATCGTGGACAAACTCGTTAAAACGATTGAAATGTGTCGGATACATGTCAAATTTTCCAATCTGCGCCTGGCGAGGGCAGCAACTAGGCGCGCCCCATCAATTCGTCAAAAGGAACAGCCTTTTCCTCGACTTTCGCTTTCGAGAGAACGAACTGGACCACGTTTTCTTCAAGTGCTATGGCTTCGACATCTCCAAGGCGCTGCTTGTCGCTGTAATACCAGCGAACCACCTCGGTTGGATCCTCATAGCTCTGTGCGTACTCGTCAACGATCGCGCGCACCTGTTCGGCCTTGGCTTCCAACCCGTTAGATTTGACCAATTCGTTCAAAATCAACCCCAGCGACACGCGGCGCTTGGCCTGCTCCTGAAATAAATCCGGCGGCAATGGCATATCCTGTTTGATGCCGCGCTGTGCCAGGTCAGACTTGGCCTGCTCCACAAGGCGCTGCACGTCCATTTCAATCAAGGCCTTGGGGGCCTCCATTTTTACCGACTCGTACAGGGCCTGCATCACGCTGTTCTTGACGTGGTTCTGCAGGCGCTTCTTCACCTCGCGCTCAAGATTCAATCGTACATCTGCTTTCATCTTGGCTAGGTCACCATCGGCGATCCCGAGCGATTTGGCAAATTCGGCGTCAAGGGAGGGCAATAGCGGGCCCTCTGTCTTCTTCATCGTGACGGTGAACTCTGCAGTTTTGCCGGCGACATCCTTCCCCTGGTAATCGTCGGGAAAAGTGAGATTGAACACCTTGTGCTCACCCACCGAAAGCCCGGTCGCGTTAACGTCAAACTCCGGCAACATCTGCCTCTCGCCAAGTACAAACGCAAAATCCTGGGCCGAGCCACCATCAAAAGCCACGCCATCGATCTTGCCGACGAAGTCGACCGTCACGCGATCATCCTTGCTACTCTTGCGCTCTACAGCGTCGTACTTGACGCGCTGGCGCTGCAATGTTTCGATCGTCTTGTCGACGTCGGCATCGGAGACTGCCGCGGAAGCGCGCTCGACCTTCAGTACCGACAGGTCGCCTACGGAAAACTCCGGGTAGACTTCAAACGTCGCTACGAACTCGAAGGACGCATCGTTGGCGGCGCCTTCTGTTTTGCCTGAATCCGGTTTGGCCTCGATGCGTGGATATCCTGCCACGCGAATTTTCTGCTCAGAAACGGTGTCGGAAAAGTTTTTCTGGATGGCATCGCCGAGCACTTCCGAACGGACCTGGGGCCCGTAGGTCGATGCAATCATTCGAAGTGGCACTTTACCGGGCCTAAAACCCTGCATGCGCACGGTTCTTGTCAGCTGCAGCAAGCGGGAAGAAACCTCCTTCTCGATCTGGGCCGACGGAATAACAAGGTTGAAGCGACGCTCGAGCGTGCTGATGGTTTCGATGGTGACTGCCATAGTGGTGTTGGACGCGCTGAAAACAGTAAAAATGAATGGATGGAATGGCCAAAAATTACCGGGAATGCGTGGTGCGAAAGGAGGGACTCGAACCCTCACGCCGTAAGGCGCTGGAACCTAAATCCAGTGCGTCTACCAGTTCCGCCACCTTCGCTTCAACATGCCCGTAGCCGAATGCAAAACCGATGGATTTTACTTGAAATAGCGCCTGCAAACTGATGTCGCTGGCAATACTTTGCTCCGTGCGGTGCGGCACCTGTTCGCTCGATCCTCTGGCATCGGCTGTTGAAGGGTGTATCGAGGGATGGGATTACACCAGTACCGATAATCGCCGTTAGAATCGACAGCATGACGCCGGACGACTATTGCCAGCAGAAAGCCTTGCGCCCAGGCTCTTCCTTGTATTACAGCCTTCTGTTCCTGGCGCCTGCAAAGCGCTGCGCCATGTACGCGCTCTACGCCTTTCGCCAGGAGCTGGCCGATGTGGTGGATCAAACGACTGATCAGAACGCGGCGCGTATCAAGCTCGCGTGGTGGCGACATGAAGTTGCCGAACTGTACAAAGGCAATGCGCAGCACTTGGTTACACGGGCGTTGGCGCAGGCAATGCCGAACCACGCTATTGCTCAGGAACGGCTCGATGAAATGATCGATGGCCGTGAAATGGACCTGCTTCAAAGCCGCTATCACGATTTCGCGGGCTTGAAGCGCTACTGCACGCTGGTTGGAGGCGCGGTTCAACTTGGTGCGGCGGGCATCCTCGGCGCCTCGCAGCCTGCCTCGCAGCCTGCTTCGCATGCCTATGCCAGCAACTTGGGACTGGCTTGCGAGCTTGCCCGGATCATTCGTTGCGTTGGCGAGGACGCACGTCGCGGCCGCGTCTATCTGCCGGTCGATGAATTGCAGAGGTTTGGCGTTCCTATTGCGGATATTCTCAATGCCCGATACTCGGACGGATTTGCACGCCTCATGCAATTTCAATACGAGCGCTCGCTCGGGCATTTCGAGACTGCGCTTGCGGTATTACCCGAGGCAGACCGCAAGGCACAGCGCCCCAGTTTGATCATCGCAGCACTGTATCGTGCCTTACTTGAGGAAATTCGTGCTGACGGATTCCGGGTATTGCATCAGCGCACCAGTCTCACGCCGATTCGGAAGCTCTGGCAAGCTTGGAAAACCTGGGTGCGGGCCTGAAACCTCGTTGAAGGCGGTTGGTGACTAGAGCGAAAATGCAAACAGTCCGCCGCTTCGGGTCTGGACAAAAAACATGTCACGTCCGGTGCCGGCAAACGGCACCGGTGGCGCAGTGATGGCGCTGCCGTCGGTTTGCGTGCGGCCAATCAAGGTCCCATCTTCCCTCGAAAACGCATGGACAACACCTTGGTAATCACCAGCGATCACCGCCCGGCTCAAAGACAACGGGGCGCTCAGGGTGCGGTACGCGAGGGCATCCTGTTTCCACAAGCTTGACCCGGTGCCGCGCGCGAGCGCCACGAGCGCAGATCTCTCGTCGGAAACAAATACATAGCGCGCATCGTAGGTGAGGCCCATGAAGCTGGAAATATCGCGGGTCCAGAGCTGCTGCCCGTTATTGATGTCAAAACAGGCGGCGCGCCCTTGGTACGCTACTGCGCAGACGTCGCGCGAACTGATGACCGGGCTGCTGGTGACGTCTGCAATGCGCTCAAGCTCAGTGGCTCCCTTGGGCAGTGCAACCGTGCCTTCCCAACGCAATGTGCCGTTGATGCTGTCAAGCGACACCAGTTTTCCCCCGGGAAAGCCTGCATATACTGCCTCGCTTGAGGCAGACAGTCCGCCGAAGCTGCGCAGAACAAGGGCCGGCGCAGTGCGTTCATAGACCCAGAGCCTCTTGCCGTCTGCGGGAGCAAAAGCGAAAATACGATTGTCGTTACTTCGCACAAGCACTGCCGCTGGCGTCACCAACGGTGGCGCCAGCACTTCGCTCGACACTTGGGCTTTCCATTTGGCAACCCCTTTGGCATCAAAGGCGAGAACGTCACCCTTGATGGTCGCGACCACAATCGTGTCGTCAAAGACGCCCACGCCAGCCGAAAGCCCTTCTTTGTCCGCCTGGATTCGCCATTTTTGCGTGCCGTTTGCCATGTCGAACGCTGCGAGCGTGCCGTTTGCGCCGGCGGCATACAGCGTCTCGGTCGTTACTGCGGGGACAAAAGCAAACTGACCAGACGCGGCAATGTTGGCACGCCAACTGGCGTTCAACGCAAGTGAGGCCTTGATTTCGCGCAGCTCGGCCGGCTTGTTGCCGCTGGACGAACCAAACCAGTTGAACGGATTGAGTTTGTCGCCGAGACCGCTGCAACCACTGGCAGCAAGGGCCGCTACGCATGCCAAAGCAACCAGGCGGCAGCCTCGGCAAAATGGCATGTTGGAAGTCACTTTCCGGCAGCGGCTGGAGTTGCGGCGCCAGCCAGTTCAAGCTTCAACTCCAAACTGCTGCGCATCGCTGTCTTCGCCTCGGCTTTGCCAAGCGCATCCTGCCAGGCAGTCCGTGCCTCTGGTGTTTTCCCCTGCGCGAGCAATAGATCGCCACGCCGGTCCGCGTAAAGCGCCTCGAAATGCGGTGGGCGAGTCGCCTCGAGCAGCTTGAGCCCTTCGTCGTACAACTTCTCGTCGAGCAGCAATCCCGCGAGCCGGACACGCGCCACGTGCTTAAGTTCGTCATCCCGGCCTTTGTCGATCACCCATTGCAACTGTGCCTTTGCCGCCTGAGCCTCGCCCGCACCAACCAGAGTCTTGGCCGCCAACAAGGCACCGAGCGGCGCATAGGAAGAGCCCGGGTAGTTTTCCAGAAGCGAACCACTGATCTCACGCGTCTTGGCTTTGTCGCCTGCAGCAGTCGCCGCCTGCAACTGCTCAAACACCCCTCCTGCCGCAAGAGACTGGGAACGCTGATAGTAGCGCCAGCCGTTGTACGCCGCGATGGCGAGGAACACGATAATCAAAGTGGAAAGCACCAGGTTGCCGCGTTTTTCCCACCATGCTTTGAATTCCGCGAGTTGTTCCTGCTCCTGAAGATCGAGTGCAGCCATTTAAGTGTCCTGTTCCATTGCAAGTTTGTCGACCAGATACTGTTTCAAAGAGATTATGGAGATCCGCTCCTGGAGAGGATCTCCGCGTAGTTTCTTGACTGTCGCCTGGGCCGCCGCAACCTCGTCGGCACCAACAATCACGGCGAATTCGGCGCCACTGGCATCCGCCTTCTTCATCTGCGACTTGAACGATCCGCCGCCGCAGTGGAGCACGACTTCGAGGCCGGCGTCACGCAGATCTTCGGCGACTCGGAAGGCCAAATGTGCCGCCTGTTTCGGCGCAGCGCCACCGGAGCCATCCATCTCGTCCTGATGCATCACGTAGACGTCGCAGCCTTCTGCAGATTCCAGGAGGCCGCCCTGCTTGACCAGGTCCAGCAAGCGCTCCACGCCAATCGCGAACCCGACTGCCGGTGCCGGCTTTCCACCGAACAACTCGATCATGCCATCGTACCGACCGCCTCCACAGACAGTACCCTGCGCGCCCAGCTGGTCGGTGATCCATTCGAAAACCGTCAAATTGTAATAGTCCAGCCCGCGGACCATGCGCGGATTCACGGTGTAGGCGATACCGGCATTGTCAAGGTATGCCTTCAACTCCCGAAAATGCGCAATCGAATCTGCGCCGAGGTGATCGCTTAATTTCGGTGCCCGGTCGGCCAGGTCCTGCATGGCTGGATTTTTGGTGTCGAGGATGCGCAGCGGATTGGCGTGCAGGCGGCGTCGCGCGTCTTCGTCAAGGTCGCTTTGATGTGCTTCAAAATATCCGATCAGCGCTTCACGATGCGCGCGACGTTCGTCGGCATTGCCCAGCGAATTGATTTCAAGACGCATGTGCGACAGGCCCAATTCTCGCCACAGCCTGTCCAGCATCGTGATCAGTTCGGCATCAATGTCCGGCCCGGGAAATCCCATCGCTTCGACATCAATCTGGTGGAACTGTCGGTAGCGGCCGCGTTGCGGACGTTCATGACGGAACACAGGACCCAACGAAAAAATCCTGCGCGGGCCGTTATAGAGCAAATTGTGCTCAACGGCGGCTCTGACGAGGCCTGCAGTAAATTCAGGACGCATGGTCAATTCGTCGCCATTGAGGCGATCGGTAAAACTGAACATTTCCTTTTCGACGATATCGGTCGCCTCACCGATGCCGCGCTGGAACAGTGCGGTCTGCTCAAGTACCGGCGTGCGCATGTTGCGATAGCCATAGGTCGCAAACCAAGCCGCCAACTTGCGCTCGAGTGCCTGCCAGCGGGCTGCCTCTTCCGGCAACAGGTCATTCATGCCCTTGACGGCCTGCAATTTGGACATTTTTGCGCCGCTCAAGCCGCATCCTCCACAGCTGCATACTTACGTCGTACATAGTCGGCGACGATAGCTTGAAACTGCTCCGAGATATGTTCTCCCTTCAGCGTGACCGTCTTCGCACCATCGACATAGACCGGTGCTACCGGAGATTCGCCCGTACCGGGAAGGCTGATTCCGATATTGGCGTGCTTGGATTCTCCGGGGCCATTGACCACGCAGCCCATCACCGCCACGTGCATCTCCTCTGCGCCAGGATAGCGCTCTTTCCAGACCGGCATCTGATTGCGCAAAAAGGCCTGAATGCTTGCGGCCAACTCCTGAAATACCGTGCTCGTGGTGCGCCCGCAACCGGGGCAGGCGATCACCAAAGGCGAAAATGAACGAATCCCCATCGTCTGCAGCATTTCCTGCGCTACCAACACTTCCCTGCTTCGGTCGCCACCGGGTTCCGGGGTCAACGAAACGCGTATGGTGTCGCCAATGCCTTCCTGCAACAGGATGGCCATGGCTGCGGTCGAAGCGACAATTCCTTTGGAACCCAGGCCTGCTTCAGTGAGCCCCAGATGGAGCGGATAGTCGCTGCGCAGTGCCAATTCGCGATAGACGGCAATCAGGTCCTGGACGCCGCTGACCTTGCATGACAGGATGATCTTGTCGCCGGCCAAGCCGAGGTTTTCAGCCTGTTTGGCGCTGGAGATTGCGGACGTAATCAAGGCCTCTCGCAGCACAGCGTCCGCATCCCGGGGCTGCGCAAGTGCCGCGTTTTCATCCATCATGTGAGTCGCCAATGCTTGGTCCAGGCTGCCCCAGTTGACACCGATTCGAATCGACTTGCCGTGCCTGCAGGCGATCTCCACCATCTTCGCGAAGTTGTCTTCCCCTTTTGCTCCCTTGCCGACATTGCCCGGATTGATGCGGTACTTCGACAAAGCCTCGGCACAGGCGGGAAACTGGGCGAGCAGCTTGTGCCCGTTGAAGTGAAAATCGCCGACCAGCGGAACATCCACCCCCATTTTGTCGAGTTGCTCGCGGATCGCAGGCACCGCGGCAGCGGCTTCCGCGGTATCGACGGTGATGCGTACCATTTCCGATCCCGCGGCGGCAAGTGTTTTGACCTGGATCGCCGTGCCAATCGCGTCAGCCGTGTCGGTATTGGTCATCGATTGCACCACGACCGGGGCGCCGCCGCCGATCGCGATCGCCTTGCCCGCATGACGCACTTCCACCCGCCGGGTGGTTCGCCTGTTCAGGATAGTCATTTCAGTTGCAGCCGCGTCACCGTCACCTTGGTGTACGGTTCAAGGTTGACCTCAGCACCGCGATACAGGAGTTTCACGGCCAGGGCGTTACCAATCACCAGATCGAACGGCGGTTGCCCGTCGACCCACTGTTCGGTCCCTGCGCTGTTCATGCCCGAAAAGGCGACACTGCCGTTCGCCTGTCGTACTTCGACCCAGGACTCTGCCGAAAACGACAGTTGGATCTTGCCCGCACCGGGTGCGACCCCGCCGATATTCGGTGCAATTGCCCCCCCACCCATCGCACTTCCCGTGGCGGATGCGCCGATTTCCAGCGACGGTTGCGGCAGCGGTAGCGGCCTCTCGACCGTAACCTCCGACGCCGCTGGCAGGCTGGCTTGGGGTTGCATCGGAGGTGCCGGCGGCGGCATGAGGGTTTCTACGGCCTTGTTGGTGCGCGGTGGCGATTCCCATTCATACAGCGTGTACCCGCCGATGCCGACTACAGCGAGCATCATGCCAAAAATCCATGGCCACACGGAGGCGCCCTCGGTACGGGCGGGCAACAGCGCCGGGGTATAGACAATTTGCTGAAGTTGCGTGGTAGTCGGGCCGCTGTCACGGCCCACTTCATATTCGAGGCGGGACACCAGTTCATTCGGATCCAGGCCAACCAGCTTTGCGTAACCTCTGACGAATCCGCGCTGAAAAGTCAGGCCGGGCAAGATATCGAAGTTGCCTTGCTCCAGCGCCTGGACTTGCCGGGCGGCATATTTCAGGCGCTGCGCAACGTCACCGTGGGACAGGCCTAGGCGCTCTCGGGCCGCCTTGAGCCGCTCTCCACACGACAGATCATGATCAGCGACGACAGGCTCAGCACCAGTCCCGGTGTCGGGGCCGTGCTCCAGCGGCTCGCTCATTCAAATTGTCCTTGCTGCAATTTGAGGTATTCGGCCGAATTCGGAAAGCGGCGGCGCAATTGGGCCGCGTAGCTTGCTTCCGAAGCACGGTCTCCGCTCTTGCGTTCAACGCGAAGTGCAAGCCAAAGCGACTCGGCAGTGGCGTCAAAATTCTTGTTGATCCGGTCGGCGTAAAAGCGCGCTTTTTCCAGATCGGGCTTCTTGAGGTAAAACTCTCCCAAGCGCAACATGGTACCGCCATTGTTCGGATCCAGATCAAAGGCACGGCGAAAGTAACTTTCGGCAGCGGCGTCGTCTCCGGAACGCTGCGCACAGATGCCGGCATTGAGGTAGGGTTTGTATGGGGTCGGATACAAGGGGTCCTTGAGCGCCTGCAGAAAATAGGATATGGACTCACGTTCACGTTTCGTCTGGCACAAAAACCAGCCGTAGTTGTTCAGCGTATCCGAATCTCCTGGGACCAGCGCAAGCGCGCGCTTGAATGCATCGTCGGCCTTGGCATTCTCCCCCAGGTCCATGCTGATCAGGCCGAGTATGTTATACGCAGGAGCGTAGTTCCGGTTCGATTCCAGGGCACTGCGCACTTCCTCGAGGGCAACCGCCATCTGTCCACGCAAAAAATAATTGAATGCCAGCTCGGTGCGCAGGCGGGCGCTCTCCATGCGGTCACCAACCTGATCGCTTCCGCGTGACGGGACCTGCTCTCCCTGCTGACGATTGCTCGAGGAATTGCTTCCATCCTGGGCCGCGCACCCGGCCAGCGCCAGGACACACAGACCCAAAGCCAAGCGACGCCTTGCGCGCTCAAAAATGACTTTGGTTTGTCGCATGCGAGAATTCCTCAATTGTTAAGCCTTGACGGAACTGTCAAATCGGATGGGGCAAGCGGTCCTTCAGCGGCACCGACCCCGCGGCGCCACGTTGCAATCTCACCACCCGCTGCGTGCGATCTTGCACCTCGCCGGCCAACTGGCCACACGCTGCGGCGATGTCGTCGCCGCGGGTTTTCCGAACGGTGGTGACAATCCCTGCGTTCATCAAGATCTCGGCAAAGCTGCGGATCCGTTCGGGCCGCGAGCGCCTGAATGCAATCAGCGAACCACCCACCGAGAACGGATTAAACGGAATCAGGTTGAATTTGCAAGGCACGTCGCGGGTCAATGCAATCAGTTCGCGCGCCTGGGCCGGTGTATCGTTCACCCCATCGAGCATGATGTATTCGAACGTGACGAAATCGCGCGGCGCTTTTTCAAGATAACGTACGCACGCCGTCATGAGTTCGCGCAACGGGTATTTGCGATTCAGCGGGACCAGGGTATCGCGTAACGCATCATCCGGGGCGTGGAGCGACACGGCAAGTGCCACCGGGCAGGCGTCGCGCAGGCGATCCATCATGGGCACCACGCCCGAAGTCGAAAGCGTCACGCGCCTGCGCGACAAACCATAGGCATGGTCATCAAGCATGAGCTTCAGCGCCGCCACGGTGTTGTCGAAATTGAGCAAGGGTTCCCCCATGCCCATCATGACAACGTTGGTGATCGGACGGCTCTGCCGCTGAGCGTCTCCCTTTCCCCCCCCCAACAAGCGATTCGCCAACCACAGCTGCCCGATGATCTCCGCAGTCGACAAGTTGCGCGAGAAGCCCTGCTTACCCGTAGAGCAAAATGCGCAATCGACCGCGCATCCGGCCTGGGTGGATACACACAAGGTTCCACGGTCATCTTCGGGGATGAACACGGCTTCGATTGCGTTGCCCTGCCCCACGTTGAGCAGCCACTTGCGCGTTCCGTCATGGGCCAGACTGTCCGAGACGATCGCCGGTGCCGCTATGTGCGCCTCGTTAACCAGTTTTTCCCGCAACGACTTGGCGATGTCGGTCATATCCGAAAAATCGGAAACGAAGCGCTGGTGCATCCAGTGCATGACCTGCTTGGCGCGAAACGGCTTTTCGCCATGCACGCCAAACCACGCAGCAAGGCCTTCCGAATCGAAATCAAGCAGGTTGGTTGTCATCAGCGCAATTGCGGCAGTCAGATGTCAGCGCGAATACACGTCGAGCGTCGGGAAAAAATAGGCAATTTCAGTCTTGGCGGTGTCCGCTGCGTCGGAACCATGTACGGCGTTGGCATCGATACTGTCGGCAAAGTCTGCGCGAATGGTTCCCGCCGCGGCTTTTTTCGGGTCGGTCGCGCCCATCAGGTCGCGATTTTTCAGGATGGCGCCTTCACCTTCAAGCGCTTGCACCATCACCGGGCCCGAAATCATGAAAGCCACCAGATCCTTGAAAAAGGGGCGTTCCTTGTGGACTGCATAGAAGCCTTCGGCATCGCCCTGCGACAAGTGAATCATGCGCGCGGCGATGACTTTAAGCCCCGCATCTTCAAAGCGCTGGTAGATTTTGCCGATGACATTCTTGGCGACTGCGTCGGGCTTGATGATCGAGAGGGTGCGCTCGATGGCCATAATTGAAAAACTCCAAATAAATTAAGGTTTTGTGACTAGAAACTTAACCTGAAATTATAACAAATTCCGAGGGTTGCGTCACTTCGCGCATCCGCAAAACGACCTCAGGTGCAACGCAACAATCCTTTGCAGCGGCGAACCGTGCGGCCATCGTGTTCCCATGTCAGCCGGGTGTCATTGCTGCTTTGGCGCAACGCTCGGAGCAATGCGGACAACCTCGCTTCCGAGGGCTGGCGCAGCTGATGGACGTCGAGCCAGCGCCGCAGGACATTCTTGAGCCGTATATCAGGCAGCATCTTGAGAGCGTCTACATCAAGCCCAGACGGCAGGTGCGCGCGCGCAAGGTCCATGTCGGCGAGCATGTCGGCCAATTCGGCGGACTCGGCCAGATGCCGCGCAGCACGCGCAAGCGTTGCCACGGGCGATGGAAATCCGCGCGCAAGCACCGGCATGACTTCCGCACGAACGAAGTTGCGTTTGAACCGGATATCAAGGTTACTCTCGTCATCGATCCAGCTCAGCCCCTGGTCAACGGCATAGCACAGCAACTCGGCGCGCGTGTAAGCGAGCAGCGGGCGCCAGACCAGCGGGCGCTGCTCGCTGCCGAAACCAAGCGGTTTGACGGACGCCATGCCCGCCAGTCCTTTGGGGCCGGCGCCACGCAACAGCTGCAGCAGCACTGTTTCGGCTTGATCATCAGCATGGTGGGCTAACGCAATCACATCGGCGCGCGTGTTGGCCATCGCGGCATACCGCGCCCGGCGCGCCTCTTCTTCAAGACTGGTTCGCGCTGCACGCACCACGGCGACGCGCCGCAGGCGAAACGGAATGTTGAGCCGGTGGCACGCGGCACGGCAGTTCCGCGCCCAGATATCGGCGTTCGGGCTCAGGCCGTGGTGCACATGCAGCGCCGAAAGAGAGAAGACTGTGGACTGACGCGCTTCGGCCAGCACCTGCAAAAGCACCGTCGAATCGAGTCCGCCCGAAAAACCGATGCAGATTCGCAGCTTGGGCGTAGCGGCGAACTCACCG
>CANJDH010000128.1 GCA_947473125.1 Burkholderiales bacterium
TCGCGTTCGGCCGGTGTCATGCGAGCAATGTTGCAGCAGGCGCGACGAAGCGCTCTTCGCCGGTGAACAACAGATAGTGTTTTCCCTGGCATCGACCGATCATGGTGATGCCAACGCGCCGGGCGATTTCATGGCCCATGTGCGTCAGGCCCGACCGTGACATCAGGAACGGAATGCCCATTTGTGCGCATTTGATCACCATCTCCGAGGTCAGCCGGCCCGTCGTGTAGAAAATCTTGTCGTGCCCGAATTGGCCGTCGAGCCACATCTGCCCGGCAATCGCGTCGACCGCGTTGTGCCGGCCCACGTCCTCGACAAACATCAGGATGTCGCCGCGCCCCGCGGTTGCGTGGTAGCCGGTGTTCGAGCACAACGCGCACCCGTGCACTGCGCCGGCCTGCTTGTAAATTGACTCGTACTTTCGGACCCGGTCCATCACGGCATACAGGGTTTCCTGTGTGAGGCGGACGGTAGGCGGCAGCGAGATTGAATCGATGTCTTCCATCAGGTCGCCAAACACCGTTCCCTGGCCGCATCCGGTTGTGACGGTGCGCTTGCCCATGCGCGCTTCGAGGTCAGTGCGCTCCCAGAAATCCCGCCCGGTTGTGGTGACGACGACGCAATCGGTCTCCCAATCAACCTGCACTGCTTCAATGTCATCGAGGGAAGGGATGATGCGCTGATTGCGCAGGTAGCCGATGGCCAGGGCTTCGGGCGCGCCACCCAGCGTCATGAGCGTTACTACTTCACGTTTATCGAGATACAGGGTGAGAGGATGCTCGCCCGCAACCGGCGTCGGCACTTGTTCACCTTTCTCGTTGATGGCATTGACTTCGTAAGTCGCCGGGCGCGCCGCGTGAGTGAGTTGAATCGCCATTCAGCCGCCGATGTAGGACATTTCAATCTTGGGGTCTTGCGCCGTGGCGTCGGAGCGAATTTCCGAGTAGCGATCGCCGCGCTGCTCCCAGATCAGTCCGATGGCTGCGGCAATTTCCGCGTCGGTTCTGCCGGAGCGAATCAACGCACGCAAGTCATGTCCTGACTGCGCAAACAGGCAGGTGTATAGATTCCCTTCGGTGGAGAGGCGAGCGCGGGTGCAGCTGGCGCAAAATGCCTGTGTGACGCTGGAAATGACGCCGATCTCGCCGCTGCCGTCGCGATAAGCCCAACGCTCGGCAACTTCCCCGCTGTAATTGGCTTCGGCTTCGACCAGGGGCATGACGGCACTGATGGCGCGTACCACCTCGGCAGACGGCACCACATCGTCCATGCGCCAGCCGTTGCTCGATCCCACGTCCATGAACTCGATGAAACGCACGATGTGGCCGCTGCCCTTGAAGTGCCGCGCCATTGCCACGATGTCCCGGTCGTTGACGCCTTTCTTGACGACCATGTTGATTTTGACGGGAAAAAAGCCGGCGTCGCTCGCCGCATCGATTCCGCGCAGCACGTCCGTGACCGGAAAATCCACGTCGTTCATGGCACGAAACACGTTGTCGTCGAGAGAGTCCAGCGACACCGTGATGCGTTGCAACCCGGCGGCCCTCAGTGTCCGGGCTTTTTTGGGCAGCAGCGATCCGTTGGTGGTCAGCGTCAGGTCCATTGATCGGCCGTCAGTCGTCTTGAGGGCCGCCAGCATTTCGATCAGGGCTTCGACATTCTTGCGCAGCAGGGGCTCCCCGCCGGTCAGTCGGATTTTCTCCACGCCGTGCAAGGCGAACAGGCGCGCGGTGCGGGTAATTTCCTCGAATGACAATAGCTCGTCGTGCGCAAGATACTTGTAGTCCTTGTCGAACAAGCTTTTCGGCATGCAGTAAGTGCAACGGAAATTGCACCGATCGGTCACTGAAATGCGCAGGTCATGCAAATGGCGGCCGCGGGTGTCCGCAAGCAGACCGGGCGTGGCGCCAACGACCATAGGCACCACCGGGACACGGTGCTGGGTGCGCTGGTCTCGAATCGGGATAACCTTGCCAGTCACGGGGGCATCGATGCGTCGGGTTGAATTGCTTGCGATAATAACAAAGGCTTAAACCTTTACGCGGTCGGTGGTGTCGGAAGCCGGTAAAGGTGCCCCTCCTTTCGCTCGCAACCCCTTGTTCCATTCGCATGACACACCCAGCCATCCCGATAGCCGTAATCATGGAGTGCCGAGAAATCGCCAGCCGCTGGGTGACGCACGCCTGGTGCGCCGCCGGGGTGGAGCTTGAGAATGCCCAAGGGGACATGGTCGAAACTGTTGGTGGAAGCCGGTTTCGGCGTCATCCCGGTTTCGAGGTCGTGTTGTTTCGCGATGAAGCCGAAGGGTACTACCTGAACGTCGCGACGGGCGAGCCCAAGGTATTCGTGATGTGGCGCCAGGAGGATGGTGAGGAGACGCCCACCCCGCACAGCGTGACGGCAAGCTACAACGAAGCGGCACGCTGGATGGATGCGCAGGAAAAGGTGGATGCCGTGCCGATGCCCGCTTCGATGGCGCACTGGCTGGCCGGCTACGTGGAAGACAATTACAAACCGGAACCCAAGAAAAAGCGTGTCAAGGTTTCCTTCCTGGCGCCGCGCGACAAAGCCAACTTGTGATCGTGAAGACGGACCATTCCGACAACAAGCCCCGTGACGAGTCATTCCTGGGGCGCTGGTCGCGCCGCAAAAGGGCCGAGCCGGAAAAACGTGAGGTCGAGGACGCCGCAGTTGCGGACGACGTCGAGCGCAAACACCTCGCTGCCGCCCCTGCGTCTGCTGCTCCGCCGGCGGATACCTTGTCTGCGCCTGCCGATCTGCCCGCGATCGATGATCTGACACCAGAGTCCGATTTCGGACGCTTCATGAAGCCGGACGTACCGATTGCCGCGCGCAATGCGGCCATGAAGAAACTGTTTGCCGACCCGCACTTCAACGTGATGGACGGCCTCGATACCTACATTGACGATTACACCAAGGCCGATCCGATTCCGGAAGCGATGCTGCGCAGCCTGGCCCAGTCGCGCATGTTGAAGTTGTTCAACTACGACAAGGAAGATGCGGAAGACGCCGAAAAAGAACGCTTTGCCAAGGCCTCACTGGCAGAAGGGCCCGTGATTGACGACGCGGCATTGCCTGCCCAGGTGGATGCAGGTGCGACGGTGCTTACTGCATCTGCGGCGTCCTACGCACCAACGGATACCAGCGCTAAGCCCGACGATGCCCTCGATTCGTATGATGTTTCCGCATTAACCAAACCTGTGAAGTGAACCCACTGCGTGTCGACCTGCCTCGTTTGCAACTGTAACCACACCATGCCCCTGGACGGTGCGGAACTCGCAAAGTCCCTGGGCCTCGATGCCCCGCTGAAAATCCACCAAGAGCTTTGCCGCCGGGAAGTGGCTGCGTTTGAAGCCGCGCTGGGCGCAGCGGCGCAAAATGTCGAAACGCTCACGGTGGCTTGCACGCAGGAAGCGCCGTTGTTCTCGGAACTCGCGGACAGATCGGCCCAGCAGGGGGTGCCGCTGCGCTTCGTCAACATCCGCGAGACGGCGGGCTGGTCGAGTCAAGCACCGGCGGCCATGCCGAAAATTGCCGCACTGTTGGCCATGGCGCAGATGCCCGAGTCCGATGCAACACCGGGCGTGAGCTATCGCTCTGGCGGTACCACGCTGATCGTCGGCGATGGTCCCGCTGCATTGGCATGGGCGGAGCGCCTCGCGGATCGGCTCGATGTATGTGTATTGATGACCGGTGATGCGACAAGAGCAGTCCTGCCGTCGGAACGGCGTTTCCCTATTGTCACCGGCCAGATCAAAAGCCTCAAGGGATGGTTGGGACGCTTCGAGGCCCAATGGGTAGCGTCCAATCCGATTGACCTGGATGCCTGTACGCGCTGCAACGCATGCGTTGACGCTTGTCCGGAGGGCGCGATCAATTTTTCGTATCAGATCGACCTCGCAAAATGCACCGGCCATCGTGACTGCATCAAGGCCTGCGGTGACGTGCGCGCCATCAATTTTGACCGTGCACCTGAAGTTCGCAAGGAAATGTTTGACCTTGTGCTGGACCTGTCGCGTGAACCGCTGATCAAACTGCACCAGCCACCGCAGGGATATATGTCCCCCGGTGCGGATCCGTTTGAGCAGGCGCTGGCGGTTGCCGAACTGGCCGGCATGGTCGGCGAGTTCGAGAAACCCAAATTCTTCCGCTACGACGCCAAGATTTGCGCGCACAGCCGGTCCGAGAAAACCGGCTGCAATCAGTGCATCGATATCTGTTCGACCCAGGCGATTGTTGCCGATGGCAACCATGTCAAGGTCGAACCCCATTTGTGCATGGGCTGCGGCGCTTGCGCGACGGTGTGCCCGACCGGTGCCATGGGCTACGCGCATCCCTCGGTGACCGACACCGGGGCGCGTGTCAAGACGCTGCTCAAAACCTACCAGGCATCGGGCGGCCGAGATGCCTGCCTGCTGTTACACGATGTGGCCGGGCGCAAGTTGATTGAACAAGCAGGGCGTGAAGGCCGGGTCGTCGGGGCAGGGCGCAAGAACCATGGCGCAGGGCTACCGGCCAGAGTGATTCCCCTTGAACTGCATCACGTCGCCTCGACCGGCCTCGATCTGTTGCTTTCCATGCTGGCGTTCGGTGCTAGCCAGGTCGTGGTGCTCCTGACCGGTGAAGAAGCGCCGGAGTATGCGCAGGCAATCTCGCGACAAATGGGGTTTGGCCAGGCTATCGTGCGCGGGCTCGGTTACGCCGGCGCGCATTTGCAAACCTTGTCGGCGAGCGATCCGGCCGAACTTGGCGCAGCCGCCTGGGCGTGGGCTTCAGCTACGACGGTCAAGCAGGCTGCAACCTTCAATGTTGCCGCGGAGAAACGCACGACGCTCGAGTTCGCGATTGAACACCTGGCGCGCCAAGCGCCGGTTCCCTCGCTGTTGATCCCCCTTCCCAAAGGCGCTCCCTTTGGCGCGTTGCAGATCAACAAGGATGCGTGCACCTTGTGCCTGTCTTGTGTCGGCGCATGCCCGGCCTCGGCCTTGGCCGACAACCCGGAAACGCCACAATTACGCTTTATTGAGCGCAATTGCGTGCAGTGTGGCCTTTGCGTCGAAACCTGCCCGGAACACGCGATCACGCTGGTGCCACAACTCTTGCTTGGCGAAGCGGCCAAAAAACATGTGGTGTTGAACGAGGCACAACCGTTCCACTGCGTGCGTTGCGGAAAGGCGTTCGGCACGAAACAGATGGTCGATACCATGACCACACGTCTCACCAGTCACTCAATGTTCTCCGGTGGCGTGGCACTGCGGCGCCTGCAGATGTGCGCCGACTGCCGGGTAGTCGACATGATGGACAACAAGAACGAAGTGTCGATTCTCGGAAGCCGGGACACGCCGTCATGACACAGTCACAGCCGGTGAAATTTGTTCGGTCGATGGCACCTGAAGATGCCGCACGCACCGACATTTACGCACTGCTGGCCCGGGTGTTTTATGCCGGGCCGGACGCCGCGGTGCTCGCTGCAATTGTCAATGCCGAAGGTCTGGTAGCGCAGAGCGATGTGCCGCTCGCCAAGGCATGGCGCGATGTTCAAAAAGCATCGGCGCAAATCGACCCGCAGACAGCGTCGGAAGAGTACACCCGCCTTTTTGTGAGCGTAGGGAAGGCTCCCATCTCGATTTATGCCTCGCACTACCTTACCGAGAATTACAAGGAGCTCACGCTTGTGCATTTGCGCGAAGAACTGGATCGACTCGGCCTTGCACGAAAGCCGGACTCGACCGAGCCCGAAGACCATCTTGCAGGCCTTCTGGACGTGATGGGCTTTTTGCTGCAGCGCAGCGAAGGCGATGTCACCAGTCAGGCATCGTTTTTCAACAGCTACCTCAAGCCCTGGGTCAGCCAATTCACCGACGCGATCGACAAGAACGAAGACAGCGACTATTACCGCGTCTTGTCTCGCATGATGAAAGCCTATTTCGCAATTGAGGTTGAATATTTCGAGTGGACAGTGTAAAAGTCATAGGAATAAGTAGTCATATCAATGTGTTAATGAGAGCAATTCTCAATAATTGCATGATGTGCGAAGCGATCAACTAAAACAGTTCGACAGGAGACGTTCCATGAATGCACAGCAGAGCAAATTGGGCCGCAGGAATTTCCTGCTCGGAGCAGGCGCCGCGTCAGTGGCGAGCGCGGCCGCATTGGTGGTGGTGAACAAGCCCGACGCGACTGTCAAAACATCCAAAGCCGGTGTGCCTGCTGGAAAAGGCTACCAGCTAAGCGAGCACGTGCGCAATTATTACCGCACCACCACGATCTAAAGGAGCATTGCCATGTTGCTGACTCGTAAATCTGCGGGAGAAGTTTCTTCGCGCGGCATGCTGTCGCGGTCGCTCGGCGGGGTGCTCCAGAGCACCATGGATCGCCGGGTATTCCTGAAGCGATCCGGTCTCGGCGCCGGTGCCGGCGCGTTTTCCTCGACACTGGGTTTTTCGATGATCGAGGAATCAAAGGCGCAGGACGCCAAAGCCGACAAGATCGAGGTCAAGCGCACGGTCTGCACCCATTGCTCGGTAGGCTGCGCGATTGACGCGGTGGTCAAGAATGGTGTCTGGGTGCGTCAGGAGCCGGTGTTCGACTCGCCAATTAATTTGGGTGCGCATTGTGCCAAAGGCGCGTCGATTCGCGAACACGGCATGACCGAGCACTCGCATCGCCTGAAGTACCCGATGAAACTGAATGCCAAATCGGGCAAGTACGAGCGCATCAGCTGGGATACTGCGCTGACAGAAATTTCCGCCAAACTGGAGCAGATTCGCAAGGACCATACGCCTGACTCCGTCTTCATCGTTGGCTCTTCAAAACACAACAATGAACAAGCCTACCTGCTGCGCAAATGGGTGTCCCTGTTTGGCACCAACAACTGCGACCACCAGGCACGCATCTGCCACTCCACAACGGTAGCAGGCGTCGCGAACACCTGGGGTTATGGGGCGATGACCAACTCCTACAACGACATGCAGAACACCAAATGCATGTTGTATATCGGCTCGAACGCTGCCGAAGCGCACCCGGTGTCGGTGATGCATGCGCTGCATGCAAAGGAAACCGGCGCCAAGATGATCGTGGTCGATCCGCGCTTTACGCGCACCGCGGCCAAGGCGGACGAGTTTGTGCGCATTCGGTCCGGCACGGACATCCCGTTCCTGTTCGGCCTTCTGCACATCATTTTCAAGAACGGCTGGGAAGACACCAAGTACATCAACGACCGCGTGTATGGCATGGAAGCGGTCAAGAAGGACGTGATGGAAAAGTGGACACCGGACAAGGTCGAAGAGGCCTGCGGCGTGTCGCCGGCGCAGATGCAAAAAGTGGCAGAAATGATGGCCAAGGCCAAACCCGCCACCATCGTCTGGTGTATGGGTCAGACCCAGCACACCATCGGCAATGCCATGGTGCGTGCTTCCTGCATTCTGCAATTGGCGCTGGGCAACATCGGTGTCTCAGGTGGCGGCGCGAACATCTTTCGCGGCCATGACAACGTGCAGGGTGCTACCGACGTCGGCCCGAACCCGGACTCGCTGCCAGGCTATTACGGCCTCGCGACCGGCTCGTGGAAGCACTTCGCCAAGGTCTGGAACGTGGATTACGACTGGATCAAGGGTCGCTATGCCTCTCAGGCCCTGATGGAGCGCTCGGGTACCACGGTGTCACGCTGGGTCGACGCCGTGATGGAAGCCGACGACAAGCTGGATCAGGAAAAAGCCTTGAAAGCGATGATCTATTGGGGCCATGCACCCAATTCGCAGACGCGCGGGCTTGACATGAAAAAGGCCATGGACAAGCTTGAGATGATGGTCGTGATTGACCCCTATCCAAGCGCCACGGCAGCCATGATCGCCATGCCATCCGAATCCCGTTCGCCGAACCAGGCGGTGTACCTATTACCTGCGGCGACACAGCTGGAGTGTTCCGGATCGGCCACCGCGTCGAACCGTTCGCTCCAGTGGCGTGAAAAAGTGATCGATCCGGTATTCGAGGCGCTCAACGATCACACCATCATGTATGAATTTGCCAAGAAGCTCGGCTTCGGCGATCAGTTGATCGGCAAGGCCGGCGGCAAGCAGAACATCGCCGTGCAGAAGATCACCACCATGGGCGGCAAATACGAAGAGCCTGTGGTCGAGGACATCCTGCGCGAGATCAATCGGGGGGTATGGACGATCGGCTACACCGGCCAGTCCCCCGAGCGTCTGAAGCTGCATATGAAGAACATGCACACCTTTGACGTCAAGACCCTGAAGGCCAAAGGCGGCCCTTGCGATGGAGAGTACTTTGGCCTGCCATGGCCCTGTTATGGCTCGCCGGAGATGAAGCACCCGGGCTCCCCGAACCTGTACGACACTTCCAAGCACGTCATGGACGGAGGAGGCAATTTCCGTGCGAACTTCGGCGTGGAGCGTGAAGGCGTGAGCTTGCTTGCTGAAGACGGCTCGCATTCGAAGGGGGCAGACATCACCACGGGTTATCCCGAACTCGATCACGTTCTGCTAAAGAAGCTAGGCTGGTGGGATGAGTTGAGCGATGCCGAGAAAGCTGCGGCCGAGGGCAAGAACTGGAAGACCGACCTTTCCGGCGGCATGATGCGGGTTTTCATGAAAGGCCACGGCTGCCATCCGTTCGGCAATGCCAAGGCGCGTGCAGTAGTCTGGAATTTCCCCGACGGCGTTCCCCAGCATCGCGAGGCGCTCTATTCGACCCGGGCCGACATGGTGGCCAAGTACCCGACGCACGACGACGTCAAGTCGCTCTGGCGCGTGCCGACCTTGTTCAAGTCGGTGCAGCAGAAGGCGATTGCCGACAAGGCGCACGAGAAGTTTCCTCTGGTACTGACATCCGGCCGCCTGGTCGAGTACGAGGGAGGGGGCGAGGAAACGCGTTCCAATCCGTGGCTTGCCGAATTGCAGCAGGAGAACTTTGTCGAAATCAACCCCAAGTCGGCCAACGACCGCAACATTCGCAACGGCGACATGGTATGGGTCAAGACGCCCACCGGCGCGCAGATCAAGGTCAAGGCGATGGTGACCGAGCGCGTCGATTCCGGCACCTGCTTCATCCCGTTCCACTTCTCCGGGTGGTGGCAGGGCAAGGACATGAAGGAATACTATCCGGACGGCTCGGCTCCGATCGTGCGCGGCGAGGCCGTCAACACGGCGACCACTTACGGATATGACCGCGTGACGATGATGCAGGAAACCAAGACGACGATCTGCAACATCGAAAAAGTAGCCTGACGCATCACATAAAAAGGAGACGACAAAAATGGCCCGGATGAAATTTTTGTGTGATGCGGAGCGCTGCATCGAATGCAATGGCTGCGTAACCGCCTGCAAGCAGGAGCACGAGGTGCCGTGGGGCGTGAATCGCCGCCGCGTGGTGACCATCAACGATGGCGTGCCGGGCGAGAAATCGATTTCGGTGGCGTGCATGCATTGCTCGGACGCACCCTGCATGGCGGTGTGCCCGGTGGATTGCTTTTACAAGACCGACGAAGGCGTGGTACTGCACGACAAGGACCTGTGCATCGGATGCGGCTACTGCTTCTATGCCTGCCCGTTCGGCGCGCCGCAGTTCCCCCAGGCGGGCGCATTCGGCCTGCGCGGCAAGATGGATAAATGCACCTTCTGTGCGGGCGGCCCGGAAAAGGACCACAGCGCCGAAGAATGGCAAAAATACGGGCGCAATCGTTTGGCGGAAGGCAAGCTTCCGGCCTGTGCCGAGATGTGTTCGACCAAGGCCTTGCTCGGCGGCGACGGCGACATCGTTGCCGACATCTATCGCACGCGCGTGCTCAAACGCGGTGGAAAAGGTTCCGAGGCTTACGGTTGGGGCTCCGCCTACGGACCGCCGACTGGTGGCGCACCTGCCGCTGCCACAGCGCCAAAGTCATGAGGGCAGCGTCGATGATCCATTGGAAACCGTTGGTGGGAGCGACTCTTGGCATGATGGTCTTGGCGGGGTGCGGCGAATCACCGCAGCAACTCGGCCAGGCCACGACCTACAAACAGGGGAAATACCAGGGTAAACCCGACTCGCGCCCCTATGAATCCGGCCCCAGCAGCTACTCGCAGGACAAAAGCTGGCAGGCCGGCGACAAGACAGGTTGGGAGAAGGCCGTCAAAACCCGGCAACAGGCCCAAAACGAATACAACCGCGCTGAGTAAGGGGCAAGCATGAGGAGACAACCGCTCTTGACAGCGTGGCTAGTGGCGTTCGCGTTGACGGGCTTCGCAGGTATTGCGTGGTCGCAATCGCAACCGGCGGCAGCTCCTGCGCCGCCTGCGACACCGGCCAAAGCGGCCCCGCAAACCTTCGATTCGGTCCTCAATCCGAATGCTGCCGAACAGGCGAAACGGCAGCAGGCGCAACCCGGTAACAACGCGCCGGTGTGGCGCGATGTGCGCTCCGAAAAACCTTATTACACGACGGACCGCGGCGTCGAGGCAGGGGTGTTGATCCAGTCTGGTGGGGAAACCTGGCGTCAGCGCCGCAACAATCAGATCATCCCGATCGGTGGCGCGCTGTTTCTCGGCGCGGTTGGCATCGGCTTGCTTTTCTATCTCTGGAAAGGCACGATGAAGCTCAAGGAACGCCCGACCGGACGCTTGATGCCACGGTTTAGCGGTTTTGAGCGCTCGGTTCACTGGACGGTCGCCATCACGTTCTCAGTTCTCGCGATCTCAGGCCTGGTCATGTTGTTCGGCAAATATGTGCTGCTACCAATCTTCGGGCACACGCTGTTTGCCTGGCTGACGATCCTGCTCAAAAACATGCACAACTTTGTCGGACCGGTTTTTGCCATCGCGGTCGTCATCATGTTCTTCACCTTTGTCCGCGACAACTGGCCGACGGTGCGCGATGCAATCTGGTTTGCCAAGGCGGGAGGACTGCTGTCGGGTGAGCATGTGCCCTCGGGCCGCTTCAACGGCGGCGAAAAAGTCTGGTTCTGGATCGGCGTGCTCGGGTTTGGCGTGACCGCCAGCGCCAGCGGCCTTGTGCTGGATTTTCCGAATTTCGAACAAACACGCGGCTTGATGCAGCTTGCGAACGTGGTCCATGTCGTCTCTACCGTGTTGATGATGTCTATGGCCTTGGGGCATATCTACATGGGTACCGTCGGTGTCGAAGGCGCCTTCAATGCGATGAAAACCGGCTATGTCGATGAAGCGTGGGCCAAAGAGCATCACGAGTACTGGTACAACGAGGTCCGGAACGTAGCGACACCCCATGCGTCTGGCGGACCGGTTCCAGTGGCCGCACCACAAAACAAGGAGGAGGGCGTATGAAAGCTTTGGCACTGCTGATGGCAGCAACACTCGTGGCGGGTACGGCACTGGCAAAACTGCCGCCCGCACCGCCAGTTGATCCGGCCAAAGCCGAAGAGGCCAAGCAAAAGCTGGCTGAAGCGGCTAAAAAGGGCGCTGAACTGCAGGCCAAGTACGAGGACAAAGCTGTTGCAAACTATGCAGCCAAGGCAAAAGCGGAAGGCAAGGCTTTCACGCCGGCGCTTGGTCCCGGCGTACCACCTCCTCCCACACCCGCTGCCGCCCCCGTGGCAGCGCCAGCGCCCGTCGTGGCCGCAAAGCCCGCCGCCGCTGCACCCGTCGCGGCA
>CANJDH010000129.1 GCA_947473125.1 Burkholderiales bacterium
GGGCTGGCTGCCAGCAGCGCTTCGACTACCGTATCTACGTCCGCCTGCAATGCCGCAGCCGGCACCGCACGCGTGATCAGGCCGAGGCGTGCGGCCTCCGGGGCGCGAATATTGCGCGCCGTGAGCAAGAGCTCCACTGCCGCCTTGCGGTGCACGCCGCGGATCAGCTGGATCGTGGTTTGCGTCGGCGGCAAGCCGATCTTCACCTCCGGGTAGCCGATCAGGCATTCCTCTTCGGCCAGCGCAATGTCAGACCAGCCGGCGAGCATGATGCCGGCACCGAGCGCATACCGCTCGAGCACGGCCACCACCGGCTTCGGGCAGTAATAGGCGGCCAGGTTCAACTCCAGCAGGCGCGCATAGGCGGCATTGAGCACGTCCATGTTTGAACCTTGCAGCGCCTGGATGTCGTTGATCTCGCGCCCCGCGCAAAACATGCCGCCGGCGCCGCGCAACACCACCACGCGGCAATCGCGATCTTCGGCCACGGCGCGAAACGCCGCCGTGAGGGCCGCGATCATGTCGTTGTTGAGCGCATTGC
This sequence comes from Burkholderiales bacterium, assembly GCA_947473125.1. Classification (GTDB taxonomy): domain Bacteria; phylum Pseudomonadota; class Gammaproteobacteria; order Burkholderiales; family JAEUOS01; genus CANJDH01. Next base: position 542 of record CANJDH010000129.1, read on the forward strand.
GGTGCGCCACGTTGTCGATGCGCAAGGTGACGATGCCGCGTTCACCGCGCTCGATCCCGATGTTGCCTTTCATGCTGCCGTTCATATTGCCTCCTCTGCACGCAGTGCCGCGATCTCCTCGGGCGAGAAGCCGAGTTCATCGCGCAGCACGCTGTCCGTGTGTTCCCCCAGATCCGGGGGTCGTGCGCCCGGCTTGGGCGGTGTCGCCGACATGCACAGCGGCACCCCGGCCAGCTTCAAAGTACCACCGCGCCCGTCGTCGACCTCATGCACCATGTCCATCGCGGCCAGTTGCGGATGCGCGATCACCTGCGCCACATCCTGCACCGGGCTGCACGGCACCCGTGCCGCATCGAGGCGTTTCACCCATTCTTCGGTGGCGTGCGCCAGAAACTTGGGCGCAATCAGCGCAATCAATTCTTCACGCCGGTCGGCGCGACCACGCGCATCCACGTACAGCGGGTCGGTGGCCAGATGCGCCATGCCGATCGCCTCGGCCAATCGTATCCACACTGCATCGTTGGTGGCGCCGGCCAGCACCCAGCCATCCATCGTGCGAAACGCCTGGTAAGGCACGATGTGCCACACGGCAGAGCCAGTGCGCTGCGGCACGATGCCGGCCATGGTGTAGGCGGTGAAGTGGTAGCCCAGTTGCGCCACCGCGGTTTGCATCAGCGAGGCCTCCACGTGCTGCCCCTTGGCCTTGCCCTGCGCCCGCGCCAGAAGGGCCGCGCAAGCGCCGGCAAACGCCAGCATGCCGGTGCCCATGTCGATCACCGAAGGGCCGAGGCGTGCCGGCCCGGCATCGGCTTCACCGGTCATCGCCATCATGCCGGTAAAGGCCTGCAGCATGTTGTCGTAACCGGGGCGGTTGCGCATCGGCCCGCGTGCGCCGTAACCGGTGATCGACAGGTGAATCAGGTTTTCGTTGATCGCCGAGAGCTTTTCCCAGCTCAGCCCTAAGCGCGCTGCGGTGTCGGGCGGGAAATTCTCGATCAGCACATCCGAGCGGCGCACCAGCTGGGCGAGGATCTCCTGCCCGCGCGGGCTCTTGAGATTGAGCGTGATGCCGCGCTTGCCGCGGTTGACCGACATGAAATTGGCGCCGCGGCCGTCGACCACCGGCAGCCAGCGCCGGTTCTCGTCGCCTTCGCGGTCTTCGATCTTGATCACGTCTGCGCCCATGTCGGCGAACAACTGGCCGCACGACGGGCCAGCCAGAACGCGGCTCAAATCGAGCACCTTGATGCCAGCCAGGGCTGTCATGCCTGTGTCTCCTCCATATGCACCGCTTTCTGAGAGGTGTTGATGATGTGCGGTGTCACATGCACTTTACCGCAGGATCAGCTTGCGTCGGGAACGCCCCGATAGACCCTGGCTCGCGATCAGCTGCCCTCAGTTATCCTAGGGCGCGGCTGCCGAGGCGGGCAATCCGAACACCCGGTCAAAGCCCCATGTGAAGGCAAAGGTATAACCGAAAAAGAAAATGTTCAGGCCCAGGTTCACCATGAAGGAGCGCAGATAGCTGATCTCCAGCCACCATGCGGCCACCGGCAAAAGTACCACCAGAAAGCCGATTTCGAATCCCAGCGCATGTAGCACGCGCCGGCCGAAGCTGCGACCGCGTGTCTGGCGCCCGGCCTCCCAGCGCTCGAACAGCGCGTTATAGGTGAAGTTCCAGCTCACCGCGAAAAGCGAAGCGAAGATGGCTAGGGCACCGGCGCGTTCGACGCCGCTGTCGCTGACGCTGAAGAAGCCGAGCGTGCCGCACACGAACGCGATCGCCTCGTAAGTACCGACGTAAACGATCTTGCGCTTGATGCCTTGCAGGGCCATGCGGGAATCCGTGAGGGATTATGCGCAGGCGGTCAGGGTGGGTTGGCTTCTGCGTGCAACGTCAACCCCAACGCGCCAACCACTTTGAGAATGGTGTCGAAGCTCGGACTGCGTTCTCCAGAGAGCGCCTTGTATAGGCTCTCGCGCGACAAGCCGGCATCTCGCGCAACCTGGGACATGCCCTTGGCCCGGGCAATGTCACCAAGCGCCTTGGCGATGAACGCGGCATCACCATCGGCCTCTTCAAGACAGGCTTCAAGATACGCTGCCATTTCTTGCGGGGTCCTGAGGTGCTCGGCCACGTCGTAGCGGCTTGTCACGGTTTTCGCCATGCTGTTTACTCCGAAAGATTACGTGCCAGCCGCAACGCGACCTTGATGTCATGGGCTTGCGTGGACTTGTCTCCACCGGCCAGCAAAATGACCAACTCACGCCCGCGCTTCCTGAAATACACACGATAACCGGGGCCGTAGTCGATCCGCATCTCCGAGACGCCTTCACCAACGGGCTCGACGTCTCCGGGATTACCAGCAGCCAAACGCTCAATTCTTGCTTGAATCCGCGCTCGCCCCTTGATATCCCTCAGGCCGTCGAGCCAATTCACAAAGAGGCTGGTTTTGCGCAGTTCGATCACGGCAAATTGTATCCAGCTGGCTACGCCGTGTCAATGTTGGCACAAATGCGTATGACCGGCCGCCTCTTCTCGAACTGCCGCGCCCGCCAAGCCCGGAGACTACTGCCAGAACCGGAACGACAAACTCGCCGCGCCCAGCGCCTTGCCGCCCTCCAGCGCCTTCAGCACTTCGGCCTTGGTGAGGCCGGGCGCCAGCGCGAACGGCTCGAGCGTGGTGGCGATCATGGTCATGATGTAGTGCTGCGGCGCGTTGCCTTTCGGCGAACACGGCCCGAGCCAGTGCATGCCGAGGGTATTCTTGCCGGGCACGAAGCGCCCGCCAGCCGGCGCGCCGCCGAGGTCGTTCTCGGCGAAGGAGGTGAGGTTCGTCGGGATGCCATAGAGCACCGCGTGCGACACACCGAGGCCGGCGCGGCCGGCTTGATCGTCCCAGATCAGGACGAAGCTGCGCGTCTTGCCCGGCGCGTTGCTCCACGAGAGCGGCGGCGAGACGTTCTGGCCGGTGCAGTTAGGGTTCTTGGCGAAGTCGCCCGCCGCCTTCGCCGGCAGCCGCGCGTTGTCCGGCATGCCGGGCGAGGTGAGGCGAAAAGCATTCGGTGGCCCTTCGCTCTCCGGCATGGCGGCGCAGGCGGTGAGTGCGAGCAGCGCAAGCGCAGCGGTGATTTTTTTCATGATCCGAAGAACCTTTCCGAGATCGGGTGGAAGACATTGCCCATGACTTTGTCTTTATAGCCCAACACACCGATTCGGCCGTCTGGCTCGTCATCATGATTGACCTGTTGTCCCTATATTTGCCATTTCAAGATTTTTCTTTAAAAGAGCAAATCATGGCAAATTACTTCAAGCGCACCGCAGAAACGCTGCTCACCGAAACCTTGCGGATCTACGGTGGTGACACCGGTTTTGACCGCACTGATGTCGCAGTTGTCGGATGGCGCAGCCTGACGCGCGCAGATTGACGTTTTTTCAGCGGCACGCGCCGCTCACAAATCGCATTCAGTTTCAGACCGCAGCGGCGCAACCGGCGGGCTTGTAGACCCGTTCCGCGGAGGCAGGAAACTTGGCCAGCTTGCTTGCCGGGCGGCGCGGACGGGCGACCAACTCACCACCGCAATTCGGGCACTTGCCGCCCAGTTTCACGGTAGCGCACGAGACACAAAACGTGCATTCGAAGGAACACATACGTGCTTCGGCCGATTCCGGCGGAAGATCCTTGTTGCAGCATTCGCAGTTGGGGCGGAGTTGGAGCATCGGGTCCTCCTGAACAAATAACCTGTATTTCTCTTGCCAATTGACCTACTTTTCTCAAGATCAGTACGGTCAACGTGAAAACAAGCGGCGCCGGGACGGCGTCCGCTTGGATGCAAGGTTAGACGCTAAAACTTGAACGACTTGGCTACGATCTCTAAGTTACCGCAAAAAAGTCGAACTCGAAAAAGAACATATTTATCTGCAGAAACGATCTTGATTGGCAAGGGATCAATGCTCTTTTGGTACGTGACGTTCCACGCCTTTTTCTATGGGAACGCATGACCTTCACGATGTCAACCAAACAAGTCGAAAAGCGGCGATCACACAAAACCTTTGGTGCACAACGCCTCCAGCCGTTCCAATCATAAAGATCGTTGGTGGGAGCGGCTCTCAGGCCACTATGGCGCCTTGAGGTAGGCTTCCGCCAACGCAAAATCGGCCGGATACGTCGCCTTGATGTTGCGTGCATCCCCCTGCACCAGCTTGGGCTTCAAGCCCATGCGTTCGATGGCACCGGCTTCGTCCGTCACGTCGGGAAAGCGCTGCAGCGCCTCGCGCAGCACGCCATAGCGAAACATCTGCGGCGTTTGCGCCAGCCACAGGCCTTCGCGTGAAATGGTTTCGGCAACCCGCCCCGCGCTGTCAGCGCGTTTGACGGTGTCGGGTACTGGTATTGCAAGCAGGCCGCCTACCTCGTCATCTTTGAGGGCGGCGATCAAGCCTTCAATCATCGCCGGGGTGATGCATGGCCGCGCGGCATCGTGCACCAGCACCCAGTCGTCCGGTTTTGCCTCGATGGCCTTGAGGCCGTTGAGTACACTCTGCGCGCGCGTCGTGCCACCCACGCGATGGATCTGGCAATGCTCCGGAAAAGCGCTTCCACCAAGGGTTTCGAGCCATGCCTCCTCTTTGGATACAACCACGTGGATCGCCGCAATGCCGGGTACCGCACCGAACGCGGCAAGCGTATGGAGCAGCATCGGTTTGCCCAGCAGCGGCGCGTACTGTTTGGGCACAGCGGAGCCCGCGCGCGCGCCGGCGCCGGCAGCGGGAATCAGGGCAAAAAAGGCAGGGGACATCACGAATCTGTCATGGGGCCAGCCCGTATAATACGGCCTGCTTTTCGGTATCTGCATACAGGCTTGAAGTTGTACGCGCCACGAGGACTCTCGCGGCGCGTTTTGCATTTGTGGCGCCTGTTTTTGCTGGCTGCGTTTTGCCTGCCGGTAGTGGCACAGCTTGTTCCTGATTTCGTTACATGACTTCCCCCTCCCCCCTTCTCACCCTCACCCAGAAAGTCGGTGAACGCCCGAGCTACCCGCTGCCGCAGGGGTCGGGCGACGCCTGGCTGCTGGCGCGCCTGGCCGCCAGGCGCAGCGCCGCGAAGCGCGGCATGCTGGCCATTGTCTGCGCCGACCCGCACGACGCCGAGCGCCTCAAAGACGAGATCAGGTGGTTCGCCCCTGCCGTGCGCGCGCACGTGCTGCCGGACTGGGAAACCCTGCCCTACGACGCGATTTCGCCGCACCAGGACCTGGTCTCGGAGCGGCTCGAAACGCTGTACCTGGTGGGCCGCGGCGAGGTTGATGTGCTGCTGGTGGCGGCATCGACTGCCTTGCAGCGCCTGGCGCCGGCGCAATACATTGCCGGGCGCACGTTTTTTGTCAAGGTGGGCGACAAGCTCGACGAGGCCGCCATGCGTGCCCAGTTCACCATGGCCGGCTACGCCCACGTGCAGCAGGTGGTGAGCCCGGGCGAATGGGCGGTGCGCGGCAGCCTGATCGACCTGTTCCCGATGGGCAGCAGCGTGCCCTACCGCATCGACCTGTTCGGCGCCGACATCGAATCGATCAAGACCTTCGACGTCGATACGCAGCGCTCGATCTACCCGGTCAAGGAAATCCGCCTGCTGCCGGGGCGCGAGTTTCCGCTCGATGACGAGGCGCGCACTGCCTTCCGCGGCCGCTTCCGCGAGGTGTTCGAGGGCGACCCGTCGCGTTTCTCGATGTACAAGGACATGGCCAACGGCGTCGCCGCGGCCGGCATCGAGTACTACCTGCCGCTGTTTTTTGACGCCACCGCCACCTTGTTTGACTACCTACCCGCCGATACCCTGCTGCTCACCCACGGCCGGGTCGACGAAGCCTTTGCCGCGTTCTGGAAGGAACTCGACGAGCGTTACCGCTTTTTGCGCAGCGACACGATCCGGCCGCTGTTTCCGCCCAAGGCGATCTACCTCGACAGCCAGTCGTTCTTTGTCGAAACCGCCCGCTTCGCTGCCGCCGGCCTCAAGGCGCCTGCCGAGGTGGTGGCGTTCCCCGCGGTGGCCGTCAATCGCCGCGCCGATGACCCGGTGGCCGCGCTGCGCGGGTTCTTGTCGTCGTTCAAGGGGCGTGTGCTGCTCGCGGCCGATTCGGCCGGCCGGCGCGAGACCATGCTCGAGTTCCTGCGCGATGCGCATATCGTGCCGGCGCCCTGCGAAACCTTCGAGCAGTTCCTGGCCGCCGATGCGCCCTTGATGATCGCCGCACAATCGCTCGAGCGCGGTTTCATCGAGTCCGATGCCGACCCCGCGTTTGCGATCGTCACCGAAGCCGAGCTCTACGCCGAGACCGCACGGGCGCGCACCCGGCGCGAGAAAAAGCGCGAGACCAATGTCGACGGCATGCTCAAGGATTTGTCCGAGCTCAAAGTCGGCGACCCTGTCGTGCATGCCCAGCACGGCATCGGGCGCTACCTCGGGCTGGTCAACCTCGACCTCGGCGACGGCGTCACCGAATTCCTGCACCTGCAATATGCCGACGAGGCCAAGCTCTATGTGCCGGTGGCGGCGCTGTCGGTCATCAGCCGCTATTCGGGCGCGGGCGCGAATGATGGTGATGGGCAGGCGCCGTTGCACCGCCTCGGCAGCGGCCAGTGGGAAAAAGCCAAGCGCCGCGCAGCCCTGCAGATTCGCGACACCGCCGCCGAGTTGCTCAACCTGTATGCACGGCGCGCCGCGCGCCAGGGCCACGCCTTCCAGTTCAAGGACCACGATTACGACGCCTTCGCCGAGGGCTTCGGCTTCGAGGAAACCGGCGACCAGGCCGCGGCGATCCGCAACGTCGTCGAAGACATGCGCTCCGGCCGCCCCATGGACCGCCTGATCTGCGGCGATGTCGGCTTCGGCAAGACCGAGGTCGCCCTGCGCGCCGCGTTCATCGCGGTCGCCGACGGCAAGCAGGTCGCGATTTTGGTGCCGACCACGCTGCTCGCCGAGCAGCACTTTCAAACGTTCAGCGACCGCTTCGCGCGTCTCTCCAACGAGTGGCCGGTGAAGATTGCCGAGCTGTCGCGGTTTCGCAGCGGCAAGGAGACCAGCGCCGCACTCAAGGGCATCACCGACGGCAGCATCGACATCGTGATCGGTACCCACAAGCTGCTCTCCAAGGAGACAAAATTTGCGCGCCTGGGCCTGGTGATCATCGACGAGGAGCACCGCTTCGGCGTGCGCCAGAAGGAAGCCCTCAAGGCAATGCGCGCCGAGGTCGACGTGCTGACCCTCACCGCCACACCGATCCCGCGCACCCTGGCAATGAGCCTCGAAGGCCTGCGCGATTTTTCGATCATCGCCACCGCGCCGCAAAAGCGCCTGGCGATCAAGACCTTCGTGCGCCGCGAAGGCGATTCGATCATCCGTGAAGCGGTGTTGCGCGAATTGAAGCGCGGCGGCCAGGTGTACTTTTTGTACAACGAAGTCGAGACAATCCAGAACCAGTACGAGCGCCTGGCGCGCCTGCTGCCCGAGGCGCGCATCGAGATCGCCCACGGCCAGATGCCCGAGCGCGAGCTCGAACGCGTGATGCGCGCGTTCTACCAGCAGCGCTTCAACGTGCTGCTGTGCACCACCATCATCGAAACCGGCATCGACGTGCCATCGAGCAACACGATCCTGATCCATCGCGCCGACAAGTTCGGGTTGGCGCAGCTGCATCAATTGCGGGGACGCGTCGGGCGCTCGCACCACCAGGCCTATGCCTACCTGCTGGTGAACCACGAAGAGGGCTTGTCGGCCAACGCCAAGAAGCGCCTCGATGCGATCCAGAACATGGAAGAACTCGGCAGCGGTTTTTACCTGGCGATGCACGACCTCGAAATCCGCGGCGCCGGCGAAGTGCTCGGCGAATCGCAATCGGGCGAGATGCAGGAAATCGGCTTTTCGCTGTACACCGAGATGCTGGTGCACGCCGTCGCCTGCCTGAAAGTCGGCAAGGAGCCGGACCTCGAAGCCCCGCTCGGCGTCACCACCGAGATCAACCTGCACGCGCCGGCGTTGCTGCCCGACGACTACTGCGGTGACATCCACGAGCGCCTGACGCTGTACAAGCGCCTGGCGAGCTGCACCACGCGGGCTGACCTCGACGAACACATGGAAGAGCTGATCGACCGCTTCGGCAAGCTGCCGGACCCGGCGCAGACCCTGATCGAAACCCACCGCCTGCGCATCGACGGCGCCGCACTGGGCGTGGCGCGCATCGACGCCAGCCCGGAAAGCATCCTGCTGCAGTTCAAACCGAATGCACCGATCGATGCCGCCAAGGTGATCAAGCTGATCCAGAAAGACCGCCGCTACACCTTGAGCGGGCAAGACCGCCTGCGCATTGCGCAAAAAACCCAGAGCGCCCCGGAGCGCGCCCAAGCCGCTAGAATCGCGCTCCAGTCGATTGCCTGACCCAACACCGATGCGCCTCTATCTCTGTTTCCGGCTCTACCCGATCGCTGCTGCCGCCCTGCTGCTCTCAACCCTGCCTGTGTGGGCCGGGCCGGGCACCGACGCATACGACGCCGGCGACTACAAGCGGGCGCTGGCGATCCTTGAGCCGCAGGCCAGGAACGGCAAGGCCGAGGCCCAGTATTTCCTCGGGCGCATGCGCGAAGCCGGCCAGGGCATCGAGGCAAGCCGTGAGCGTGCGTTGTTCTGGTACGCCAAAGCCGCGGCGCAGGGGCACGTGCAAGCCCGGGCGGCGCTTGAATCCCTCGGCGCCCCGCCGCCCGATACCGGCCCGAAACCCATGGTGGGAGCGGCTCTCAGCCCGCCAGCCGCGCTCACGCCGGGACGTCCGGCAGCCGCACCTTCCGATCCGGAACGCCTGCTGGCAATGCTCGAAGGCCGGCTCCCCTACGAGCGCGCACGCGCGCCGCAGCTGGTCGAAGCGCTCAAGCGGCGCGCCGAAACCGGCCAGGCCGACAGCGCCGCGGTGCTCGGTGCCTATTACGAGTCGCCGCTGGCCGGCAAGCCCGATTTTGCGGTCGCCGCGCGCTGGTATGCGCGCGCGGTCGAACTGGGCTACCCGCTGGCGGCCAACAACCTGGGCGCGCTGCATTACGACGGCCGCGGTGTCGCGCAAGACTTTGCCGAGGCCGCGCGCCTGTATCGCATCGCCGCAGAGGGCGGCTATGCGGTTGCCCAATACAACCTGGCCCTGATGCTCGGCCAGGGCCGCGGCATCGCGACGGACGTCCCGGGGATGCTCGTCTGGCTGCGCAAATCCGCCGCGCAGGACTATCCGCGCGCGCAGGCGCAACTGGCGCGCCTCACCCTCGACGGCCTGGGTGTGGAAAAAAATCCGGTCGAAGCGGGCCGCTTGTTTCTCGCCGCAGCGCAGGCCGGCAACGCGAATGGGCAATATTGGTACGGCCACATGACCGCCTCCGGCACCGGCGTGACCCGCGACCTGGCGATCGGCGCCGACTGGATCCTCAAGGCTGCCGATGCCGGCTTGCCGATCGCCCTGCAGGAAGCCGGATCGATCTTCGAACTCGGGCTCGGGCGCAATGCCGACCCTGCGCGTGCTGTGGCCTACTACCGCAAGGCCGGCGAGGCCGGCGTCAGGGAAGCAGCGGCGCGCCTCGCCACCGCCTATGCCAACGGCGAACTCGGGCTGCGCCAGGACACCTTGGAGGCGGCACGCTGGGCGGCGCGCGCGAAATGAGCGCGGCGTCGCACCCGCGCATCGTCCTGCAGGGCCGCTGGCTCACGGCAGGGCTGGCGCAGGCCGTGGCGAGCCTGGCGGGCGCGTCACGCGTGCAGCAACGCAGCGACACCGTGTGGACCTGCGACACATTCGCCACGGCCCCCGGTGCGGCAATCTGGGCGCGGATTCGCGCCCTCGCCGATGCGGCCCAGGTCGATGCCAATTTCATCGGCGCGCCGCGCAGGCTGGGCAGCTACCGGCTCGCGGTGATGGATATGGATTCGACCCTGATCACGATCGAGTGCATCGACGAGATCGCCGACATGCTGGGCATCAAACCCGAGGTCGCGGCGATCACCGAAGCGGCGATGCGCGGCGAGATCGCCTACCCCGAAAGCCTGCAGCGGCGCGTGGCGCTGCTCAAGGGCCTGGATGTGGCGGCATTGCAGCGTGTTTACACCGAGCGCCTGCGGCTCTCGCCGGGCGCCGAACAACTGCTTTCAGGTTTCAAGGCGGCCGGCCTGAAAACCCTGCTGGTGTCGGGCGGCTTCACGTTTTTTACTGCGAAACTGCAGGCGCGCCTCGGGCTCGACTTCACCCATTCGAACGTGCTGGGCATCGCGCCCGGCGACAAGCTCAGCGGCACGGTACAAGGCCGCATTGTCGATGCCGAGGAAAAGGCGCGCATGCTGCTCGAGACCTGCGCGAAGCTCGGCTGTACGCCGGCCGACGCAATCGCCATCGGCGACGGCGCCAACGACCTCAAGATGATGGCAGTCGCCGGGTTGTCAGTGGCCTACCGCGCCAAGCCGGTGGTGCGCGCACAGGCGATGACCGCCATCAGCCACAACGGGCTGGATGCGGCGCTGCAGTTTTTCGACTGACCGGCAGGACCGCCATGCATATCATTGCCATCGGCTGGCCGCAACAAAGCCAGCCTTCCTCAGCGCCTCGCCGGCACTGTCGAACTCCCGTCTGAGCGAGACTGCCTTCCATGCATATCATTGCCATCGGCTGGCTGTGGGTCGCCCTGATGATGTCGATCACGCAAAAGTCGATTGTTTCAGGCGTGTCGACCTTCGTGTTTTATGGCGTCCTGCCTTGCGCCCTGCTGCTGTACCTCCTGGCCACGCCGGCA
>CANJDH010000130.1 GCA_947473125.1 Burkholderiales bacterium
GCCGGCGCCGCAAGAAACGATTCCGGCACCACTGTCCTCAACACCCGAGTCTTTCATCATGCGCGCCCCCAAGGGCTTCTAGTCCGGCCGCCTCCGCCCATGTCGGGCCGACACGGCCGACATGCCCTCCCGGTCGGCCGTGTCGGCATGGATGCAAGCGCCCCAATGGTTTTACAAAAGGCTTTACAAAACTTGATAAATGGGCGTCCACATTCGCGTACAACGAGGTCTCATTCAAATTACCGGGCTCGCGTGCGCGCCGCCTGAACAGCGTCCGCCTTTGCGAAGTGTCGTGCGGACAACAAAATGCGCTTGGGCGCTGTGGAATTCGACCGGAAGGGGTACCGACGTTTGGCCGCTGAAATTCACAAGATATTGATCGCTGATGACCAGGCAGACATCCGCAAGCTGGTCCGCCTGACCATTGGCCGGTCATTTTCCGTTCTCGAAGCCGGGGACACGGACACCGCTTTTGAGTTGATCAAGACGGAGTTGCCCCGCCTGGTGATGCTGGACATCATGATGCCGGGCAGCATGAACGGCCTGGGTCTGCTCAAAATGCTTAAGGCCGATCCGGCCTATCAATCCATCCCGGTGATTCTGGTGTCGGCGCTGGCGCAGGCGAGCGATCAGGCAGCAGGGTTGGGTCTGGGTGCCGCAGCCTATATCACCAAGCCGTTCAGCCCGGTTGCTTTGGTCAACCTGGTCAAAGAGCTCACATGATTCGCACCCGGGGTACCGCATGACCCTTGCCTCTTCGCTGCACAACACCAGCCGCGCCAGCCCCGAGAGCACCGAGAGCACCGAGAGCACCGAGGGCATTGCGCCGGCTATCGCCGCGGTTGCGCCCCGCGGCGAATTTGCCGGGCGCTATTTTTTAGTCGCCGCTGCTGCAACGCTGGTCCTGTTGGTCATTTGCTCGCTTACCTACGTGGTCGGCTCCAGACTTCTGCTGCAGGCGGCAGCCCGGACGGTGCACAGCATTTCGGAACTCAGGGCCGGCGAGGTGGCGACCTGGCTGGAAACACGCGAAGACAACGCAGCGCTGCTGTATGGGCATCTCCCGCTCGTTCAACGCCTGGTCTCACCGCAAGGGGCTGGGCTCACCGACAAAGACAAGGCCGACCGCGAAGCATTGTGGTACTTCCTGGACAAGTTGCAAAAATCCTATGGGTACAGTGGGATTGCAGTGTATGACGCCGAGGGAAACACGCTGTTTCAGATCGGGCAGAAAGGTGTGTTCCCGACATCTGAAAAGTTGCAAGCCTATCGGCTGGTATGCAATGCGCAGACTGCCCTGGAAAGTGTCATTTCCGTCGACCACCTGTTCGCGCCAGACGACCCCACCAAGTACTTCCACACTGTGTCCGTCTGCAGCCACCCCAAAGCCGAGGGCTCCGAGGGGGGAAAGCATCTCATGCTGTCCATGACGACCACACTGGAAAACGAATTTTTTACCAATGCCTTTATCTGGCCGGGAGACGACAAACACGGGGAAATCATTCTGATCAAAAAGGATGAAACCACGATAACGCACGTTCACGCAGGGTCATCGTCGCCTGCCCTGGAGGCGACCCGGGTTCCCTACGGCCTGGGAACCATCCCCACCAGCGCCAAGGACGGCTTCAATACCAAGGGTGAAAATTTCGTCATCACCGACTACCGGAACATCGAGCTCGTGGGAACCGTCCATCCGATCGCACGTTTCCCCTACGCCCTGGTAGCCCAGATTCCCAAGAAAAAATTGCTCCAGGAGCAGACCGCGCTCGCGTGGGTGGCGGGCTCGCTTGCGGCGGGGGGAATGCTGATATGCGCGCTGTTGCTGACATATCTGTATCGCGCCCAAATTCGAAGGACCACCGCGCTGACCGATTCCAACCTGGAGCTGCGGCAGATGCGCATGCGGGCGGAATCGATGTTCCGCGCCACCAACGCGTTTTTGGCCAACACCAGTCATGAGATTCGTACCCCGCTGAACGCCATCATGGGGGCGACATTTCTGGTTTCGCAGCGAGGCACAACGGATGCCTGGACGACGGCAAAACTCGGGGTGATTGAAGATGCCTCGCGGCACTTGCTCAGCGTGATCAATGACATCCTCGATGTTGCGCGCATTGAGTCAGGCAAGATGTCACTTGAGGAAATCGAATTCGATCTTGAACAGGTGCTCGAGCACAACGTTCTCAATTTGCTCGAAGCGCAGGCAAAAGCGAAAGGACTGGAACTCGTATGCGTCATTGATCCGGAAGCGCTGGGCAGCTTGATCGGCGACCCGGTGCGCATCGCGCAGGCGGTGCTCAATTACCTGAGCAATGCCATCAAATTCACCCAGACGGGCCGTGTCAGCGTTCGCGCTCGCGCAACCGCGGGCAACGATGCGGACAGCCTGACGCTCCGTATCGAAGTGGTCGATACCGGCATCGGGCTTACGCCGGAGCAGATTTCACGACTGTTTCAGGCATTCGAGCAAGCCGACGGATCAACCACCCGCAAGCACGGCGGTTTCGGGCTCGGCCTGGTCATCAATCAGCACCTGGCCCATCTCATGCACGGTGATGTCGGTGTGGAAAGCGTCCCCGAGGCGGGCAGTCTTTTCTGGATCACCATGCAGGTGCGCCGCAGCAAGGCAAGCGGCCGAACCCGGCGTACGGTGTTTCACGGCCGCCGTGTGCTTGTCGTCGACGACTTGAGCGACGCGCGTGAGGCGCACACCGCGATGCTTGAAAAATTGGGCGTTCGAGTCGATTCCGCAGAGTCCGGCCCGGCGGCCTTGTCAATGATCGCGCTGGCTGATGGGCGCGGGGAACCCTATGAGGCCGTATTGCTTGATTGGCGCATGCCGGAAATGAATGGTTTGGAGACGCTCCGGCAGATCCGGGGTCTGGCCCTCGACAATCCGATACCCGCCATCGCTATCGTAACCGCGCATGACTCCCAGAGCCTGCGCGAACAGACGCAGGGCGCCAGCATAAGTCAGGTGCTGACCAAGCCTATGACCCCGTCTTCCATGCACGATGCATTGCAAACCATCCTTGCCCCACTTGCGGCCCCACCTGCGACCACCAAATCAACAACCCATGCCGCCGATACGCGCGCGCGCGCGTGGTTGGCGCACCAGAATCTGCGAGCATCCAAAACGGAGGCCAGGGTATTGATCGTCGAGGACAACCCGGTTAACCGGGAGGTGCTCGTCGAACTGCTGCAAGACCTGGGGTTGACTATTGACCTGGCGGAAAACGGCTTACAGGCAGTGAATCTTGCGAAAAAACGTCACTACGATCTGGTGCTGATGGACATGCAAATGCCCGAGATGGACGGGCTCCAGGCCACGATCGAAATCAGGATGCTTGACGGTTGGCTGAACACGCCGATCATCGCCATGACGGCCAATGTCTCGGTCGACGACAAGACCCGGTGCCTCGCGGCGGGCATGAATGCCCACCTGGCAAAGCCGGTCGAGCCTTACATCCTGTACCGCACATTGTCATCGTGGCTCAGCCATGCGGGCTCCGTGCCGGGGCCCGCATCAGCAATGCCTGCCGAGGCGCTTCGAGCAACCGACGACGATGCGCCGGTCGATATTGCGTTTCTGCAAGACATGATCAGCCAAAAGCCTCAAGTGCTCCATCGCGTTTTGCGCCAAGTTGTCGACCATCATGCCGACGACAAGCGCGCCTTGCTCGAGGCGGTGTACCTGCAAAATTGGGATCAGGCCTTTCGCATCGCCCACGCGCTCAAGGGGATGAGCGGCCAAATCGGTGCGCGCGCACTTCAGGCTGCTGCAGCGGATGCGGAAACCTATTGGCGCGCCGGGGCGGAGGCGCCGCCAAGCCTGGTAGTGGATCTCTGTGACAAATTGACCCGGCTGCTCGTCGAGGTTCAGCGATTGCTGACCGAAGGGCTGGCTGCGGTGTCGGAGCCGGTCGAGCACACGCAAGCGGGCCTGCGCCAACAGCTGGGCGAGTTGCAGCAGATGCTCAAGAGCGCCGACGCGCGCGCGATCAACCAGGCCGAAAGCCTAGGGGACACGCTGGCCAAGGTTTTGCCGACCGATCTGAAGCAGGTCGCGGCGCAGATGCTTGGGTGTGTCGATCGCTTCGATTTCAACGAGGCAAGCCAACATTTGCAAATCATCCTAGATCACGTAGAGACACCGCAATGAGCCACCTGATGATTTCAGATCGGGCAGATATTCTTCTGCTGGACGATCAGTCGGAAAACCTGCATCTCCTGGTGCACTTGCTGACGCCCGAATTCAATGTCCATCCATTCACGGACCCGGACGAGATGATGAAATACCTCACTCAGGGACGAGCGGCCGACCTGATTCTGCTCGACGTCATCATGCCCAAACGGGATGGCTACGAAGTGTGTCGCTGGATTCGCGGACACAAGCATCTGGAGCATATTCCCATCATTTTCCTGACTTCGCTTGACAGCAGTGAAGACGAGCGCAAGGGGCTGGCGCTGGGTGCTGACGACTACATCTCCAAACCGTTTTCCGCCCCCATCGTCCAGGCCCGTGTCAGGCACCAAGTGGATTTGGGTCGGAGCCTGCGCATCATTGCGGATCAAAACGACAACCTTGACACCAAAGTGCGCGAACGGACCGTCGAGCTCGAATTTCAGGCGCATCATGACAGCTTGACGCAACTACTCAATCGCCGGCGTCTTGAATCGACTCTGGGTGCCTTGCTGGACGCGGGGCAGCACGGCACGCTGCTTCTGATCAGCCTGCATCGCCTGCAACCGGTGGTCGAATCCCTCGGCTATCACTTTGCCGACCGCGTATTGATCGCACTGTCCCAACGCTTGAGCGGGCTTGTCTCCTCAGGGTTTCCCCAATGTACCCTGTATCGCTTCGAAGGCGCGCTGTTCGCAATCCTCGCGCCGATCCAGGTCAATGCCCCCGCGATGCTGGCCGAATTGATTGAGCGAATTGAAATCGGACTGCGTGCGCCATTGCAGATAGAAAATGAACGATCGATGTATTTCCCTTCCAGCATCGGCTTGACCAGTTTTCCGAAACACGGAAACTCGGTCGGCGTGCTGCTGCGCAATGCCAACACCGCCCGGCAGGAAGCCGAGTGGGCCGGGACCGGCACGGCGCTCGTCTACCAGAGCGAAATGAGCGAAAAGCGGATCCGTCGAACCGAACTAGAGTATGCGTTGCGCGACGCGATCGCCCTGGACCAGCTGGTCGTGCATTACCAGGCCCAGGTCGACATCGCGGGCCTGAAAATCATTGGCGTCGAGGCACTGGTTAGATGGAATCATCCGGAAAAGGGCACGATTTCGCCCGCAGACTTCATCCCGGTTGCCGAGGAATCCGGTTTCATCACGGAAATCGGTGCCTGGGTATTGGAAACAGCCTGCACCCAAAACCGGCAATGGCAGATGCAAGGCCACCCGCCCATCGTGATGGCGGTAAACGTTTCGCCGCGCCAGTTCAGCGATCCGGCGTTACTCGGCCATGTCAAGCAGGTCTTGCAGACTTCCGGGCTAGCGCCGCAGTGGCTGGAGCTGGAAATCACCGAGGGTGCCGTGATACACGACATCAAAAAGGCTGTGGGGATCATGCACGATCTCAAGAAGCTGGGAGTCGGTCTCGCGGTGGACGATTTCGGTACCGGCTTTTCATCGCTTTCCTATCTTGCGACCTTTCCCATCGACAAGCTCAAAATTGACCAATCGTTCATTCGCAACCTGACCAATACCAAACGCGATAAGGAAATCGTGCGAACCATCGTCAATCTCGGAAATGCGCTCGGACTGACCCTGATCGCCGAGGGTGTTGAAAAGGAGACGGAACGCAGAATGCTTGCCGAATTGGGCTGCCACCAATTCCAGGGGTTCTTTTTCAGCCGCCCACGCAGGGCAACCGAATTGTCATCCCTCCTGCTTCAGTCAGCCACTCAGGAGAATTTACGCACCGGAGAATATCAATGAACTGGCCCGGCATTTCCGTGTGGCGGCGGTTCACGCTTGGCGCCACCCACTTTTATAGGCGCCGCTGGTCGCCGGTAGCGATGGGCGAGAGTCGCTCGGTCCTGTGGGGTGGCCTGATACTGGCCGCCGCAATCCCGGTATCGGTGGCCTGGCTGCAATACGGTGACAAGGACGAGCGCATCCGGCACTGGAGCCAAACGGCGCAAATCGAAACCAGAATGCTCGCCGCTCACGCCGAGCAGTCCATGACCGCAGTGGATGTAGTGCTGCGCAGCGTGGTCGACTATGCCCAGAACTCGCAGCCACAAACCGCCGCCGAGCTGGCCCAGATCATGGGGACGCCGGAAGTGCATCAGCTGCTGCGCTTGCGGCAATCGAATGTGGCGCAAATCGGCGTGATCTCGATCGTCGCCCTCAATGGCAACATGATCAACTTCACCCGCAATCATCCGCCCCGTTCGGATCAAGGCGCCATGATCAATCTGGCGGAACGCGACTACTTCAAGGCGCATTTGGGCTCTCCCAATCTCGATTCTTATTTATCGTCCCCCGTGCAAAACAAGGGAACCGGCACCTGGACCTTTTACTTGACGCGAAAAATCCGCAACCGCGCCAACGAGCCCATCGGCCTGGTGCTGGCCGGGGTGGAGGCAAAATACTTCGAGGATTTTTACAAGGCCATCGCACTGGAGAAAAAGTCCTACACCTTGTTTCGGGCAGATGGCATCAATCTGGCGCGCTACCCCCTGGTCGACAATACCTTGGGGGGAGACTGGATTTCCAGCCCCATTTTTCAGATTCTGCGGGCCAACGAGCGTTCCCGCTATGTGCCTTCCGGTACACACACCATTTTGACGCGCAACGAGTTGGATGGAAGGGTTCTGGCCCCCGTCAGGCTTGACAAGTTTCCGCTGGTCGTGAACGTCAGAATTCCCGACCAGATCATCCTGGAAGCCTGGCACAGGAACACCACCATTCGAGTGTCCCTCGCCATTCTCGTGTGGCTGGTTGCAAGCGCGTTCATTCTGATGTGGCACATGCAAGCTGGTTATGTGGCGCGGCAGGCCGGCCGGAGCGGCATGCTGCGCGCCGCTACCGTCTATTTGAACAACTTCAACTATGAAGCCCGCCAACAACTCCAGCAGATTCTGGACGCATTCACCTTGACGCAGCCGGAGGGCGGGAAAAGCGCCGACAGTGCGCTCGGGGAACCGGTGGTCGCGTCGTCTGTACGCCGCATCATTGAGCAGGTGGACAGCATGGTGGCGATTGCGCAAATCGAGGCGGGAGACTTGGCGCTCCATGTGCGCGAGACCCTCCTTGGCAGGCTGATCGAAACCGAGGTGCTGCCGGTTGCCAACCCCTGGTTCAGAGCATCTAACAATGAATTCGCGTTTGAATTTGATGACGCGCTCATCTGGCCTTTGATGACGGACGCCGGGCAGATCAGCCAGATGATCCTGCGAAGCCTGGCTGCGGCCTGCGACAACGCGCAGGGCGGCAAAGTACGCTTGCGAGTCCGTCAAGTCGGCCTGTCCGCTCAAAGCGTGACGGTCATGGTGGAGGTGTCAGACAGCGGGGATGGCTTTGAACCCTCCCAATTTAACTACCTTCTCGATCCGCTCGCCTCGACCATGGCGGCAGACCCCGCCCTCTTTGCCACCGGCATCGCGATTGCACACAATCGCGCTCTGGCCGGAATCATGTCGGGCACCTCGGGAGGCGAAAGTGCCAAAGGGGTGGGCAGCAGACACTGGTTCACCATGGAACTGGCCAAAGCTAGCCAAAACGACGAAAAGGATCTCGCTCGAGTACTGAAAATATCGGCTGCACCAATCGGGCTCAAGGCGGCTCCCGATGAAATATTGAGAACCGCGCGTCCCGGGGCCCGCCTGCTGCTGGTGCAGCGGCTCACGGCAGGCCAGAGCTTGCTAGGCCCGATACTGGAAAGCCTGGGCTTGCGGGTAGATGCCATCGACAGCTGCGAGTCCGCCATCAAACTGGCCGGCCAGATCCGGTTTGACCTCATCCTCATTGACCTCAATACGCGAGACCTGAGCAGCATCGAAACGATCCGGCGCATTCGGCTCTTGCCGAGCCACGGCAGCACTCCCGTGATTGGCCTGACGGCGAGCGATCTGCCTCAGGTTCACGCAAACCACCTTGATGCCGGCATGGACGAGATACTCACCAAGCCCGCCCGCATCTGTGCTCTGGCTGCGGCGATTCTCAAATGGCTGGACCGGAGCGACCGCGCCAAGAGGGCCTGATGTTGCGCCAGGCGATTGAAGACGGATGCTGTCTTGTCTGTCTGGTATATGTGAGCACGGCAAGAGCCGGTGTTTCGCATGCAATCCTCAATGCCATACTGGAAGACGCACGCCTCTGGAACGCCGAACATGGCATCACCGGCATACTGATTTATTGCGACGGCAGCTTCCTGCAATACCTGGAGGGCCCGCGCGAGCAGGTCAAACAGTGCTATGAGCGCATCACCGCGAGTACTAGCCACGCCGACATCGTTGAGCTGATCAATGAGCCGACCGGCACGAGAAAGTTTTCGCACTGGCATATGGGGTTTACCACAGCATCCCGCAGCCAGTTGCGCGCTCTGCTTGAAGTGCGTTGGCGCAATGACACCGGGGACCAGCATAAAACCGGCGCAGATGGCATCGGACTGCTCCGGCACCTGATGGATGGCGGGGGCGTCGCGGGCTGATCCTCCCTGCCGGCGGGCCGGGGCGGCAGGGACGGGGCTGCCGCGGCATGCGGTGCTCGACAGCAGGCGTACCGGCCTTTTCACTTGGTTACCAAAACAACACTTAAAACAGACCGGCATGACGTGCCGAGTCTGTAGTCTTCCCCATTTGCGGCCCAGATTCCACATCGCGCACAAGGAGGATTTTGAAATGACGCAGGATTCGCATTCGGAACCAGCCGCCTGGCCCAAGATTGCCGTCGCACGGCACGGGCGCCTGATGTTGGTCGCCATGCTGGTGACGGGCGCCACCTGGTTGATCGTTCAATGGATGACGCGGCCGTCCGCGCACCAGGGCAAGATCGTCATGGTTGACCCCACGGCGCGTCGCATTGTGATTCGCGAGCTCCCGCAGCAGCAGCATGGCACAGAAGGCATGACCTGGTCCGTCCAATTCAAGCCGGACCTCGACGCCGCCGCCCTGAAACCGGGCGACCTCGTCGAATTTTCGACGGGCCCCGACAAGCAGGATTGGGCCGTTACCCGCACCAAACCGAAACCCTGAGGCGGGTGCCTCCAGACCTTTCCAGGAATCAATTGATTCAGATGACGTCCCGCTACCAAAACGCCGACTCGACATTGATCTGCAACGCGCATGGGAGCGGACGGGGTGGTTTTCATCGGCCGCCACAACCATCGAGGGCGCATGCGTCGGGGCGCTGTCCGTTCTGGCCTGGCGAACCATGATCAAGCTTCGACCAAGGCAGGGAAATTGACTATGCAACGCCGCAA
Source organism: Burkholderiales bacterium (assembly GCA_947473125.1). GTDB lineage: Bacteria > Pseudomonadota > Gammaproteobacteria > Burkholderiales > JAEUOS01 > CANJDH01. The sequence continues at coordinate 9,440 of CANJDH010000130.1, forward strand.
CGCCGCAACGGCGCTCTCGCCCGTCGCCGCAGCCTTGCGTTGGCTGGCGCACGCGGACGAGCGCAAAACCCTCAGGATGGCGACTCTCGACGAGCGACGCACTCTGACCACCCGCCTGCTGGCCTCAAACCTGATGCGTTCCATCGTGATCTCATGGATCTCGATACCGTTTGTGGTCGCCCTGAATGTACGCGACCTGTTGTGGTTCACCGAGCTTCGGCATGAACAATCCGCAATCCATCTGTTGCTCTTTGTGATGCAGGTTGTGTTTGCCGCCAGCACGATTCCCGGTCTCATTTTGTGGCGTCATCGGGCCGCAATCTCCGCCAATCTGTTGCGCGCCATCGCCCCATCCTCCGATATGCAGGATCTGCAGAGACTTCAGGCAGGCTTGTTCATCACATCGCTGTTGCTGATCGGTTTGCTGAACATCGTCGAGCGCGGCTCGTGCGCGCCGATCGCACTGGCCCTGGTTGCTGCCAATCTTGTGTACTACCTTCCGGTCGCGGCGCGATACGCCGTCAACGGCATCACTTTGGTGTCCGGCACTGCCGTCATGTTGTGGCCAGCCTACGCCCACCCCTCCACTACATTGACGCACCTGATTGAACTGGTGGCCCTGATCGTGACTTGCTGCCTGGCCGGCACCCTGATGAACCGCCAGCGGATCAGCTTGCTGGTCTCGAAATCGAGGCTCACCACCCTCAACAAAACAGACGCGCTCACCGGGGCGGCGAACCGCCGGCACGTCGAGCAAATGCTCGACGTGGAAGTGTTTCGCGCGAGCGCAAGTCGCCCGTTGAGCCTGATCGTGATTGATATCGACCACTTCAAGCACGTCAACGACACGCATGGCCACCTCGCTGGTGATGCAGTCTTGCGCGGCATAACGCACATTCTGCAGATGCATATCAGGGCGGACAATCTCCTGGGCCGATGGGGCGGCGAGGAGTTTCTCCTGATCTGCGGCGATACCGGCCTGGATGCCGCCACCAGACTCGCCGAGCGCCTGCGTGCAAAACTGGCACAACACGCCTTTCCCGGAGTCGGCAACAAAACCGCAAGCTTTGGCGTCGCCGAGGCCAGGAACAAGGAGACCGCACAGAGCATGATCGCGCGCGCCGATGCGGCTCTCTATGAGGCCAAAGCCAAGGGCCGGAATCGCGTTTGCACTGCCGCCACGGTACTGACTTTATGACTTTATGACTTTGTGACTGGTGCGCTGATGGCCGGGCGGAGCCCTCCGCCCCCTCCGCCCCCCCTCCGCCCCCTCCGCTTGCCACGACGTTGCACACGTTGACGCGGCGTTACGCTATCCGCACAGGGTTGCGACAGACATTGCGGCAGCGGGTTCCTACACTGCGAGGCATGGGTTGCTTTGGGGCAAATGCCTCATTGGCCCGCAGCAAACATGGGGCCTGCAGTGCACCTCTCGATCACCCGCTTCTCGCAAGGCATCGCAGCTTCCGGCGCACGGATCACTGCGACCGGGTTGATGCTGGCGGCGTTGCTGGGCGGCCAAGTGCAGCAGGCACACGCGCAGACCGGCACGTTCAACGCGCCGGTCGCAGCGCCGGTGACGGCGGTGCCGGCGGGTTTTGACATTACCGGGTTCATTCAGGAGGCATCGCTCGATACCACCGGTGCGATCTGCAACGCCACCCACCTGCGTCTGGCCGGCGGCACCGTCAAGCTCAACGGGCAATCGGTCGTGATCCCCTGCAACACCATCCTGCAATTGCCGGCCGCCACCATGACCTGGGCCGA
>CANJDH010000131.1 GCA_947473125.1 Burkholderiales bacterium
ACACGCAGCGTCGAGGCGCGCAGGCCCGAGATCGAGGTGATGTTGACGATGGCGCCGCCGCCCTGGTCGCGCATGATCGGCGCCACCGCCTGGGTCATGAGGAAAGGCCCGGTGAGGTTGACCGCGAGCACGCGCTGCCACTCCTCCAGCGTCACGTCGAGCATCGGCTTGAACACCGCGATGCCGGCATTGTTGACCAGCGCATCGATGCGGCCGAAGCGCTGCCGCACCTGCTGCACGGCGCCCTTGACCGCCGCCGGGTCGGAGACATCGGCCTCGATCGCCAGCGTGTCCTCCGCGCGGTCCAGGGCCTCGACGGCGGCGCGCAGCGTGTCGCCCAGGATATCGAGCATCGCCACCTGCCAGCCGTCCTCCAGGAAGCGGGTCGCCGTGGCGAGGCCGAGGCCGCGCGCCGCGCCGGTGACGAGCACGCGACGGCCCGGCAACTGCAGTTCGCCGCCAGTTAGAGTGGGGGATGCGGGTTGTGTCATCGCTGTGCGCTGCTCACGCGGTGCGATTCGAGGAAGTGTGCAGGTAGTGCAGTACGCGCGCTTCCATCAGCACCACGGCGTAGTAGGCGAAGATGCCGATCACCGTCAAGGCACCGATGACGACGAACACGCCGGCAGTATTGCCCTGGCCCTCGAAGAACACCAGCAGGTAACCGAGCCCCATGTTGCCGCCCACCAGTTCGCCGACCACCACGCCGATTACCGCCAGCGTGCTGGCAATGCGCAGCCCGGAAAACAGCGCAGGCAGGGTGGTCGGATATTGCACCTTGCGGAAAATCTGGAAACGGGTGGCCGAGAACGAGCGTGCCAGATTGATCAGGTCGAGATCCATGGTGCGCATCGACGACAGGACATTGATCAGCACCGGGAAGAACACGATCAGGATCGCCACCAGGATCTTTGGGTAGACGGTATAGCCGAGCCACATCACGAACAGCGGCGCAAAAGCAACCTTGGGCGCGATCTGCAGGGCCAGCAAGTAGGGCGACAGAACCGCTTCGACCTTGGGCGAAAACCCCAGGGCATAGCCGATCATCGCCCCCAGGAGCGAGCCCAGCACAAATCCGACCACGACTTCTAGCGCGGTGATGCCGGCGTGCCACATGAGTCTCTCATTGGCCCAGATGCGCGCCGCTTCGGCGGCCGTCTTGGTCAGGTTCGGGAGCACAAAATCGGGCACGCCGAGCCAGCCGGGCAGGAATTGCCAGGCCAGCAGGAACACCACCAGCACGGCGGCACTCCAGAGGACGGTTGAGGTGTTATCGGACACGGCGCGCGCAGCGGCAGTCGATGGCGGCGCTCACTTGCCGACGAACTGGTTGGTATAGAGATCCTTCATCGGTACCGCTTTCGGAACGATGTTGTTGCTCACGTAGAACGTTTGCAGATCGGCGAGGCGCGCTTCATCCATGGTGCCCGGCACCTTCTGGTTGGCATAGACGTATTTGTTGTACATCGCGAAAGTGCTTTCCATCAGGGCCTCCTTGCCCTTGTGCGCGGGAATGTGCGCGACATAGACCCGGGCGGCCTCTTTCGGATTGGCCATGATGTCCTTCATGCCCTTGAGGGTAGCGCGCACCAGCTTTTGCACCAGCTGGGGATTTTTCTGGATGGTTTCGTCGGAGACCAGAATGGCTTGGGCCATGCTCTTGAAATACACGTCGGCAGGAAGGATGTCGACCTGCGCGCCTTGCTCTATGACCATCGCTGTCCAGTCCGGCACGGCGGCCATGCCCACTGCTTTTTTGGCGGCGAACTGCTGCCAGACGCCGGCCGGGCCGGCGGCCTGGATGTCCACGTCGTTCTTGGTGAGCCCCGATTTCGACAGCATGCCCAGCAGGGCGTAGTAGGTCGTGTCGGTGTAGGCCAGCGTCGTGACAGTCTTGCCTTTGAGTTCGCGCGGGCTCTCGATGCGGGCATCCTTGTGCGTGACCAGCTGCATCAGCGAGCCGGCGCCGAGCACCGCGACCGCCTTGACCGGAATACCCTGTGAGCGTGCGATGATCGGCGTGTCGCCGATCGCGCCGCCGATCACGGCGTTGCCGGCACCGACCTGCTTGGCCACATCGACACCGCCGCGCCCGGCGACAAAATTGACCTTGAGGCCTTCCTGTGCGTAGTAGCCCTTGGCCTGCGCCACCATCCAGGGCCCGAAGGCCGGCAACGTACCCGGCGCCGGCAGCAGGTAGGTGATGTCTTGCAGTGGCGCTTGGGAAGACACCGGCAATGGCGCAAGCATCGTCCCGGCGGCGAGCGCGAGCGCGAGGGCGGTACGACGCGAAACGGAAGGCAGGGAACGGACGGCGGACGAAGGCATGCGGGTCTCCTTGGACGGATAGGGCGTTCTGGCGGTTGGCTTAATGCACTTCGCTGTGCGCGTCGAGGCGCAACAGCTCCATGAGGCGGGTCACGTAGTTGCCCAGTTCGGTGTTTTTGCGCCGAGCCATCGGGTTTTCCCGCGAAGGCATGTGGACGATGATTTCTTCCGTGATGGTGCCGGGGCGCTCGCTCATCACCAGGATGCGGTCCGACAGGGCGGCAGCCTCGGCCAGGTCGTGGGTAATGAACAGCACGGTCTTGTTCTGCTCGGCAACGGTTTGCGCGAGGTCCTGCTGCAGGATCATTTTGGTTTGCGCATCGAGGGCGGAAAACGGCTCGTCCATCAGGAGCACGAGCGGGTCGACCGCCAGGGTGCGCGCCAGCGCGGCACGCTGGCGCATCCCGCCGGAGAGCTGGTGCGGGTAGTTCGCGCCAAACCCCGCGAGGTGGCACTGGGTCAAGAGTTGCGCCGACACGGCAGCGCGCTCGGCGGCGGGAACGCCGCGGACCTCGAGACCGAACTCGATATTTTCCGTGATGGTGCGCCACGGCATGAGCAGGTCTTTTTGCAGCATGAACGCAACATGCGAATTGGGACCGGTAACCGTTTCGCCGGCGACCCGCACCTCCCCGGCAGAAGGCATGGCGAGCCCCGAACCCATGTTGAGCAGGGTGCTTTTGCCGCATCCGGAGGGGCCGATGATGGAAACCACCTCACCGGGTCGGATCAGCAGATTGACGTTCTGTACGGCGAGCACTTCGGCGGCCTTGCCGCGTGCCGGAAAGCGTTTGTCCACGCCGCAAAACTCGATGGCGGGCGGAATGCCGTCGGCCTTTGCAGGGGCTGCAGGCGCCACGGCCATCAGGCTTCGACCTGCACCGTGATGCGGCCGTTGGTGACCTTCACCGGGTAACACTTGATGTCACGCTGGCCGATTTCGTTGAGGCACTTGCCGGTCGCCAGTTCAAAACGCGCGGCATGCAAGGGGCATTCAATCACGCCGTCTTCCACAAAGCCCTGCGAGAGCAGTGCGTAGGCGTGCGGGCAGACGTCTTCGAGCGCATGCACGGCGTCGCCTTGCTGAAACAAGCCGATCTTGTGCCCTGCAACTTCAACACCGAGGGGAAACTCGGGGTCAAGCTCTTCGAGGCCGGCAACGTCGTGCCACTGTGCGGGAGAAGTCATTGCGTTGTTGGAGAGAGTCGTCGGGTGGACAATCAGCAGCTGGAAAACCGGTAATCGGCAGGTCGTCCAGAAAGGATGTGATGTTTCGTATGCGAAACATTGATTCACTAAAGAAAATTATAGTCAGATGCCAGCATTTGTCAACCTCCGGTTCGCTGCGGTTTGCCGGGCGCAGGGACGCGCCATGGCACGCTCGGGTAAAGTCGCGGCTGGATTCCTTTTTTTGCAGCGATGAAGACCATGCGTATCGGCCAGGGTTTTGACGTGCACGCACTTGTTGCGGGGCGCCCGCTGATCATCGGCGGCGTCACCATCCCGTTTGACAAAGGGCTGGACGGGCATTCGGATGCCGATGTGTTGCTGCACGCGGTCACCGATGCGCTCCTGGGTGCGGCCGGCCTGGGCGACATCGGGCAGCATTTTCCGGATACCGACGCCGCATTCAAGGGTGCGGACAGCCGCGCGCTGCTGCGCGAAGCGGTGGTGCGCGTGCGCAACAGCGGTTACGGCATTGTCAACATCGACTGCACCATCATCGCCCAGGCGCCGAAGATGGCGCCTCATGCCGCGCAGATGGCGGCACACATCGCAGCAGACTGCGGCGTTGGCGCCGATTGCGTCAACGTCAAGGCCAAGACGACGGAGCGGCTCGGATTCACCGGGCGCGGCGAGGGGATCGCGGCGCAGGCGGTCGCTCTGGTCGCCAAGGCCTAGGCGCGTGGTTGTCGCGTTTGCCCAGCGCTTGCCTGCCTCCGTGCGGCGCCCGCAGAGTCTGGCGGCCAGTGCACGCCGGCAGCGCCTGTTCATTGCGGTGTGGCCCGATGCCGAGACCCGCGTTGCCCTGTCGCTGGCGGGCACGCGTTTTGCGGCCAGCGGACGCAGCGTCGCGCCGCCCAACCTGCACCTGACCCTGACATTTTTGGGCTCGTCCAGCCCGGAAGCGGTGCCCCGTCTGCTGCGCGTGATGCGCGAGGCGCACCCGCTGGCCTGCAACCTGCACCTGGACCACTTCGGCTATTTTGCGACTGGCAAGATCCTCTGGCTGGGCAGCGCACATCCGGTACCGGCGCTGTTGCATTACCAGCGACGCTTGTCGATCGGTCTGCGCCAAGCGGGTTTTCCGACGGAGAACCGCACGTTCAAGCCGCACGTCACGCTGGCGCGCGAGTGCACCCGCCCCGACCTGGCTGACCAGCCGCCGGTGTCGGTGCACTGGCGTGCGCGCGAGTTTGCGCTGGTCGAATCGGTCAGCGTGCCGGGCGGGGTGCGCTACCGGGTGCTCGAGAGCATCAAGGGCTGAGGCGTCAGGTGCTGGCGGCGCGGCCGCGCAGGGCGAACAGCAGCGCAGCGGCCAGGATCACGCCAAACCAGAGCAGCGACCACTCGGCAATCGACAGGCCGAGGAAGCGCCAGGTTACCTCGGCGCACTGGCCCGAGCCCTTGAACAGCAGGCCGAGCATCTTGGTCAGGGGGAAGTTGTCGATCATGTAGTAGAGGTCGGGGCCGCATTGCGGTACCTGATCCTTGGGCAGGTGCTGCAGCCACACCTGGCGCCCGGCCGTGACGCCGCCGCCGAGGGCGGCCAGCGCCGCGATCGACCCGTAGACCCGCAAAGCACGGCCATGCAGTGCCGCGGCGATGCCGGTCACCATCAGGATCAGATAGCAGGCGCGCTGCACCAGGCACAAGGGGCACGGGTCCTGGTACTCGACGTATTGCAGGTACAAGGCGTAGGCGAGAAACGAGGCACAAACCAGCGCAAGGGCCGAAAAGCTCAGGCGCGGACGATCAAGGAGAAACGGCATGAAGGGAGGTGGTATCCGGAATGACAGGTCAGACCGGATTATCGCAGTGCGGTTCCCTTGCCCTGTGGTTTGGTGCGGCGGATCTTTTCGCACCCGTTCCGGTGTGATACTTTGTGCACCTTGATGAGGTCACCATGAATACACGCGAACTGGTCAATTTCCTGCAGGGGCTGGCTGAAAACAACAACCGCGCCTGGTTTGTCATGAACAAGCCGAGCTATGACATCCTGCGCGCCGAATTCATTGCGCTGGTAGCCGAGGTGATCGGCGCGACCGCCGCATTCGACAAGCCGGTCAAGGGGCAGGAGGCGAAGAAGGCGCTGTTCCGCATCAATCGCGATATTCGTTTTGCCAAGGACAAGAGCCCCTACAAGAGCAACTTCTCGGCGGTGATTGCGCCGGGCGGCAAGAAAGACCCCGGATCGCATTACTACTTTCACATCGACCACCACGGCAAGCTGTTTGTTGCGGGCGGCTGCTACCTGCCGCCGGCCGATGTGCTGGCGAAAATTCGCGGGTCGATTGCCGCCGAGCCTGCAAGGTTTGCCAGGCTGCTCAAAAACAAGACGCTATGGCACCACTACAAGGCGTTTGCCGACGAAGGCAAACTGGTGCGCCCGCCCAAGGGCTACGGGCCCGACACGCCGCACATCGAATACATCAAGCAAAAGAGTTTTATCGTCTGGACCGAAGTGCCGGTCAAGGGGCTCGATGGCGCAAAACTGACGCAGCGTATCGCCGAGGGGTTCCAGAAATCATTGCCGCTGGTGCTGTGGTTGCGCGAGGCGCTCAAATGAGCCGGCCCTTGCGCCTGGCGGCATGGCTGCTGGCGGCGCTGCTGGCGTGTGGGCCGCTGGGCGTGGTTGCGGCAGAACTGTCGCGCGAGCAGGCCCTCAAACAACTGTCTCACAAGGATGCGGCGTCGCGCCTGGCGGCGCTGCAGCGCCTGCACGAGATCGGTCGGTTTCGCGACGGCGATGCGCTCGCGAAGCTGTTGTTTGATGAAGACGGCGACAACCGCCAGGCCAGCGAGGCGGCGCTCTGGGCCGTGTGGAGCCGCAGCGGCGACGCGCAGATCGACGCGCTGTACAAGAAAGGCATGGCGCAAATGAACGCGTCCCAGGCGGACGAGGCGATCACCACCTTCAGCGAAATCATCCGCAGGAAGCCGGATTTTGCCGAAGGCTGGAACAAACGCGCGACCGTGTATTTTTTTACCAAGCGCTACACGGAATCCCTGGCCGATTGCGCCGAAGTGATGAAGCGCAACCCGAACCATTTCGGCGCACTCTCCGGGTACGGCCAGATCTACGCGCAACTGGACGACCTCGACAAGGCGCTCGAGTACTTCGAGAAAGCGCTGGCCGTCAATCCGAACATGCAGGGCGTGGCGCTTAATATTCTCGCGTTGCGCAAGCTGCGCGCGGAGCGGGCGCGCAAGGCGATCTGAAACCGCACCAGAGGCATGGCCTGAAAGCCGCTCCTGCCAATGCGTGCAGGCCGATTGGGCTCAGGAATGGCTTGCAGCGCCGTTCTTGGAAGGTTGCCCTTAGTCGAATTTTGCGCCGGAGCGCCTCACGACCTCGCGCCACTTCGCCAGTTCGGTCTTGATCATGGCGGCGAATTCCTCGGGCGTGCCGCCGGCCGGCTCATCACCGATGCTGCCAAAGCGCCCTCTGAAGGTGGGCGACTGGATCGCACGATTGACCGCCGCATTGAGCTTGTCAAGTATCGGACGCGGCAGGCCCGCGGGGGCGATCACGCCGGTCCAGGTCGGCGCGTCGTAGCCGGGCACGCCGGCCTCGGCCACCGTCGGCAGTTGCGGAAAGCCGGGTGAACGGCGCGCACCGGTAACGGCGAGCGCCTTGATCTTTCCCGACCTGGCGTGGGTTGAAATCGAGTTCAGGCTCTCGAACATCACGTCGACCTGGCCGGCCATCAAATCGTTGATTGCCAGCGCACCGCCCTTGTAGGGCACATGCACGATCTGCGTGCCGCTCATGCTCTTGAACAACTCGCCGGCGACGTGGCCGGGGGAGCCGTTGGCCGACGAGGCATTGGTGAGCTTGCCGGGATTCTTTTTGGCATAGGCGATCAGCTCGGCCACGCTGTTGACCGGCAGGTTGGGCGAGACCGCAAGCAGCAGGTGGCCGCGCGTGACCAGGGTGACGGCCTGAAAATCCTTTTCGATGTCGTAGGGCAGTTTGGCCATCATGTTCGGGCTGATCACCATTGCACCGACCGGGCCCATGCCGATGGTGTAGCCGTCCGGCGGCGCCTTGGCGACGATGTCCAGGCCGATCGTGAAGCCGCCACCGGGCCGGTTTTCAATGATGATCTGCTGGCCCAGTATCGGGCCCAGTTCGGCCGCGAGGATGCGTGTGGCCGTGTCGGTGGCGCTGCCCGGCGCCTGCGGCACGATCATGCGGATCGGCTTCTCCGGGTAGTCGGCGCGGACCTCCGGCGACGACAGCGCCGTCCCAAGTGCAAGGCACAGCGCTGCGCCAACGGTGGCGCAGCGCGACAGCGAGGCGGCTGGCTTCATGCAGGGGCTTCCGGAATCGTAGAGTTCCCAGTAGAACAGAAAACCGCAGCCCCTTCAATCACGTCGGCGCGGGTGGAGCCGCGCGGTACTATGCGCGTGTTTTGGCGCTGCCGCCGGCACCGCTTGAGGAGACAGACATGATCATCGAAAACCAGCAAGACCTGACCGCCGCGGTACTGGGCGAGATCGAACGCGCCGAGAACCCGCGTTTCCGGGAGATCATGGGGGCGGCGGTGCGCCACCTGCACGCCTTCGTGCGCGAGGCAAAACTGACCGAGCCGGAGTTCCAGCAGGCCTGCGCCTACATCGCGCAACTCGGCAAGCTGACTACGGAGTCGCACAATGAGGTCGTGCTCATTTCCGGCTCGCTGGGCGTGTCGGCGCTGGTGTGCCTGCTCAACAATGGCGCGAATGGTGCGCGCGAGACCACGGCCAACCTGCTCGGGCCGTTCTGGCGCATGGAGTCGCCGCGCACCGAGAACGGCGCGTCGATCGTGCGCTCGCCGACGCCGGGTGCGCCGCTGTTCGTCGACGCCTGGGTCAAGGATGAGGCCGGGCAACCGGTGGCGGGCGCCGAAGTGGACGTCTGGCATACGTCGAGCGAGGGCTATTACGAAAACCAGGATCCGCTGCAGGCCGACATGAACCTGCGCGGAAAATTCACCACCGATGCGAACGGCCACATCGCGTTTCGCAGCGTCAAGCCGGCCGGGTATCCGATCCCGGTGAACGGCCCGGTCGGCGATTTGCTGCGCGCCCAGGGGCGCCACAACATGCGTCCCGCGCACGTGCACTTCCTGATTGCCAAGCCCGGATTCAAGACGCAGTTTTCACAGGTCTACTCGAGCGACGACCCCAACCTGGAGACCGATGTTCAGTTTGCCGTGACCCGCGCCCTGATCGGCCGGTACGTCCTGCATGAGGGCGCGCCGGCCCCGGCACCGGATGTGACCGGGCCCTGGTATTCACTCGAACACCATTTCGTGATTGAGCCGGGCGTGAGCCGCTTGCCGCGCCCGCCGATTACCGGCAAGGCTAGTGGCGAGCGGCCACAGATCACGGTGCTGGAGCGCGCCTGAGAGGCGGCTCGGCGAGCGGGAATTGGATGGGGCTGTGCGCCGTGCCGCGACCCGTAGACCGCTGCGCCGCCATGCGCGGTCATCATTTTTTCAGGAACAGGCTTTCGGTCGGCCCGATGCCTGATTCCTGAAACACCACTTCGACGTCCTTGGCCAGCACGAAATGCACGCCGCCTGCCGGCACGGTGTAGTAGCTGCCGGCCGGGTAGCGGCTCAGATTCTCTTCAGGGCCCCGCTCGCTGCGACTTGAATAGAGGTCGCCTGAAAGCACCGTGATGTAGCGGTTGTCGGGGTGTACATGGGGCATGACCTTGCCGCCCTTGGCGAGGCGAAACCTGATGGTGTACAGGCCGCCGGGTTTGCCCAGTGCCCCGGTAAGCAGTGCCGAGTCGGCGCCGGGCGCCAGGTTGCTTGGCATTGCTTTCCATATGATTTGCTCGGGAAGCAGCGACGCTGCGCTGTCGCTGGTCTGCGCCCGGGCCCCGGGGGCTGCCAGCAAAGCCAGAAACGTGATGACAATTGCGGTTTTGGCGGGGTGCATGGCGTGCCTTTCCTGAGGCCTGGAATAGCCGAAATCAAACTATCGCCCTGCCCGGGCGAAGGGCTTTTCAGCGAGGTCAAAGGATTACCAGATATCCATGAGGTGCGGCTGCTCGCATTCGCTGTCAAAAGTTGGGTGGACCATGGTTTGCGGGTCGACCGCGCATGCGAGCAAAGGTCTGTGCTATCTTGAAAGCCGGATGGCGAAGTCAGTTTCCCGCAATGTCGCCATCAGACGCATGGACGCATGCAACCATCGGAGCCAAACGCATGAACCAACCCGCTGATCGTCGCCATTTCCTCAAGTTCGCGGCGCTGGCTGTCGCCACTACGACCACGGCGGGCCTATCGGGCAGTCGCCATGCTCATGCTGCGGTGCTCGATGCCCCGACCGTCGACAAGCTGAGCATTCGTGTCCTGGTAGACAGCAGTTTCGACCTGTTCTTCCGGCCGGCACAACTCAATGGCGTGGCGATCACGCCACCGCCGCGCATACCGGACTTTCGCCGCACCCTGCACAACGAATGGGGCCTGTCGCTCTGGCTTGAATCGCAGCGCGCCGGAGAAGACCGCACCATGATGCTCGATTATGGCTACAGCCAGAACGTGCTCTACAACAACATGGAGTTGATCGGCGTCGACCCGCGCAAGCTTGACGCCCTGATCGTCAGCCACGGCCATTACGACCACTTCGGTGGATTGATGGGGTTTCTGGACAAATATCGCAGCCAGTTGCCGGCTGGCGTCAAGTTGTATGCGGGTGGGGAAGATAACTTTTGCAAGCGCCTGAGCGGACCGGCCGGCCAGCTCGCCGACTTCGGTACGCTGGACCGGCGCGACCTTGCGGCCCGCAAGGTGACCGCGGTGCTCGCCGAGAAGCCGGTGGTAATTGCCGGGCACGCCTTCACCACCGGCAAGATCGCGCGCAACAGCCTCGAGCGCGTACTGCCCAATTCCCATGTCGAATTCGGGATCAAGGAGGGTGCCGGTTGCGACGCCGCAAAATACTTGCCCGCCGGCATGGACGGCAAGGTGGTGCCCGACGAACACCTCCACGAGCATGCGACATGCTTCAACATCAAGGGCAAGGGGCTGGTGGTGATCAGTTCCTGCGGCCACGTGGGAATTGTCAATTCGGTGCGCCAGGCACAGGAAGTATCGGGGATTGAGAAAGTCCACGCCATCGTCGGCGGATTTCATCTCGGGCCGGCCCCGAAGGATTACCTGGCGCAGGTGGTGGGCGAGATCAAAAAGCTCAAGCCCGACGTGCTCATCCCGATGCATTGCAGCGGGCTCAATTTCGTGCAGGAAGCACGGGCCCAAATGCCCGAAAACGTGCTCGTCACCACTACCGGCAGTCGCATCACGTTTGGTGCATGACGCTGCGTTAGCGAGCTTCGTGCACCGTTTGGCGTGTCGGTGC
>CANJDH010000132.1 GCA_947473125.1 Burkholderiales bacterium
ACTGCAGGCCGCTGAGCAGGGCCGACATGAACACGATCACCGCCACGCCCACCGCGACGCCGATGATGATCAACAGCGTCTGCATCAGGCCGCTGCGCATGAAGCGAAACGCGGCGATGGCCTCAAACGGGAGAAAGCGGTTCATCCGTGGTCCGCAGGTCTTGCGTCAGGGCTTGGCCGCGGCGCGTACCCGCTGCCCTGCCTTGACCAAGCCATTCGCGGGGGATATGAGCTTGTCGCCGGCGTCGAGCCCGTCAAGCACCTCGATGCGGCCGTCGCCGCGCAAACCGAGCTTGAGGGGCACCTGCACGGCATGGCCGTCGCGCACCGCCAGCGCCCAGGGTTTGGCGCTGCTGCCGTCGCGCAAGGCTTCGGCCGGCATCACCACCGCGTTGCTGCGGCGCGCCACTTCAATGTCGACCGACACGGTCATGTCCTGGCGCAGATAAGCGGGCGGCGTCGGCACCCGAAGCTTGACCTCCACCGCACCGCGCGCGGCGTCGACGCCGGGATTGATATAGGCCAGGTCAGCACCAAAACGCTGCCCCGCGTAGGCATCGGCAGAACCCAGCGCCTTCTGGCCGAGCGCCAGCTTGGCCAGGTTCTTTTCGTCGATCTGCACCACCAACTGGGTTTCGCCGGTGGGCGCCAGCACCATCAGCTCCTTGCCGGGCTGCACGATCGTTCCCGGTTCGACGTTGCGCCCGATCAGCACGCCGTCGGCAGGGGCGCGCACCGTGTGCTGCTCGAGCCGCGCCTGGGCCAGCGCGTGGCTGGCGCGCGCCTGGTCGAGTGCGGTGTACGCCAGTGCCATGTCGCTACCCTTGGGCCGGTTGCTTTGCACCTGCAACTGTGCCGTGCGCAACTGGCTTTCCGCCACATCCAGATTGCGCTGCGAATCGTCGAGTGCCGCCTGGCCGATGAACCCCTTGGCCTGCAGTTCCCGGTTGCGCTCGACGACGCGGCGCAGCTGCTTCACGTTTGCCTCGGACTGCAGCACATTCTGCTCCGCCGTCGGCAGGCCGACCTCGCGCAACTGGCGCACCCGGGCTTCGGCCTGCGCCACCGCCGCCGCCGCCTGCGCCAGAGTGGCGTGCTCGTCCTTGTCTTCGAGAACCACCAGGCTCTGGCCGCGCGTGACGCTTTGTCCTTCCTGCACCGGGACGCTGCCGACCCGTCCGGTCACCTCGACACCGATCGAGACGCGCTGCGGCGTCACCACCCGGCCGCTCGCTACCACGGTCTGAACCAGATCGCTGCGCACCACGTCAAGCGCCTCAACCGGTTTGCCGAGCCACAGGTTGCGCCCGAAAAAGGCCGCCACTGCCAACGCCAGGACGGCAAACAATGCGGGTTGGCGCCAGCGCGGGGCGGCTTTCGGTTCGGGCGATGCGAGCTCGGCAGGCATGGTGTTCTCGGGCGGTGTCCATCAGTCGGGGTGGGCGTGCTTTACACATTTACCCAGCATCTATGCTCGCACAACCCATACACGCCGGTTTGATCCAGCGCAATCGGGCGTCTGGCACAATCTACCCGTTGCTACAGGAGAAACCATGAAATCCAAAGCCGTCATTTTTCGCGAATCGGGCAAACCGGTCGTTGTGGAAACCATCGATGTGGCGCCGCCGCGCGCCGGCGAGGTCATGATCAAGCTGGCCGCCTGCGGCGTGTGCCACAGCGACCTGTCGGCCACCAACGGCACCATCCCGTTCCCGCCGCCGCTGATCCTCGGCCACGAGGGCGCAGGCGAAGTCATCGAGGTCGGAGCGGGCGTCACCGATTTCAAGGTGGGCGACCATGTGTTGTCCAGTTTTGTCACCATGTGCGGCATTTGCCACTACTGCACCATCGGCCGCCCGGCACTGTGCGACGTCGGCGCCAGGACGCTCTACACCCTGCCCACCGGCGACTTGCGCACCTCGGATGCGACGGGCGCGCCTCTCAACATTTTCTCGGGTTGCGGCGTGATGGCCGAATACGCCACGCTCTCTACGCGCAGCATCATCAAGATTCCCCAGGACGCCCCGCTCAAGCAGGCGGCGCTGGTCGGCTGCGGCGTGATGACCGGGTTTTGCGCCGCCACCAACACGGCGCATGTAGAGCCCGGCGCGATCGTGGCCGTGTTCGGCTGCGGCGGTGTCGGCCTCTCGGCAATCCAGGGCGCCGCGGTATCGGGCGCCGGCATGATCGTCGCGGTCGACATCGATGACTTCAAGCTCGAACTTGCCAAACTGATGGGCGCCACCCACACCATCAACAGCAAGGGTGAGGAGAACCTCGTCAAGACGCTCAAGAAGCTCACCGGCGGCGGCGTCGACTACGCCTTTGAATGCGTCGGCAGCGGCGACCTGGTAGCCACCGCCTACGGGGCATTGCGCAAGGGCGGCACCGCCGTCGTGGTGGGGGTCGCGCGACCGAAAGACATGACCAGCATTCGCACCGCCAGCCTCACCTTTGAGGAAAAAACCATCACCGGCAGCTACTTCGGCTCGGCGCGCCCGCGCGAAGATGCGCCGCGCATCCTCGGGCTCTACAAGTCGGGCAAGGTGAAACTTGACGAACTGGTCACGCGAACCTACGCCATCGACGAAGCGGCGCAGGCGTTTGCCGACCTGGAAGCGGGCAAAAACGCGCGCGGCGTGATCATTTTTTAAAAAGGGCATGCCCGGAAAACCGTTGGTACAAGCGGATTTGGGCGGCAATTGAGCCAGAGGCCGCTCCTGGAGCGCTTCTCGGGCAGGGCGCCTTGCCGGGGTGAACCGTCAATCAGGACGCAGTGACAAAGACCAGGTAACTTAGGCCATGTGCGCCATCAGATTCACACCCCATGCCGCCGGGTCTTCGTGGCTGATGATGCGGTCTCCGCCGCCGTGGCCCAACGACTTGCCCAGGTCCACCGTTTCAGGAAACAGCGGACGTTTCGCCTTGGTGTCGAAAAAGGCACGCACCACCGGCTGCACCAGGTTGGCCTCGTTTTGCTGGGTCACCACGGCGAGGCGTTCGCTCTCGAGCCGCACCAGCGCCCCCACCGGGTAAATGCCGATGCAGCGCACGAACGCCTGCACCAGCTCCAGATTGAAGTGGAATTTGCTCCACTCGAAGATCTTGCGCACGGCTTCGGGCGGCGGCATGCCCTTGTGATAGCAGCGGTCCGAGGAGATTGCGTCGTACACATCGACGATTGCGGCCATTTGCGCGCTGTAGGGAATTGTCTGCGCGGCAAGCTTGTGCGGATAGCCGCTGCCGTCGATGCGCTCGTGGTGGTGCAAGGTGATCAGCAGCGGTACTTCGCCAATGCCGGGGGTATCAACCAGCATTGCATGCCCGTCTTCCGGGTGGCGCTTCATGATGGCGAATTCTTCGTCGGTGAACTTGCCCGGCTTGTTGAGTACCTCGAGGGGCGTCTTCATCTTGCCGACATCGTGCAGCAGAGCGCCCAGGCCCGCCTCGCGCGTGGCGTCGGCGTCCAACCCGAGTTGCCGGCACAGCGCGATCATCAGGGTCGATACGCTCACGCAGTGCTGGAAGGTGTAGTCGTCGACATCCTTGAGCTGGCCCAGCGAAATCAGCGCGCCACTGTTGCGCAGGATCGACTCGGTCATCTGCTCGACCAGCGGCTCGAACGTGTCGAGCGAGATCGACGCCCCCATGCGCACGTCCTGCATCATGCTCTTGACCACGGTTCGGGTGCGCGCCTGGATCTCGCGCGCGCGCACCATTTCCTCTTTGAGCGAAACCTTGCGCGGCGGTGCGGTCGCGACCACCTTGTGCAGGTCGCTCTCGATCATGCGCTCGTACTCGGCGCGCGTCGGGGCGTCCTGCACGTCCAGCCCGCGCGACACGTCGATGTACAACTCGCGAATGCCGCACTCGCGAATCTTGTCGATCTGCTCTTCGTCCTTGAGCGTAAAGCGCGAGCGCAGGAAGCCGTGCGACATCCAGTCGGCGCCGAGGTCATGGATAAACATGCCCGGCTTGAGCTGCTCGATACTGACCCGCTTCTGGGTTGCCTTGGGGCTGCCTGGTTCCATCCTGGTACGGGCGCAAAGCGCGATAGGGTGAACGACCATCATCCCTTGCCGGCAGGCGCATTGATCGGTGCCTGACAGGCGGATTTACCCGCCAATTCGGCCTTTTGGGGGCGGCGGTATGATGTGATCCACGCCATTTTCCCTTCAGGTTCGACCATGATCCCACGCACGCTGTTCAATCCCGACCACGAAACGTTTCGCGATTCCGTGCGCCGTTTCATGCATGAAGAGGTGGTGCCGCACGACGAACGCTGGATGGAGCAAGGCTATGTGGATCGTGATGTCTGGTTGAAGGCCGGCGCCAACGGCTTTTTGTGCGTCAGCATGCCCGAGGCCTACGGCGGCGCCGACGCCGATAAGCTCTACAGCGTGGTGCTGATGGAGGAGCAGGCCTTCGCCAATTCCTCCTCGCTCGGCTTCGGCCTGCATTCGGAGATCGTGGCACCCTACCTGAACCGCTATGGCAGCGATGCGTTGAAGCAGAAATACCTGCCGAAAATGGCGCGCGGCGAGATGATCGGCGCCATCGCCATGAGCGAGCCGGGCGCCGGCTCGGACCTGCAGGCGATCAAAACCACCGCTGTGAAGAAAGGCGACAGCTATATCGTCAACGGCTCCAAGACCTTCATCACCAACGGCTGGCATGCCGACCTCGTGATCGTGGTCGCCAAGACCGACCCGTCCAAGGGCGCCAAAGGCACCAGCCTGATCATTATCGACACCTCGATGCCGGGCTTCACCAAGGGCAAGCGCCTGAAAAAAATGGGGCTGAAGGGGCAGGACACCTCAGAACTGTTTTTCGATAACGTGGAGGTGCCTGCCGAAAACCTGCTCGGGCAGGAGAACAATGGCTTCATCTACCTGATGCAGGAGCTGCCCTGGGAGCGCATGCAGATTGCGATCGGCGCGATGGCCAAGACCGAGGCGGCGATCCGGTGGACCATCGACTACGTCAACAACCGCAAGGCCTTCGGCACGCCCGTCTCCAGTTTTCAGAATACGCGCTTCAAACTGGCCGAGCTGGCGACGCAATGTTCAGTAGGCCGCGTATTCGTTGACCGCTGCATGGAACTGCTGCTCGAAGACAAGCTCGACACGGCGACTGCCAGCATGGCCAAGCTTTATGCCAGCGATATCGAGAACCGCATCATCGATGAGTGCCTGCAACTGCACGGCGGCTACGGCTTCATGATGGAGTACCCGATCGCGCGCGCCTATGTCGATGCGCGGGTGCAGCGCATTTACGGCGGCACCAACGAGATCATGAAGGAAGTAATCTCGAGGTCCTTGGGGCTGAACAAATAGGCAGCTGGCTGGAGATCGTCTCGCACCAAGGGTTTCAGGCCGATACTCCCGCACGCGACCGCACACCCACCAGGTTCAACCCGGGGTCATCCCCTTGGCCTTGATGATCGCCGCCGCCTCGGGCGTCTTGAGAAAATTGAGCCAGGCCTGCGCTGCCTCCGGCGCCTTGGTCGCTGTCGAGATGCTGCCGAAATAGACCACTGCATCCTGCACCTCATCCGGAATCGGGCCGACCACTTCCACGCGCGGATCCGTCGCCAACACGTTGAGGGTGAAGATGGCGATTTCCGCGTCGCCTCTGGCCACTGCCTCGGTAATGCCGGGCACCGCAGTCTGCGCGCGCAGGTTGGCCTTCATCGGTTCGGCGATGCCGAGCTTCTGGTAAATCTTGTCAAGCTTGGCGCCGGTGGCGCTGGCCGGAATCGATGAAACCCCCCTGGCGTTGATCAGCGCCTGCCTGAGCGCGGCGCTGGTGCGAATGTCCGGGCTGGTCGCGCCCTTGAGAACCGCCACGCCGATGTCCACCTTGGCGACGGCGGGCGGTGCGCCCGCCACGAAGCGGCCACGCGTCGCATCCACGCCGATCACGCCTTCCGGGGTGATGATCACATCAAACGGTTCCGCCGACATGGTGACGAGTTGCGGCGCAGTGCCATAGCGCGCCGCAATCTTGTGGCCGGTCTTGGCTTCAAACGCCGGCGCCAGGCCTTTCATGGGTTCGGCAAATCCGCCGCCGGCGATGACCATGACCTGGTCCGCACGCGCGGTAGCGGTTGCGAGCGTGATGATGGCGATTGCCACCCCAACCGAAAATGAACAATTTTTCATGCGTGCTCCTCGGTGGCCCTGATGGCCTGGATGTCGTTACGGCCCGGCTTGGGTGTTGGTGGCAGGTTTGACCGTATCGCCGTATCGCAAATTCGATGCAGCCAAACCATTCTACGCGTACCCGCAGCGGGCGCGGACCGACTACGACACGATCAAGCGCCGGCCCCAAAGTGCCAGTGACGTGCGAGAGGGTGGCCGAAAGCGCGTGTGCCTGAGGGTTCAGGACGATTGCGTCGCGCCTGGCGCATCCCTGCAACCAGGCCAGAGAGTCGCTTGCACCAAGGGTCTCAGGGCCTGCACGTGATGCAGGCCCGTACCCGGATCAACCGTGACGACGTTCGTCGCGGCGGTCTTCACGGCGTTCATAGCGCCCGTGGTCGCGGTCGTGGTCCCGGTCGTGTTCCCAATGACGCCCATGTTCACGCACATAGCGCGGGCTATAGGTATTGCGATACCAATGGTCCTGCACGAAATACACCGGGCGGCCGCAGGCGCTGTAAGCGCCGCAATGCTGCGCCCAGTGCTTGCGGTGTCCTTCCGGCACGCGCACATAGACCGGTTCCACGTAGACGCGCTGCTGCTGGATGATCACCGGCTGGGTGTTGACCACCACCGGCGGCGGATAGTTGCCGATCTCGATACGGCCGTAGTAGCCGGAGTCGCCCATGCCGACGGTGACGCCAAAATCGGACGCAAACGCCGGGGCAGTTGAAGCGGCGAGAAGTGCTGCTGCTGCGATAAGTTTTTTCATGGTGATCTCCGGTTGGGTAGGTGCAATCATTGAACGCCCTCGGACACCATGCTGTCTGCGACAAAACTGCGTGTTGTGTGAACAGGTGTTGCAGCAAGGCGTAACAATTCGTTGCGCTGTGCGAATCGGCCGATGGGCACCCGGGCTGCCGGGCTTGGCTGTTTTCAAGCAGACGCTGTGGCGCCAAGGGTCAAGAAGTACCCGCACCCTGGGCTGCATCAGGCACATTCAGTGAGGCGCTGAATGTAGCTTGAGGGACCTCTCATGAAATCGGGCCGCAACGCTGGAACCGCGCCCGCACCTGCCCGCGGGTCCGATATCGCCTGTACACTGGCTCCGCTTGGCTCGGCTTTGGCCGGTTGTCGAGCCCCGACCCAAGGAGACCCGCATCATGGCCAAATACGATAATTTCCTGATGGATTGCTGGTACGTGGCGGCGTGGGATCACGAGCTGATCGACGGCAAGCTGCTGGCGCGCACGATCCTGGAAGAACCAGTCCTGCTGTACAAGGGCGATAGCGGAAAAGTCGTGGCGCTGGACAATCGCTGCTGTCATCGCGGCGCCAAACTCTCCAACGGCCGGCGCGAAGGCGACTGCGTGCGCTGCATGTATCACGGCCTCAAATTCGACGCGACCGGCAAGTGCATCCAGATTCCCGGGCAGGACAACGTGCCGCCGAAGATGGGCGTGAAGAGCTACCCGGTAGTCGAGCGCGACCACCTGATCTGGATCTGGATGGGCGACGTCGCGAAGGCCGATGTCGCAAAGATCATCGACATTCCCTACCTGCGCGACCCGGCCTGGCGCGGCATGGCTGACTACATGCATTACGACGCCGACTACCGCCTGATCGTCGACAACCTGTCCGACTTTGCGCACCTCGCTTTCGTGCACACCCACACCCTGGGCGGCTCGGAGGAATACGCGTTCAAGACCAAACCGGTGGCGGTCGAACGCCTGGAGAACGGCTTTCGCGTCGAGCGCTGGAGCATGAACTCAGGGCCGCCGCCGTTTCACCGCAAGGTAGTGCGTAACGACGCGCCGCTGGACCGCCGCAACATCGGCCTGATGCATGTGCCCGGCATTTTCTTCCTCGAGACCTTGTTTACCCTCGCCGGGAGCGGCGCCGAACAGGGCAACCTGGAAGGCGCCAGGCAGTATCGCAATTGCCAGTTCTTCACCCCGGAAACACGTAGTAGCACACATTTTTTCTGGAACTACCTGCACGACTATCAGCTCGACGACCCAACGGTTGCGCTGTCATTGCATGACAGCATGGTGGCCGGTTTCCTCGAAGACAAATTCATCATCGAAGGCCAGCAGGAAGTGCTCGATGCCGACCCCGATTTCAAGATGCACGGCATCGTCTCGGATGCACCGCTGGCACATTTCCGCCGAGTGTTGCAAATGCGCATTGATGAAGAGCGCGCCGCTCGCGCCACCGTTCACCCGGCAGCGCAGATGGCGGCGGCCGCGTAACGCGGCATCGCTTATTGCAGCTTGCGGCCCCTGTCGGTCACGACCTCGAGAAACGCACCAATTTCGCGATTCTGCATCTCATTTTCGGGCGCGCTGATACCGGCTCCCGATACATGCCCCATCGGGCGCTGCGCGTTGATCGCCAGGTAGCGCACGTCGGCAATATAGTGCGCCGCTTCCTGCGCCTCGAACTCGGGATTGAGCAGATCGCCGCTGCCGGCCAGAATCAAGGTCTTGGCCTTGATCGATTTCAAGGCGCGATGGTAATCGCCGTTGAACCCCTTCGAGGTACCCAGGTTGTGCTGGTCATAGGCCCAGCTCTGATAGATCCAGTCCGCCGCGTCCATGCGTTTCCAGCCGCCGTCCTGCACACCCTTCAGGTGGCCGATCGCGTCTTGCGCATTCGGATAGGCAAACTCCTGGTAGCCCGGCGTGCGCACGATCACGCCCGAGAGCCAGCCGGCCCACAGGCGCATGCCCTGCTCGGGCGGCTCGTTGGCGGCATAGTTCCCGCCTTTCCAGCGCGCATCGGTCATGATGCTCTGGCGCAGCATTTCGAGGATGCCGGTAGTCCACGCCGGGGTGCGCCCGAGCGGAATGATCGGCACCGTGCTGTCGACCATGTCGGGGTAGCTCACCGCCCATTGCAGGGCCTGCATGCCGCCCATCGAGGCGCCAACCACGGTCACAAGCTTCTTGATGCCGAATTTCTCGGTAACCAGCCGCTGCTGCGAGTTGACCATGTCGCGCATGTTGAACTTCGGAAACTGCATGCGCGGCTGCGTCTTGCTGTTCGACGGCGAGGTGGTGAGGCCGTTGCCGATCGCGTCAGTGGCGATGATGAAATATTTCGACGGGTCAAGCGCCCGGCCCGGCCCGATCAGGTAGTCGATGCGATGGTGGTTGCCGCCGATCGCCGTCACCATCAGGATCGCGTTGGACTTGTTCGCATTGAGCGTGCCGTGCGTCACGTAGGAGAGGGAAAAATCGCGGATCGACTCGCCGCTCTCGAGTTTGAAGTCGCCCATGGCATGGCTTTGGTGGGGCGGCTCGTTCGGCCCGTGGGCAAAGACGGGTGCAGCAATCAGCAACACTGACGCGATCGCAGTATGAAAACGCATGGACGGCCTCCTTGGGGTGGATGGGTTGTTTTTATGCGGTGTCGAGTCTACGCCCAAACATGGCGCTGCCGCCCCTCACGCTAAGATGCCGGCCATGGAACCCCTCTCCCCTTCCCTGCTCCCGTCCGGCATCCGCTCGCGCTTCGTCCCCGGCATCAATGGCCTCACGATGCATGTGCTTGAAGCCGGCTTCGAAATCCCCAACCGCCCTTGCGTGCTGTTGCTGCACGGCTTCCCCGAACTCGCCTACAGCTGGCGCAAGGTGATGTTGCCGCTCGCCGCCGCCGGCTACCACGTGATCGCCCCCGACCAGCGCGGCTACGGGCGCACCACCGGCTGGGATGGCGACTACGATGGCGACCTCGCATCCTTCCGCGTGCTCAACCTGGTGCGCGATGCATTGGCGTTGGTCAGCGCTTTTGGCTACCGCCAGGTCGACGTGGTCGGGCATGACTTCGGCTCGCGCGTCGCGGCCTGGTGCGCACTCACCCGCCCCGACGTGTTTCGCTCCGTGGTGCTGATGAGCTCGCCCTTCGACGGCGCGCCGGCCCTGCCGTTCAACACCGTCGGCGGTACGCCGCAAGACACACCCGCGTCAGCCGCCGTGGCACGCACCCTGGTCGACCTCGCCGCACTGCCGCGTCCGCGCAAGCATTACCAGTGGTACTACGGCGAGCGCGGTGCCAACGCCAACATGCAGCACGCGCCGCAGGGCGTGCACGCCTTCATGCGCGCCTATTACCACTACAAGAGCGCCGACTGGGAGCAGAACCGGCCCTACCCGCTCAAGGCCTGGACTGCCGAGGAACTCGCGAAGCTGCCTACTTACTACGTGATGGATGCGGCACTCGGCATGGCCGAAACCGTCGCGCCTGAAATGCCGTCGGCCACACAAATCGCTGCCTGCCAATGGCTGCCCGACAACGAGCTCGCGGTCTACAGCGGCGAATACGCGCGTAATGGCTTCCAGGGCGGCCTGCAGTGGTACCGCTGCGGCACCGACCCCAGGGCGACTGCCGAGCTGCTGCTGTTCTCGCAGCGCACAATCGACGTGCCGTCGATGTTCATATCGGGCAAGAGCGATTGGGGCACGCACCAGTCGCCCGGCGCATTCGAGCGCATGCAGTCCGACGCATGTACCAACATGGTGGCTTGCCACCTGGTCGAGGGTGCGGGGCACTGGGTACAGCAGGAGCAGGCAGCCCAAGTCGGCGAACTGCTGATTGGCTTCCTGCGTACCCGCACGTGACCGCCCGCAGGTGACGGCGCGGATCCGACAGAGCCTCCAAAACCGGCTCCCACCAACGGTTTCAGAAGGATTGACATGAAACATCTCCGGCACGCAAGCGC
>CANJDH010000133.1 GCA_947473125.1 Burkholderiales bacterium
AGCAGATTCAGGTCAAGGAGGTGAAATTCCGCCCCATGACCGACGATGGCGACTACAAGATCAAGCTGCGCAACCTGATCAAGTTTCTCGGTGAAGGCGACAAAGCCAAAGTGACGTTGCGTTTCCGCGGCCGCGAAATGGCCCACCAGGAGTTCGGGTTTCAATTGCTGGAGCGGGTCAAGGCCGATCTTGAGGAGCATGCGCAAGTCGAGCAATTTCCTAAACTGGAAGGCCGTCAGCTGGTGATGATGCTGGGGCCGAAGAAAAAGGAACTTCCGGTCAAGAAGAAACCTGACGCCAAACCTGCGGAATCGACAACGCCGACGGCAGGATAACGGCAGGATCCCTCCGGTTGCGTTGCTGTTTGCAACCGGGAAACACCCAACAGGCGCGGGTGAAGCAACAAAGCGCTTGAAACAAGTCCTCAGAGGGTTCCAAAGTTCTTTCCGGATTTAGGAAAGGCCCCTTGTGAGACAAATAACAGGAGTAGTCATGCCCAAGATGAAAACCAAGAAGAGCGCTGCAAAGCGTCTCGTCGTCCGTCCGGGTGGCACCGTAAAACGCGGTCAAGCGTTCAAGCGCCACATCCTGACCAAGAAAACTACCAAGAACAAGCGCCATTTGCGTGGTACCACTGGTGTGTTCGAGACCGACATGAAATCGGTTTCCCGCATGCTGCCCTACGCATAACCCTTCGTTCACGGTTTTCTTTCATTCAAGTTAGGAGTTCGACATGCCACGAGTCAAACGCGGTGTAACGGCGCGGGCGCGCCACAAGAAAGTTCTCGACGAAGCCAAAGGCTATCGCGGCCGGCGCGGCAACGTCTACCGGATTGCCAAAGAAGCGGTAATGAAAGCGGGGCAATATGCCTACCGCGATCGCCGCAACAAGAAGCGCGTATTTCGTGCGCTGTGGATTGCCCGTATCAACGCCGCAGTCCGCGAGCACGGCATGACCTACAGCGTGTTCATGAACAGCCTCAAGCGCGCCTCCATCGAGGTTGATCGCAAGGTACTGGCTGATCTCGCGGTGATGGACAAACCCGCGTTTGCAGCCCTGGTAGCGCAAGCCAAAGGCGCAGCAGCGTAAGGTTTTCCGATCCGAGCAAAGAGGCTGCGCTTCAAACCCGCAGCCTTTTTTGTTGAAAGCAGAGCAACGTCCATGCAAGATCTGAATGCGTTGGTAGCCGAAGCCTGTCGAGAGTTCGCCGACATCGCCGAAAGCGCCCATCTGGAAGAAGCCAAGGCCCGGTTCCTGGGAAAATCAGGCAGCCTGACCGACATGCTCAAAGGGCTGGGCAAGCTCTCGGCCGAAGAGCGCAAACCGGCGGGCGAGCGGATCAACGCCGCCAAGAATGAAATCGAAGCCGCCCTGAAGCTGCGCCGCGAGCAGCTGGCCCAGCAGAAGCTGGAGCGCAAACTGGCGGCAGAGGCGCTCGATGTCACTCTACCCGGGCGCACCGCCCAGCGCGGCGGCCTCCACCCGGTAACGCTCAGTCAGACCCGCATCGAGGAGATCTTTCACTCGATCGGTTTTGATGTGGCTGATGGCCCGGAAATCGAAACAGACTGGTATAACTTCACGGCGCTGAACAGCCCCGAGAACCACCCGGCGCGCTCGATGCAGGATACGTTCTACGTGGACGGCACCGATGCCGCCGGCAAGCCGCTGCTGTTGCGCACCCACACCAGCCCGATGCAAATCCGCTACGCGCGCATGCATGTCGAGCAGTATCGACATGCGACGTCCATGCCGCCCATCAAGGTGATTGCGCCGGGGCGCACCTATCGGGTGGACTCCGATGCGACGCACTCGCCGATGTTCCATCAGGTAGAAGGCCTTTGGATTGACGAAAATGTCAGTTTTGCCGACCTCAAGGGCGTATTTCTCGATTTCATGCGCACCTTCTTTGAAGACGACAACATCACGGTGCGCTTCAGGCCTTCGTATTTTCCATTTACCGAGCCTTCTGCCGAGATTGACATCGCCTTCTCCAGCGGCCCGATGAAAGGCAAGTGGCTTGAGGTCTCCGGATCCGGCCAGGTACACCCTCAGGTGGTGCGCAACATGGGGCTGGACCCCGAACGCTACGTCGGGTTTGCATTCGGCTGCGGAATCGAGCGACTCACGATGCTGCGCTACGGCATCAACGATCTGCGCCTGTTTTTCGACGGCGACATGCGCTTTTTGCAACAGTTTGGCTAGCCGGAATCCCGTTATGAAATTTTCCGAATCCTGGCTGCGCACCTTCGTCAACCCTGACTTGTCGAGCGCAGCGTTGTGCCACGCGCTTACCATGGCAGGGCTCGAAGTCGAACATGCCGAATCAACCGCCCCCCCCTTCGCGGGAGTGGTGGTAGGGTTGATCCAGTCTTTCGACAGGCATCCGAACGCCGATCGCCTCAATGTCTGTCAGGTCGATGTCGGCAGCGGCACGCTGCTCAATATCGTGTGTGGCGCGCCCAATGTCGCGGCAGGCATGCGCGTACCGTGCGCACTGGTCGGCGCGCAGCTGCCGCCGGATGCAGAGGGCAAGCGATTCGAGATCAAGCGCGCCACGATGCGGGGAGTTGAAAGCCAGGGCATGCTTTGCTCCGCAAGCGAGTTGGGCATGTCGGACGACCATTCCGGCTTGCTGTCGTTACCGGCGGATGCCGCCATCGGCGCGAACCTACGCGATGTGCTGGACCTCGACGACCAGGTAATCACGATCAAGCTCACGCCGAATCGTGCTGACGCCCTGTCACTGATCGGCGTTGCCCGTGAAGTCGCTGCCCTGACGGGTGCGCCACTCACCGTGCCGCCATACACCCCGGTTGCGGCATCGATTGATGATCGCCTGCCGGTCAAGGTACATGCGCCAGATCTGTGCGGCCGCTTCTCCGGGCGCCTCGTCCGCGGCGTCAACGCCAGGGCGTCGACGCCTGTCTGGATGAAACAGCGCCTGGAGCGTTCGGGCCAGCGGCCGATCTCGGCTCTGGTCGATATCTCCAACTACATCATGCTCGAGTTGGGTCGCCCTTCGCACATCTTCGATGCGGACAAAATTTCCGGCAACCAGCTCGAGGTGCGTTGGGGCATGTCCGGGGAACAAGTCAAGTTGCTCAATGGTCAGACCGTGGAAGTCGACAATGCCGTTGGCGTGATCGCGGATGCCGGAGGCGTGGAAGCCCTCGCCGGCATCATGGGCGGGGACGCCACGGCAGTCACCCTCGACACCACCTGTATTTTCATTGAGGCTGCTTTCTGGTGGCCCGAGTCGATCCAGGGCCGCGCGCGTCGTTTCAACTTCACGACCGAAGCGGGCCACCGCTTCGAGCGCGGCGTCGACTTTTCGACGACGGTTGCGCACATTGAGCGCATCACGGCGCTGGTACTGGAAATTTGCGGTGGCCAGCCCGGACCGGTGGATGATCAGCAGCTGGCGCTTCCGGCACGAGCGCCGATTCGCATGCGCGTGGAGCGCTGTCGCAAAATCATCGGCGTGGCTCTCGACAAAAACGACATGCTCGGCGTGTTCACGCGCCTCGGGCTGCCTGTGCGTGACCTCGGTGATGCCCTGGAGGTCACGCCGCCGGCGTATCGCTTCGACCTCGCGATCGAAGAGGACCTGATCGAGGAGGTAGCGCGGCTTCATGGTTTTGACAACCTCCCGGCCCTGCCACCCAGAACGACCGCATCGATGCTGAGCCATGCCGAAACGCAGCGCTCTGCGCTCAGCTTCAAGCGTTTGATGGCAGCGCGCGATTTTCATGAAGTCATCAACTACAGCTTTGTCGACGCGGCATGGGAACGCGATCTGGCGGGCAATGCCGATCCGGTGCGGGTGCTCAATCCCATCGCTAGCCAGATGGGCGTGATGCGCTCCTCGCTATTTGGCGGCCTGCTTGCCAACGTGGTCTATAACGTCAATCGCAAGCAAGAGCGAATCCGCGGATTTGAAGTGGGCAGCGTCTTTCGGCGCGATGCGACCGTTGTGGACGGCCCGCTCGCCGTCGCCGGCATCTCCCAACCGCGCATGCTCGGTGCCGTTGCCTTTGGACCTGCCGCGCACGAGCAGTGGGGGGTGAGGACCCGTCTGGTCGATTACTTCGACCTGAAGGGTGATCTTGAAGCCGTATTGGCGCCCGCTCATGCCGAGTTCGAATCGACCCCCCACCCTGCCCTGCATCCTGGCCGATCGGCGCGTATCGTCATCGACGGCAAAGGGGTCGGCTTTATCGGGGAACTCCACCCGAGCTGGGTTCAGTTCCACGGGCTATCAAGCGCGCCGGTTTTGTTCGAGGTTGAGCTGGCACTTGTATCCCAAACCCCACAGCGGTTGCATCAGGAGGTCTCGAGGTTTCCGCCGGTATTCCGCGACATTGCCTTGGTACTGCAGGCGAACATTCCTGCGGCAACCGTTCGGCATTGCCTCATGCAGGCCGCGGGCGGCCACGTGACCGGCGTCGAACTATTTGACGACTACCGCCCGCAAAAGGCCCTGCAAGGTGCACCGGCGAGCCCTCAAACCGGCTTCGCTGAAACGGAAAAAAGCCTTGCATTCCGGGTAGTTATGCAAGATACTCAGAAAACACTTACAGATGCAGAGGCCGATGAAACCATCCGTCGGATGGTCGAAGCAGCCCAACAAAAGCATCAGGCTAGACTGCGCGCGTGACAGGAGAATCCGAGCCGGAACCCGGGCGGAGCGACATGACTCTCGAATCAAACCATCAAGGCATGGATTCCAATCTAGCTCAAGCACAAGATGCATTGGCCAATACGCTGACCAAGGCGGAACTGGCCGACCTGCTGTTTGAAAAGGTCGGGCTCAACAAGCGCGAGGCCAAGGACATGGTCGAAACGTTTTTCGAGGAAATCCGTACTGCCCTTGAAAACGGGCAGAGCGTCAAGCTTTCAGGCTTTGGCAATTTCCAGTTGCGCGACAAGCCACAACGGCCTGGCCGCAACCCCAAGACTGGCGAAGAGATTCCGATTACGGCCCGACGGGTCGTCACGTTCCACGCCAGCCAAAAACTGAAGTCAATGGTCGAGGCGCACTATCATGGCGGGTCCACGAACGCCTGACCGCGGCAGCCGAGTTGCGTTGCCGCCGATTCCCGCAAAACGCTACTTCACCATCGGTGAGGTCAGCGACTTATGCGGCGTAAAACCCCATGTGCTGCGCTATTGGGAGCAGGAGTTCACCCAGCTCAAACCGGTCAAACGGCGCGGCAATCGGCGCTATTACCAGCATCACGAAGTCCTGCTGATCCGTCGCATTCGTGAACTGCTCTATGAGCAGGGATTCACCATCAATGGCGCCCGCAACAGGCTCGACGAAGCCATCAGCGTCGCACCAAAACCTGCCGCAACCGAATCTTCTGTGGTCGCCGACAGCGGCTACAAGCTGCTCGCCTTGAAACAGGATTTGCTGGCGATTGCCGATCTTTTGCGCTGAGAGACGCAATTTTCCCGCGCGCGCTGGAGCTTATTTTGCTAAAATCCCTGCTCAGATCGCACGCCTGTAAGCCGGAGAGGTGGCAGAGTGGTCGAATGTACCTGACTCGAAATCAGGCGTAGGTGTAAGCCTACCGTGGGTTCGAATCCCACCCTCTCCGCCAATCAAACACCCGTATTGCGGGTGTTTTTTTGTTTTCAGGGTCGCATGCGACTGCCGCACCACTTCATCGGGATCCGGCCGTGATCGATTCGACGCCGTTCATGTAGCGATGCAAGGCATTCGGCACGGTGATGCTACCGTCGGCATTCTGGTAATTCTCCAATACGGCCACCAGCGTGCGCCCTACCGCGAGCCCCGATCCATTGAGGGTATGTGCCAGTTGCGGCTTGCCCTTCTCGTCGCGATACCGTGCCTGCATGCGTCGCGCCTGAAATGATTCAAAGTTGCTGCAGGATGAAATTTCCCGATAGGCGTTCTGTCCGGGCAGCCAGACCTCGATGTCAAAGGTTTTGGCGGCAGAAAACCCCATGTCACCGGTGCAGATGGTGACAACGCGATACGGCAACTCGAGTTTCTGGAGAATCGCCTCGGCGTGCCCGGTCAGGGCTTCAAGGCTTGCGTAAGACTGATCCGGGTGTACGACCTGCACCAGTTCCACCTTGTCGAATTGGTGCTGGCGGATCATGCCGCGCGTGTCCTTGCCATACGAGCCCGCCTCCGAGCGAAAACACGGCGTATGGCAGACAAATTTCAGCGGCAATTGCTCGAGCGGGACGATCTCGTCGCGGACCAGATTGGTAACCGGTACTTCAGCGGTTGGAATCAGGTAGAGCTTCTCGTCCTTGCTCTTGAAGGTGGCAAACAAGTCGTCTTCAAACTTGGGCAATTGGCCGGTGCCACGCATTGAATCGGCATTGACCAGATACGGCGTGTACACCTCTGTATACCCGTGCTCCTGCGTATGCGTATCGAGCATGAATTGGGCGAGGGCCCGATGCAATCGGGCAATCGGCCCTTTCATGACCGCGAACCGGGACCCTGCTATCTTGGCGGCCACTGCGAAATCCAGGCCGCCGATCTGCTCTCCCAGGTCAACGTGGTCCTTCACGGCAAAGTCATAGGTACGCCGCGTCCCGACGCGGCGCATTTCGAGGTTGTCATCCGAAGATTTTCCGTTCGGCACGCTGTCGTGCGGCAGGTTCGGAATGCCCAGCAACAGGGCGTCAAGTTGTGTCTGGATGCCGGCAAGATGCCCTTCACAGCTCTTGAGTTCGTCGCCCAGACCAGCAACCTGCTCCATCACCGCCGCGGTATCTTCACCTTTGCCCTTCAATGCCCCCACCTGCTTGGACAGGCTGTTGCGGCGCGCCTGCAGATCCTGGGTGCGCATCTGTATCTCTTTGCGTTCAGCTTCGATCTTCTGAAACGAGTCGACGTCCAGGACGTACGGGCGGGTTGCCAACCTTGCGGCAACCGCCGTGATGTCTTTTCTCAGCAATTGAATATCAAGCATGGTGCGAACTAGACAAACCTCTTGGGGGAAGCCCCCGATTTTACCTACCCGGGGGGTTATTCGCCCTTTTTGCGCACCGTTGCACTATCGAGCGCGCGCAACTGTGCGAGTTTTTCTGCAATCTTGATCTCCATGCCGCGCGGCGCAGGTTTATACCATTGCACCGTCGGCATGCCATCCGGAAGATAGACCTCGCCCGCGGCATAGGCATCGCCTTCGTCATGGGCATAGCGGTATTCCTTGCCAAATCCCATTTCTTTCATCATGCGCGTCGGCGCATTGCGCAAGTGCAGTGGCACCGGGCGGCTCTGGTCCTTGGCAATGAAGGCCCTCACCGCGTTGTACGCGCTGTACACCGCGTTCGACTTGGGCGCCACTGCGAGGTAAACAACCGCCTCGGCCAGCGCCAGCTCGCCCTCGGGTGAACCAAGTCGCTCGTAGGTCTCGGCCGCGTCGAGCGCCAGCCGTAATGCGCGCGGGTCGGCCAGGCCGATGTCTTCAGTGGCCATGCGCACCAGGCGCCGCGCGAGGTAGCGCGGATCGGCGCCGCCATCCAACATACGCACAAACCAGTAGAGCGCCGCGTCCGGGTTTGATCCGCGCACCGATTTGTGGAGTGCGCTGATCTGGTCGTAAAACTGGTCCCCGCCCTTGTCGAAACGTCGCAGGTTTTGCGAGAGCGCCGTATCGATGAAGTCGGCGCCAATCATATCGACGCCCTGCGCCTGCGCCGAAGCGTCTACGATCTCGACGGCATTGAGCAGGCGGCGCGCATCGCCGTCGGCCCAGCCCACCAGGCGTTCGCGCGCGTCATCGTCAATAACGGCCATCTCCAGCGTGGTCTGGGCGCGCGCCAGCAACAGGCGCATGTCTGCGGCGCCGATCGGCTGCAACACATACACCGTGGCGCGCGACAGCAGCGCCCCATTGACTTCGAAAGACGGATTTTCCGTCGTCGCCCCGATAAACGTGAATAGCCCCGCCTCGACATAGGGGAGGAACGCGTCCTGCTGGCTCTTGTTGAATCGGTGCACCTCGTCAACGAAGAGAATCGTCTCTTCCCCAAGCGCGCGTGAACTCTCGGCAGCCTGTACCGCCTCACGGATCTCCTTTACCCCGCCCAGGACGGCCGAGATGGCAAGGAACTGTGCGTTGAAGCCGCGCGCCATCAGGCGTGCCAGCGTCGTCTTGCCAACGCCGGGCGGCCCCCACAGGATCATCGAGTGGGGGCGTGCCGTCTCGAACGCCATGCGCAGCGGTTTGCCCGGCCCAAGCAAATGCTGTTGGCCGATGACTTCGTCAAGGGCCGTCGGGCGCAGGCGCTCCGCCAGCGGGGTGCGATGCCCCGTCGAAGCTGTGCCGGTACCCGCTTTGGGATTGCCTGTAGGCTGCAAACCCTTGTCCATCAATGGTTTCGGACAGGTACCCGTTCGAAACCCTTGATGGTCAACGGTTTCAGGGAGGTCGGGTGGGTCATTTCTCTTCCCCGAAGACGTCTGCGCCTTTGGGCGGTACAAAGCGGAACAGGTCAGCCGCCAGGGCAGGATTGCGCTCCACCTTGCCGAAACTCAACACCGATGTCTGCCCGAAGGTATCGGCCAGTTCCATGGCGGCCAGGCTGGCGACACCGCCCTCGCGGCGCAAGCCGATGCGCACCGTCTCGAACGTCGTATCCTTGGCTTTCGGTGTCGCTTCGAGCCACTCCAGCCCGTCCTTGACACCGGCGTCCTTGATGACAAAATTTTTCTCCAGGTCGTCGCTGCCCGCCAGGATCGCGGCCGGGCTTTGACCCAGCGCACCGCCCAGTTTGCGTACCGTCACCTGGTTGAGGTCTTTGTCGTAAATCCAGAGCTTTTCGCCGTCGCCAACGATCCACTGCTCGTAAGGTTTGTCGTAGACCCAGCGAAATTTCCCGGGGCGCTGAAACTGAAACGTACCGGAGGCCGGATTCGAGACCTTGCCGCTTTTGTTGACGATCATCTGGGTGAATCCGGCCGTGCCCGAGCGCGTCGCCTTGACGAAATCGCGCAACCCGTCAAGTGCGGATGCATGAGCGTTCCCGGCGCCCCACATCAGGCACAGCACCAGCCAGATCAGGCGCAAAGCGCTAGTCGGCACGGCTCGGCGCCAGGATGTCGCGGTTGCCGTTGCCCTGCATGGTCGACACCAGGCCGGCCTTCTCCATCGCCTCGAGCAGGCGCGCCGCCCGGTTGTAACCGATCCTGAGGTGCCGCTGCACCAGGGAAATCGAGGCGCGCTTGTTTTTGAGGACGATCTCCACCGCCTGGTCGTAGAGTGCGTCGCTCTCCGCATCGGTGCCGCCTTCGCCGCCGGCACCGCCCTCTTCGCCTTCGAGCACGCCGCCTTCGAGGATGCCTTCAATGTAGTTGGCCGAGCCCAGCGTCTTGAGGTAGTTGACGACCTTGTGCACCTCTTCATCGGACACAAAGGCACCATGCACGCGCTGCGGCAGCCCCGAGCCCGGCGGCAGGTACAGCATGTCGCCCTGCCCCAGCAGCGACTCGGCCCCCATCTGGTCGAGGATGGTGCGCGAATCAATCTTGCTCGACACCTGGAACGCCACCCGTGTCGGGATGTTGGCCTTGATCAGCCCGGTAATCACGTCCACGCTCGGCCGCTGTGTCGCCAAAATCAGGTGGATGCCGGCGGCACGCGCCTTTTGCGCGAGGCGCGCGATCAATTCCTCGATTTTCTTGCCGGCCACCATCATCAGGTCGGCCAGCTCATCAATGAAGACCACAATCATCGGCAGATTTTCGAGCGGTTCGGGCGCATCCGGGGTCAACGAAAACGGGTTGGTGTGCGGCTTGCCGCTCTTGATGCCTTCCGTGATCTTGTGGTTGTAGCCTGCGAGGTTGCGCACCCCGAGCGAGCTCAGCAGCCGATAACGGCGTTCCATTTCACCCACACACCAGTTAAGGGCGTTGGCCGCCTGCTTCATGTCAATCACCACCGGCGCGAGCAGATGCGGAATGTCGGCATAGACTGACATCTCCAGCATTTTCGGATCGATCAAAATCAGGCGCACGTCCTTCGCTTCCGCCTTGTACAGCAGCGACAGGATCATGGCGTTGATCGCCACGGACTTCCCCGATCCCGTGGTGCCCGCCACCAACAGATGCGGCATCTTCGCCAGATCCGCAATCACCGGCTTGCCTGCAATGTCCTTGCCCATGGCGATGGTCAAGGGCGACGCATTGTCGTTGTACAACTGCGAGCCGCAGATTTCCGACAGTCGCACGGTTTGCCGCTTGGGATTGGGCAATTCCAGCCCCATCAGGCTCTTGCCGGGAATGGTCTCGACCACACGCACCGACACCAGCGACAGCGCCCTCGCCAGGTCTTTCGCCAGACCGACGATCTGGCTGCCCTTTACACCGACGGCAGGTTCGATTTCGTAACGGGTGATCACGGGCCCCGGATAGGCCGCCTTGACCTCCGCCTGTACGCCAAAATCCTTGAGCTTCTTCTCGATCAGGCGGGAGGTGAATTCCACCGTTTCGGGACTGACTGTTTCGACAACCTCGGGCGGCGCATCGAGCAGATGCAGGGGCGGCAGGCCGCTGTCGGGAAGGTCGGCAAACAGAGGGGTCTGCTTTTCCTTCTCGGCGCGCGGCGATTGCGGAA
>CANJDH010000134.1 GCA_947473125.1 Burkholderiales bacterium
GTCGGGAATCGCCGGCGCCAGTGCCTTGAAAATGGTGTCGACCACTGTCATCGGGTAGGTCATCCACACGCGCATCGGCGCCGGATGCTTGGCACTGACCACCGTGCCGGGCGGCACGATCACCTTGAGCGGGCGAAAGCTGCCATCGTTGATCGGGTTATCGCGCGGCAGGGTCAGGCACTTGAAGGCCACCTGCGCGCAGGCGACGCCGGCTCCCGAGTTGAAGAAGCCCTTGACCTGCGGGCTCATGCCGGAAAGATCGACCGTCATTTCATCGCCGCGCACCGTCACCTTGACGCGGATCGGCACCGGCTGGTCAATGTCGATGGCGTCATCATCCATCCACGATTCGGCTTCATAAACGCCGTCGGGGATCGCGCGCACCTTGACGCGTGCTTCGGCCTCGCTGTGATCCATGATGGCGGCAATGCTGACCTGCACCGTGTCGACGCCGTGACGCGCCATCAGCTCTTCCATGTGCTTGACGCCGACCCGGCAGGCCGACAACTGCGCCTCCAGATCACCGGCGGCGCGATCCGGGCGGCGCACGTTCATCAGGATCAGGTTGCGCATCTCCTGATTGAGCTTGCCACGCACGTGGTACTTGACCAGCGGAATCTGCAGGCCCTCGGACCAGATGTCGGTGGTCAGGCCGTTGAGGATGCCGCCGATGTCCTGCCAGTGCGCCATGCAGGTCGAGAACGCCACGATGCGTCCCTTGTGAAACACCGGGATCGAGAACGTCAGGTGGTTGAGGTGCGCGCCGGTGGTGTAGGCATCGTTGGTGAGCAGGATGTCGCCGGGGTGGATGTCAGCGTGCCCCCAGTGCGCGATCTTGGCCTTGACCACATCGCTCATGCCGCGAATGAACATCGGCAGGCCCAGGCCGATCGACAGCGTCTGGCCATCGCGATCAAACAGGCCGACGGTGAAGTCGAGCGCCTCGTAGATGATCATGTTGTACGAGGTGCGCATCAGCACCGACTTCATTTCTTCGGTGGCCGCAGTCAGGCTGTTGCGCACCAGCTCGACGGCAACCGGGTCGACCCTGGGCCGCCGTGCCGGCGGTTTCGATGGAGACTTGCGCGAGGCAGGCTTCCCGGCGGCAGGACTTTTCATGCTGATACGCGATGATCTGGCCGAGTTGGTTTTGCGCGGCATGGTCATTTCCTCCCGATGCTGATGTCGAGGTTGCCATAGGGTTCAACCACCAGGCTGTCACCGGGCTGCAGCACGGTGGTGGTGGCGTGCTCCTCGATCAACGCCGGCCCGCTGATGCGATTGCCTGCCAGCAAGGCGTCACGCTGGTACACCGCGGCTTGCGTCCAGCCGCCATCCTCAAAATAGGCCCGCCGCTTGCCGCGCAGCGCTGCCGCCGGTGGGCGCGCGCTGCCCTTGGCAATTTTCTCCAGCGTCGGGTGCTTCATCACGCCAATCACGGTGCTGCGGATGCTGACAATTTCGGCCATCTCGCCGGGTGAGCCACGGCCGTAGCGTTCCTCGTGTGCGGCATCGAATGCGGCCTTGATGGCCGCCTTGTTGGCGGCCGCATTGCCGTGCTTGAAGGCCGAGGCCGGCAGATCCACCGTAACGGCATGCTCCTGTCCGACATAGCGCATGTCGAGGCCGCGCTGCACCACCACTTTTTTGGTGTTGAGGTCCGCCTCCTTGAGCGTGCCCTGGCCCTGCGCTTCCATCCCGGCGAACCAGCCTTCGAGCTCGGCCATGGTGACTGCGTCCAGGCTCACGAACTGCGAGCGCACCAGGTCGCGGCGAAAGTCGGCCAGCAGCATGCCGAAGGCCGAGAAGTGCCCCGGCGCACGCGGAATGATCACGCGCGGAATGCGCAGTTCGCGCGCCACCATCGAGGCATGTAGCGGCCCGGCACCGCCGTAGGCAAACAGGGTCGGAAACGCGCCGGGGTCCAGGCCACGATCAGTAGTCACGCCCTTGACCGCATGCGACATCGCCGCCGCCGCGATGCGCAGGATGCCGAGCGCCGCCTGCGTTACCGAAAGGCCCAGCGGTGCGGCCACGCGCTTCTTCAGGGCCGCGTTGGTGGCCGCCGTGTCGAGCAGCATCTCGCCACCGAGAAAGCGCTTCGCATCCAGCCGCCCGAGTGCGAGATTGGCGTCGGTCACGGTCGGCTCGGTGCCGCCCAGCCCGTAGCACGCCGGCCCGGGTGCGGCACCCGCACTTTGCGGTCCGACGCGCAGTGCCCCCGATTCGCTCACCGCCGCAATGCTGCCGCCGCCGGTGCCGACTTCATGGATGTCGATCATCGGCGTGAGCAAGGGCAAGCCGGTAAGGTAACCACCAATCATCACGCTGCCGGTCACCAGTGCCGTGCCATCGCGCACCACACCGGCCTTGGCGGTAGTGCCGCCCATATCAAAGGCAATCGCGTTGTCGATGCCCAGCGTGCCGCACAGCGCCTGGGTGCCGATCACGCCGGCAGCCGGGCCCGATTCCATCATGCGCACGCAGTCGGCGCGCGCCTCCGTGAGTGCGTAGAGGCCGCCGGTTGACTGCACCACCAGAAACTTGCCGGCGAACTGCTCGGCCTTGAGCTCGTCTTCAATTTCACCCAGATAGCGATCGACCCGCGGGCCGATGTAGGCGTTCGCCACCACGGTCGAGGTGCGCTCGTACTCACGGTATTCCTGCGAGAGGTCGGACGAGATCGAAATGAAGGCCTTGGGCAGGCGCTTTTTCAGCGCGGCCTTGACCGCCCGCTCGTGTGCCGGGTTGCGATAGGAGTGCAGGAACAGCACCGCCACCGCCTCGATCTTGCGCCGTACCAGCTCGTCGGCAATCGCCTCGACTTCCTTCATGTCGAGCTTTTGGTGCACCGTGCCATCGGCCAGCAGGCGCTCGCTCACTTCGAAACGCAGGTCGCGCTCGATCAGCGGTGCGTGCTTGCGATGGCGCAGGTTGAACGAATCGGGGCGGTTGATGCGGCCGATCTCGTAGATGTCGCGAAAGCCGCGCGTGGTGATCAGCGCCGCCCTGGCGCCGGAGCGCTCGATCATGGTGTTGATGGCAATCGTCGAACCATGCAGGAACAGGTTGGCCTCGGCCAGCGTCACCCCGGCCTTGTGCATGCCGTCGAGGATGCCGCTAACCAGACGGTGATGGGTGGTCAGCGTTTTGCCGAGCATCAGCACGCCGCGCGCTTCATCGAAAGCGGCCACGTCGGTAAAGGTGCCGCCAATGTCGGCGGCGATGCGGGTTCGGTTATTGGTCTGCACGCAGGCCGATCTCCTTGACGAGTTTGCCAAAGCGCTGGTAGTCACTGGCCACCATTGCCGCGAATTCCGCCGGGCTGTTGCTGGCCGGGTCGTAGCCGAGCGCGATCAGGCGGTCGCGCACCTCCGGCAGTGCCACTACCTTGACGATCTCGGCGTTGAGGCGCTGCACGATTTCCGGCGGCGTGCCGGCCGGCGCGGCGACGCCGTTCCACGACTCGTAGACAAAATTGGCCACACCGGTCTCGATCACCGTCGGCACGTCGGGCAACACTGACGAACGGCGTTTGCCGGTGATGGCCAGGCCACGCAGCTTGCCAGCGCGGATGTTGGGCAGCGGGCCGACCAGGCTGTCAAAGGTCATGTTGACCTCGCCGGAGAGGATTGCCAGCGTCGCCGGGGCGTTGCCCTTGTAGGGAATGTGCAGCACGTCGATGCCCACCGTGTTCTTGAACAGCTCGGCGCCCATGTGCAGCGGCCCGCCGCTGCCGGAGGAGCCGTAGGAGAGCTTGCCCGGGCTGGCCTTGGCATGGGCCACCAGTTCGCGCAGCGTGGTGCCCGGGGTAGAAGGGTGCGTGGCAATCACCAGCGGGTAGGTGGCGATCAGGCTCACCGGCACCAGGTCCTTGAGCGGGTCCCAGTTGAGCTTTTGCAGGTGTGGCTGGATCACCGTGCCGTTGGTGCTGAGCAGGATCGTGTAGCCATCCGGCGCCGCTTTGGCGACGAACTCGGTGCCGATGTTGCCGCCGGCGCCGGCGCGCGTTTCGATCACCACGGGCTGGCCCAGCGCCTCGCCGAGCTTCTGGCCGACCAGCCGTGCGGTGGATTCGGCGCCGCCGCCCGGCGGGAACGGCACAATGAAACGGATCGGCCGGTTCGGATACGCCGATTGCGCCGCCGCCAGCAGCGGCATCACGCAGAGTGCCGCCAGACCAGCGGACAGGAGACGACGAAGCAAGCGGCGACGAATCAGGCGGGTTTGCATGGAAAGGTTCTCGAGTGGTAAAACGCAGCACGGGATGCGCCCGATTGTAGCGATGCTGCAGTGCCACACCCGCCACGCTTTGCCACGAGGAAACCCGATGACATCACTGCCACGCCGCTTCACCCTGTGCCTGATCCTCCTCGCCGGCTGCTTGCACGCAGCACCGCTGTTTGCCCAGGCCTGGCCGGCCAAACCGGTGCGCATCATCGTGCCTTACCCGCCCGGTGGTGGCGCCGACCAGATGGCGCGGCTGGTCGCGCCCAAGCTGGCAGCCGTGTTCGGCCAACCGTTTGTCGTTGAGAACCAGAGCGGCGCCGCCACCATGATCGGCACCGGCATGGTCGCGCGCGCCGCGCCCGACGGCTACACCCTGCTGGTGTCGGGCAACGTTTTGCCCGTTAACGTGCTGATCAGCAAGACGCCGAGTTACAAGGTGAGCGACTTCGTGCTGGTGGCCGGCATCGGCAGCTACCCGTATGTGCTGACCATGAACCCCGGCGTGCCTGCCAATACATTCGCAGAGTTCATCGATTACGCGAAGAAGAACCCCGGCAAGCTCAATGCCGTATCGCTCGGACCCGGCGGCGTGACCCATCTGCTCACCGAGCGCTTTGCCAGCGTGGCGGGCATCCAGATCACCTCGATCCATTACCGTGGTGCAGCGCCCGGCCTGCTCGACTTGCTCTCGGGCCAGGTGCAGATCTTCCTCGATGCCGCCAACACAGCGCTGCCGCAAGTGCGCGCCGGCAAGCTGCGTGCGCTCGCGGTGTCGTCCGAGAACCGCTTTGCCCTGCTGCCCGATCTGCCGACCCTCAAGGAAGCAGGGCTGCCGGCGATGACGCAGAACGGCTGGTTTGCGATGTTTGCGCCGGTCGGTACGCCCAAGGCCATCGTCGATCGGCTCAACGCTGAAATCATCAAGGCGGTTTCCGGCATTGATGTGGACGCACAGTTCGGGCAGCGCGGGTTGGCACCGATGCCGCTCGCGCCGGAGCCGTTTGCCGCTTTCATGAAGGAAGACGCAGCGCGCTGGGAGCAGACCCTGCGCACGCTCAACATCACATTGGAGTGAGCCGGAGCGCACTGCGCCTGTGCGTGGCTGGATGCACGCGCGATCCTGCTGGTAGGGGCTGAGGGGAAAACAACGAAGAACCGCTCCCACCAACGGTTATAGCCGTATTAACGGATCCGGCCATCGCGCTGCATGGCGCAACCCTGTACAGTTGGCATTTTTTCCGGAGCAGCCCCATGACCATTGAAACCGTTGCCGGCAAGGAAGCCACGATTCACTTTGATGCGCAAAAGTGCATCCACTCGCGCACCTGCGTGCTCTCGCACCCGGACGTGTTTGTGCCGAACGTTAAAGGCGCCTGGATTCACCCCGATGCGCAGCCGGTGGAAGAGCTGATGCACATAGCCAAGAGCTGCCCCTCGGGCGCGATTCGCGTCACGCGCAATGCGGCTGGTAGCGCCGCGCCGGATTCGGATGCCGCGCCGATCGTCAACACCGTGCGCGTGCGCGAAAACGGCCCGCTCGCTGTGGAAGCCGAACTGCAATTTCGCGGTGTGGCCCAGGCCTCTCCGCGTGCCACCCTGTGCCGCTGCGGACTTTCGCAAAACAAGCCGTATTGCGATGGCAGCCACAGCGGCGGCGGCTTTGTTGCCAGCGGCGAACCGCCCACGGCAAGCTTTGAAGCCCTCGCCGTGCGCAATGGCCCGCTCAACGTGATGCCGCTGCCCAATGGGCCATTAAGGGTTACCGGCAACCTCGAAGTGGTGAGCGGCACCGGGCGCACCTGCAACAAGGTTGGTGAAGCCTACCTGTGCCGTTGTGGCGCGTCGAAAAACAAGCCCTACTGCGACGGCAGCCACAAGGTGGCGGGATTCACGGCGCCGTAGCGGGCCCGGCGCCGCGGCTTGCCGCGCTACACTGAAGCCCCCGTTCATCACGATCCAGAGCGCCCATGCCCCGCACGATTGCGATCCAGGGACTGCACCACAACGCCTACCGCTGCCGCGACTCGGAAGAGACGCGGCAGTTCTACGAGGATTTCCTTGGCCTGCCGCTGGCAGGCACGCTGGAAATCACCGAGACCAAAAGCGGCCGGCCGACCAGCACCTTGCACACCTTCTACCAGATGGGCAACGGCTCTTACCTGGCCTATTTTGAAGCGCCCGACATGCCCTTCGAATTCAAGGATCAGCATGATTTTGATCTGCACATCGCGCTGGAGGTGCGCATGGACACCCTGCAGAGCATGTTCGCCAAGGGCAAGGCCGCGGGCATGGAGTTGCGGGGCGTCTCTGATCACCACTTCATCCAGTCAATCTACTTTCGCGATCCGAACGGTTATGTGATCGAGCTCACAGCCAGGCTGCCCGGCCATGATGCGGCGATGGACCCGGCCACCAACGGCGCGCGCACCAAGCTCGACAAGTGGACTGCCTCAAGGCGCGAAGCGGGCGCTGGCCCCTCTTCGCGGCAGGATTGATGACCACTGCTACCTCCACGCCGGCGTTTCGTGAAGCCGGTTCCGGCCCTGGCGTCGTTTGCGTACACGCCAATGCCAGCACCTCCGGGCAATGGCGCGGCCTGATGGAATTGCTGAGCCCCAGCCATTACGTGGCAGCGCCGGACCTCTACGACATTGGCAAAAGCCCGCAGTGGCCTTCCCGGGATCTGATCTCGCTCGGTGACGAAGCTGATCTCATCGAACCGGTCATACGCAAGGCCGGCAACCCTGTCGTACTCATCGGGCATTCGCATGGTGCCGCGGTAGCGATGATCGCCGCGCTGCGCAACCCGGCGCGCGTGCGTGCCGTCGCCGTGTATGAACCCACGCTTTTCAATCTGATTGAAGCCGATGGGCCGGCCCCCAACGATGCCGACGGCATTCGCAATGCCGTTGCTGCTGCGGCGCAAGCTCTCGATGCAAACAACATGGACGGCGCGGCCGAAGCCTTCATCGACTTCTGGATGGGCACTGGCGCCTGGAAAAACACGCCCGATGCCCGCAAGCCGGCCATCGCAGCCTCAATGGTTAACGTACGGCGCTGGGCCCATGCACTGACGACCGAGCCGACACCAATCTCGGCGTTTCGCAGCTTCGATGTGCCTGTGCTCTACATGACGGGCAAGCGTTCCCCGCAATCGGCGCTCGGTGTGGCCCGGCGCTTGATTCCGGCCTTGCCGCGTGTCGAGGCAGTGGATTTCGACAAGTGCGGGCACATGGGTCCGCTAACGCACCCGGACCTCATCAATCAGGCGATCCAGGGCTTTCTGGCACGGGTGTAAGAGGGGGATGACCTGAGAGCCGCTCCCACCAACGGTTTCCGGCAGCCGGCCAACCCGGCTGGCTAACCCAGCCTTGACGATGCCTGCACCTTGAAGAACGCCAGGCAGGTGACGAACAACATCGTGAAGATGGCCACCAGACCCAGCGTTTCATACATCGCGCGCACGCTCCAGGCCTGACCGGCGGCATCGGTCATGCTGCCGCCCGGCGCAAACCAGGCGAACGCCACAAACTCGATGAAGGTGGCGCCATAGAGCGCCGTCACCTGGTGCCAATGGGTCTTGCGATCGTCGCCGCTGGCGGCCTCTGTCACATCTTCCCTGATGCCGCTGCGCATCAAGTACAGCGCGAGCAGCTGGAAGATCGTGTACACGCACAGGAACCAGCCCAGGAAATTGACGAACGGCACACCGAAGTAGCCGCCGCCGTCGTGCCAGATCCACGCCTGGTTCAGGGTGGAGCGCGCCGGGTCCATCGACATGTCCCACATCACCATGATGAAGCTGGCAATCACCGGCACGGCAAAGCGCAATTGCGCGTCTGCCTTCTGGTCGAACTTGTCGAGCACGATATGGGCCAGGTTCCAGGAGAGATAGCACACCGCAAAATAGGCCGGCATGATCAACAGCGGCACCAGGCCCAGTTTGGGGCCGAGCTTGGCGGTGTAGTGGTAGTTGCCGAACGGAAAGCCGGTGGTGATGCTGAGCGATTCGTAACACCAGCTCACCACGAAGGTGATCACGAAAAACACCAGCATGGTGCGCCAGCCGAGGCGCCGCACGCCGTGCATGAAGGCAAACACCGTCGGCACCAGGATGCTTACCACCGGGATGATGGCCTTCATGCCCGCAGCCAGCGGCGTGGCCTTGACGAAGGCAAACACGGCGAACAGCGCCGTCATCGCCCAGAGGATGCGGTTGCGGGTGTCGTTGTGCATGGGCCGGGCCTTTTGCGGGAGGGTGGGGTTGAGTGCCGGCGATGGTAATGTAATAATGACAATATTGTCAATATTATAAAACTCCCGATTGCGCGCGGCGATGGCGAGGCCGTTTGCTGGAGAATGCGGCATGGCCAAAACCCCTCCCCTTGATCACCGCACCCGTTTCGCCGCCGCGCGGCGCGAACGCATGCGCGCACGCCTGCTCGATGCGGCGCTGATGCTGGGCGCCAGCCGGGGCATGGAAGCGATCACCATCGACAACGTGATCAGCGAGGCGCAGGTGGCGCGGGGCAGCTT
The DNA here is from genome assembly GCA_947473125.1 of Burkholderiales bacterium. Lineage (GTDB taxonomy): Bacteria > Pseudomonadota > Gammaproteobacteria > Burkholderiales > JAEUOS01 > CANJDH01. The sequence goes on from CANJDH010000134.1 coordinate 8,767, forward strand.
TTACAAGTATTTCGCCACGCCGGCCGAGCTGGTACAGGCCCTCGCGGTGGAGCTGTCGGACGAACTCATCCGCGCCATGCACCCGCTGGTGGAGCCGCTGGCCGACCCCGCTGCGCGGGTGGCCATCGGGATTCGCACGGCGCTGCTGCTGGCCAAGGCCTACCCTGCGCTCGGCAGCTTCATGGTGCGCGCCGGCTGGCCGGCAATGGAGCGCACCCACGGCTTCTTCACGCTGGTGGCGGTGGATATCCGGAAGGGCATTCGTAGCGGCCGCTTTGCCGCCCGGCACGCCGAAGTTGCCCTCAATCTGGTGGCCGGCACCGTGGTCGGGGCGATGCATAGCGTTACCCAAAAAAGGATGCCGCGCGATTTCCCCGAGCAGACGGCGCTGGCCGTGTTGCGCGGGCTAGGCCTGCCCGAGCAGGAGGCCGCAAAGCTAGTAGCCCAGCCGGTGCAGTTGCCCGCGATTTCTGAAGGGTCGATCCTGAGCCGTCTGATGCAGAGCCGCGAGACGCAATAAAAATTCAGCATCGTCGGAATGCGGTCGTTCATCAGCACGATCTTCTTCTTCGCGATCTTCCACGCGCCGCCTTCCTGCCGCAGCAAGAATTCATAGCGGCCGAAGAACACATGTTGCGCGGAGTCGCGCAGGTTGAAGGTGTGGCAGGTCCAGCTCGCGTGCACCTCTGTTTCCATGCTGTAGCCAGCTTCAGCCGCACCGTGGTCAGCCGCCCTCCAAGAGGTGGCGCATTTCGAGATCGAAGACAGCGGGGTCGCGATAGGCGTCGCGATGGATGCGAAACGTATGAGCCGGACCGTTGGCGGGCAGATGGTCTATCAAATGGCCAAGCAACGAACCAGTCTTCACAAAGAGGATTCAGGCTGCCACCGCCACGGCCCTCGAAGACTTGGTGCGACTCTCCAGCGTCGGCAATTTTCCAATCACCTTGCCGGTCTTGTTCTCAGCCAGGCGCAGGTCGTAGATTGCCTGCAGGTTGAGCCAGAACTGCGCACTGACCCCGAAGAAATGGCCCAGCCGCAAGGCGGTATCGCCCGTGATGGCGCGCTGCCCGTTGATGATGGCAGTAATGCGGTTGGTCGGCACTTGCAACTGCCGACCCAACTCGGCCGCGCTCATGCCCAACTCTTCAAGCTGCTCGGCGAGATGTTCGCCGGGGTGGATTGCAGTGCGTGCCATGGAAATTCCTCTAGTGATAATCAACGATCTCGACATGAACCGGACCGGGTGAGCCAACCGGCCACTCAAAACAAATGCGCCATTGGTCGTTGATGCGGATGCTGTACTGGCCCTTGCGATCGCCCTTCAAACCTTCAAGGCGGTTGCCGGGCAGTTCCAGATCACGCAGCGACGTAGCGGCATCCAGCTGATCGAGTTTCATCTCGGCCTTGCGATCGAAACCTTCGAACGCTTTGATCCGCCTTCCTTCGGCAAACTCGCGGGTGCGCTTGTCTCGGTAGCTGACGATCATGACGCGTAGCGTAACGCCAAGTCTTCGTTACGTCAAGCATAACGAAGAGGCCCGTTTGTTGCATAGCAACTACGGAGGGAACTGCCGCGTGCAAACTAAAATGGCAGAAATTATCGCGTTGGGGCGCATCAGTAGTGTCCGGTTAAATCAGGGTGTATCGGCCTGAGAGCCAATACAGGAGCGGGTTTCGAAGGATTTAGAGGTGTCCACGATTTGAATTTTTCCAGATGGATTTGCGATGCTTCCGGGGTTAACCGACCGGGGGTATGGCATGAAC
>CANJDH010000135.1 GCA_947473125.1 Burkholderiales bacterium
ATGCCTTCCAGCCGCCGAATGAGAAGAACGCCATCGGCACGGGGATCGGTACGTTGATACCGACCATGCCGACTTCGATTTCGGTTTCAAACTTGCGTGCGGCGCCGCCGGATGCGGTGAACATGGCTGTGCCGTTGGCAAACGGGCAGCTGTTGACGAGCGCGATGGCGTCTTCCAGGGTTTCGACGCGCACGACGCTGAGCACCGGGCCGAAGATTTCTTCCTTGTAGACCGTCATGTTGGGTTTGACGTTGTCGAGCAACGTGACGCCGAGGTAGAAGCCTTGCTCGAAGCCGGGCACGACCTTGCCGCGGCCGTCGAGCACGAGCGTGGCGCCTTCTTTCTCGCCCATGTCGATGTAGCCCTTGACCTTGTCGCGGTGCACCTTGGTGACGAGCGGGCCCATTTCCACGCCTGCCTTGTCGCCGGGGCCCACTTCGATCTTGAGGGCTTTTTCCTTGACCTTGGCGACCAGTGCGTCGGCAATGCCGCCCACCGCCACCACCACCGAGATGGCCATGCAGCGTTCGCCGGCCGAGCCGTAGCCTGCACCCACCAGGGCATCGGCCGTGAAGTCGAGGTCGGCATCGGGCATGACCACGGCGTGGTTCTTGGCGCCACCCAGGGCCTGCACGCGCTTGCCGTTTTTGGCGCAGGTTTCGTAAATGTATTGGGCGATCGGCGTCGAGCCGACAAACGAGATCGCTTTGACGTCCGGGTGGTTGAGCAGGCTGTCGACGGCTTCCTTGTCGCCATGCACGACGTTGAACACGCCGTCAGGCAGGCCCGCTTCGGTGAAGAGTTCGGCCATGCGCATCGAGCAGGACGGCACTTTTTCCGAGGGTTTGAGCACAAAAGTGTTGCCCGTGGCGATCGCCACCGGGAACATCCACAGCGGCACCATCGCGGGGAAGTTGAACGGTGTGATGCCGGCGCACACGCCGAGCGGCTGGCGCAGGGAGTGGCAGTCGACTTCGGTACCCACGTTCTCGGAGTGCTCGCCCTTTTGCAGATGCGGAATGCCGCAGGCGAATTCGATGACTTCAATGCCGCGGGTAACGGAGCCGACGGCGTCCGGCACGGTTTTGCCGTGTTCTTCACTGGCGAGCACGGCAAGCTCCTGCAGGTTGGCCTGCATGAGGGCGAGGAATTTTTGCATCACACGGGCGCGGCGCAGCGGCGGCGTGGCGCGCCAGGCGGGGAAGGCAGCCTTGGCGGCCTGCACTGCCGTGTCGATGTCCTTGGCGTTGGCGAAGGAGACTTTTTTGGTGACGGCGCCGGTGGCGGGGTTGGTCACTTCACCGTTGCGGGTGCTGGTGGCTGCTACGCGCTTGCCGTTGATGAAATAGCCAATGGTGGGGAGGTTGCTCATTTTTGATCTCTAGGGTGCTTGAAAAGCGTTGGTGGGAGCGGTTCTACGTACTTCAATACAGGGAAACCGTTGGTGGGAGCGGGCTCTAGACCGATGGTGTCGGCCGGTTTTAGGCGCTCTCCTGCTCGCTGGCGGGTAAGCGCGCAGGTACCCCGCCATTCTAGCCCCGGCACGGGCAGCGGGCATGCAGCTTCTACGCGTCGGCCGTCTCGACGATGTCTTCCTCGACGGTTTTTTCGTCGTCATCGGGGAAGTGGTACCAATCCTTGTGCGGCGAGCGGGCATGGCAGGCGGGGCACTGGGTGTGGTGCCACTGCTTGCCGCAGCCGGGGCACATGCCGGCGGTCCAGAAGGTATTCCACTGGGTGCCGCAACTGGCCACGCAGCTCCAGCGGCTCTCGGCAGTGGGGCGCCAGCCGCATTTGGGGCAGCGGATCTCGGGTTCCTTCATGCGGCAATTCTAGCGCCGCGGCGAATACGCAGACTTGCCTCGCTTGACACCCCCTTGAAACACCATGAAATTCGAACATGGCGTGTTCGAATTTCATGGGTTTTGGACAAAAATGGTCCGGCCCTGTATTTTTACGCCACCTGATACCCTGCCTCGACCGGCGCCACCACCGACACAAACACCAGCGGCACGGCGCCAGTGTTATGCACGCCGTGCACCTCGCCGGCGCGCGCCACGGCGGCGTTTGTCCCCGCTACCCGCGCATCGCATGCCAGGCTTGCCAGTCGCGCCCCGGGTGCACCGTGGCGCACTCCGGGCAGGTGCGCGCCGCATCGGACGATGCGTAGAACTGGTTGTAGACCTTTGGCAAATCGTCGACGATGCTTTGCAGCTGCACTTCATGGCGCACCACCAGCGTGGTGCATTTGGCGCAATACCATTCGAACGCATCGACCACACCGGCCGGGCGCGAACGCTCGATCACCGTGCACAGGCTGCCTTCTTCGGGGCGCTGCGGCGAGTGGCGCATGTGCGCAGGCAGCAGGAAGATGTCGCCCTCTTTGAGCTCGATGCGCTCGAACTTGCCGCGGTCGAGCACCAGCAAATGGGCGTTGCCGCGAAACTGGTGGAAATATTCCTCGTACGGGTCGTCGTGAAAATCGGTACGCTGGTTCGGCCCGCCAACCACGGTGCAGATGAAATCGGCGTTGGCCCAGATCTGCTGGTTGTTAACCGGCGGCTTGAAGCGGTCGGCGTTGTCCTTGAGCCAGCCGTTGAAATTGAGGGGCATGCCGTATTGCATGGAGGGCTCCTTCGCGTAGGGTTCGTCGGGGGCACAGCGCGATGCCGTCAGATCACCACGGTGTTGCTGCGGTTGAGGATGCCGCGTACCACGCTGTAGGCGGTGAGCAGCGAGGTGCGCGGGTTGTCGGGGTCGGGCTTGCCGTCGATGCGCACGCTGATCGAGCCGGCGTTGCCGCCGGCGTCAATCTCGTGCAGGTTACCGGCGGCGTCGGGGTCGGCCACCAGCTCCACTTGTGTCGCATCGAAGCCGAGGGTGGCGAGCGCCACGGTGGCGGCGACATTGGCGTTTTTCGGGTACCGGGCCGCGGCATCGCGCGCCGTGCCGCGAAAAAATGCAGTGGCGTGGTTCAGGGAGCCGAGGTCGAGCAATTGTTCTGCCGGGCTGCCGGCCCAGGCGCGCGGCGGCTTGCGCGAGCGATAGGTCACCTGGGTGAGGCCGGCAAGCCGGGCGGCGGCGAGCCAGTCGATGCCGCCAATCGCCCCGGCGGGCAACAACAACTGGCGCCCGGCAGTGCGCGCCGCCTGCACCACACTCTTCTCGCGCGCAGCGTCGGAAAGCGAGCCGACAGAGACCAGCATCAGGTCGATGCCGGCTGCAAGCACGGCAACGGCATACGCATCGACGGCAGCATGGCCGGCGCATTCGATCACCAGGTCAGGTTTGGCGGCGAGCAAGGCGTCGAGCGTATTGACGGCCAGCGGTGCGGCCGGGGTGGCGGCGAGGCGCGCCACGTCGCGCACCAGCACGGCGACCACCTGCGCCGCATCGGCATGGGTGCGCGCGAGTTCACGATGCACCGCGGCGCCGATCGCGCCGTAGCCGACCAAGCCGATTCGCAGGGATCCGATACGCAGGGTCATTCAGGCTTTTCTAGGGGCATCGGTCAATCGACCTTGATGCCGGCGTCCCGGATCACCCTGGAATACTTGGCGATCTCGCTCTTGATGAAGCCGCCAAACTCGGCCGGGCCGATGCCCGACGCATCGGCGCCCATGCGCGCCAGGGCTTCGCGCACCTCGGTGCGGGCCAGCGCCTTTTGCAGGGTCTGGTGCAGCGTGGCGACCACCTCTGGCGGCGTGCGTGCCGGGGCGAGCAGGCCGAACCAGGCCAGGGTCTCATAACCGGCCAGGCCCGATTCGGCCAGGGTCGGCGCGTCGGGCAGCGTGGCGGCGCGGCGCGCGCTGGTCACCGCCAGGGCGCGCAATTTGCCCGCCTTGATCAGCGGCAGCACCGTGGGAATGTTGATGATCATGGCCTGTACCTGGCCGGCGGTGACATCGGTGACGCCGGGCGCTGCGCCTTTGTAAGGAACATGCAGCAGGTCGATGCGCGCAGCCGACTTGAGCAACTCCACCGACAGGTGCGAGAGGCTGCCGTTGCCGGCCGAGGCAATCGTCACCTTGCCGGGTTGCTCGCGCGCGATGCGGGCGAAGTCGGCATAGCTGTTCGCCGGCATCGCGGCGTTGACTACCAGCACGTTGGCGGCACTGGCAATCAGGCCAATTGGCGCGAAGTCGTTGATGCTGTCGTAGGGCAGTTTGGCGTAGAGGCCGGGCGTGACGCCGTGCGAGCTGCCGTTGCCGAGGAAGATGGTGTAGCCGTCGGGGGCGGCCTTGGCCACCGTGTCGGCGCCGATGCTGCCGCCGGCGCCGGGGCGATTTTCGATCACGAAGGTCTGGCCGAGCAGCTCGCCCATCGCCTTGCCGAGGGTTCGGCCGAGCACATCAGAGCCGTCGCCGGCCGTGGCAGGGACCACGATGCGCACCGCCTTGGCCGGGTACTGCGCCGTGGCTGTGCCGGACGCGATCAGCGCAGCGCCGGCAATGATGGCGAGTGCCAGGCCCGACAACCCGCAACGCGCCATCTAGGCTGCCTTGGCTTGCGCGTGCTGCAACCCGGAATCGGCCACTGCCTTGCGGATCACCGCCTTCTCGCCCTCGGTGAGGTTGAGCAGCGGCCGGCGCACCGGTCCGCCAACCTGGCCGATCTGTTCCATCCAGTATTTGGTGTGGGCCTGCGGCGTGCCGTGCGGGCGCGAGGCCCTGAACGCGGCGCGCACCGGGGCCAGGCTGTCGCGGATCTTGCGCGCGGCATCGACCTTGCCTTCGAACGCGAGGCGCGTGTAGTCGTTGATGCGCTGGTCCGCCGCGGTCTGCATGGTGAACGGCGGCGTCGAGCACAGGTAGAGGCGCCAGCCGAGCTCGACGATGTTGTCGAACCATTCTTCTTCGGAGGCGGTCGAAACGATGATCTTGTGCCCTGCCATCTGCGTGAGCTTGGTATACATGTCGCGCGGCACGCTGTATTTGATCGCGACGATGTTGGGCAGGTCGGCGATGCGCGAACAGAGCTCCGGGCTCATCAGGTAACCGCTGTCGGGGTGGTTCCAGAGGGCGATGCCGATGTCGAGCTGCTCGGACAGGTAGCGGTAGTACTCGTAGACGGTTTCGTCGACGTCGTGGCCGAAATGCAGCAGCGGGCTGTGCACCACGATGTAGTCGGCGCCGATGTTCTGCGAATGGCGCGCCAGATCGAGCACCACGTCGAGGTTGGTGTCGGAGCACGAGGTAATGATGCCGGCGCGGCCGGCCGCACCTTCGACGGCGAGCTCGAAAGTGCGCTTGCGCTCGGCCACCGACATCGAGAAAAATTCGCCCTGCTTGCCGCAGACAAACAGGCCGCCGAGCTTCAACACCTCGACCCAGTGCTTGAGGTTGCTGCGAAACCCGGCTTCGTCGAGGCGCAGGTCGGGCGTGAACGGCGTGGCAGTGGCGGCCCAGACGCCGCGAAAATGCTCGCGCGAATAGTCTTTGGCTTCCTTTTTGGTGTATTTCATGCGGTTTCTCCTGCTTTGATGGCGCTATGGCGTACTTTACACGAGGGGCGGGGCCGCTCCGCACCCAGGCGATGGTTGCCACCGCCGGTATCGGAAAAACATGGCGAAATCCCGCAAAAAGTCATGGAACCGGGAATAAAGCGGTGGCACAATCCGTTTCCGGCGTACCGTCCGATCTCACAGCACCCCGCAGCACCCTACGGCCCCACCATCCCACGGAGACCCCCATGCTTGACGACAAGAAAACCTTTGATGACCCCCACATGGAAAGCCTGTTGCCGGCAGTGACGTTCAGCCGCCGCGGTTTTCTGGCTTCGTCCGCATCGGTAGCGGGCTTTGCACTTTCCGCCGGCCCGGTGTCGGCCCAGACCGCCATCACCACCGATGCCGAAGGCATCGAAGGCGCGGACATCAAGGTCGCGGTGTCGGGCGGCCAGATGCCCGGCTACATCGCGGCGCCTGCCAAGGCCGGCAAATATCCCACCGTGCTGGTGGTGCCGGAGATTTTCGGCATGCATCGCTACCAGCAGGACATCTGCCGTCGCCTCGCCAAGGTCGGCTATGTCGGCGTCACGTTTGATCCGTTCTTCCGCTCCGGCGACCTGACGAAAATCAGCGACATCAAGGAAGTGATCGGCAAGGCCAACAGCCTCGCCGACAACGTGATGCTGGCCGACCTCGACGCCCTGGTCGACATGGTTTCCAAGCACAAGAAGGTCAATCCCGCCAAGCTCGGCATCACCGGCATGTGCCGCGGTGGTCGCACCGTCTGGATGGCGGTGGCGCACAGCAAGAAATTCAAGGCCGGCGTGTCGTGGTACGGCGGCCTCAACCCGATGCCCCCGGCTATGCCCCAGACGCCGGTCAACATTGCCAAAACGCTCAATGCACCGGTGCTGGGCCTGTACGCCGGTGCCGACGCCGGCATTCCGGTCACGGCCGTGGCAACCCTGCAGGAAGCACTCAAGACCGGTAACAAGAACAGCAAGGCCTCGACCTTCATCCTGTATCCGAACGTGCCGCATGCGTTCCATGCCGACTATCGCCCGAGCTATCGCAAGCCCGAAGCGGAAGCGGCCTGGAAGGAAATGCTGGCCTGGTTCAAGCAGTACGGCGTGGCCTGATCGGCGCACCGTTCGCAGCCAACAAAAAGCCCGCACCATGCGGGCTTTTTGTTGGGCGTTTATGTTGCGCCACGCAAACAAGCGGGGGGAGATCCCGTTTATCGTCGGAAATCAACGGGGTCAGACCCCACTTATCGTGCTGCCGGGGCTGCGCTACACTGGCAATTCCCGATGTCGGCGAGGTGCGCGATGAATAGCGAACAATTCACCCAGGAACTGCTGCGCGACGGTTTTGAAGTCGCGACGCGCTCGATGGAGGCGAACCTGCACAACAGCGCGCACGCGCATCCGTTCGAGGTGCGCCTGATGGTGCTGAGCGGCGAGATGAGCGTGTCGTCCGAGGGCAACACCACGACCTGCCGCGCCGGCGATGTGTTTGCCATGCGCGCCGGCTGCGAGCACGAAGAACGTTTCGGCCCGGAAGGCGCGACCTACCTGGTCGGGCGCAAGCAGCCCGCCGCCCAGGCGAGCTGACGCGACGCCATCAGCCGTAAATGGGGTCTGACCCCATTAGTCTTCATTTGTTTTTACAGCCCAAGGGCGTCAGCCGTGAGCTTGCGCAGCTCGCGCTTGAGCTTGTCGCGCACCGGCGCTGTCGCGCGGCTCTTGTAGAGATTTTTCAACTCGTAGGGATCCTGGTCGAGGTCATAGAGCTCGTCGAGCTCGCCCGCGACGCCGCGATTGACCCAGTGGATCAGCTTGTAGCGGTCGGTGCGCACGCACTTGTAGGTCATGCCGACCAGCCAGGGCATGGCGTTTTCGGCCCAGTATTCGACCAGGAAGGATGTGCGCCAGCCGGCGGTCTTGCGTGCACCCTTGTTGGCAAACAACGGCAGCAGCGAGCGCCCCTGGATTTGCGCACCGGGCTTGCCGCCGGCAAGCTCGATGAAGGTCGGCGCGATATCCTGGCACAACACCAGGTCCTTGACGCGCGAACCGGCCTTGACCTTTTTCGGATAGCGCACCAGAAACGGCGAGCGTATCCCCTCTTCATAGGCAAAGCGCCGCTCGGGCCCCAGGCCATGCTCGCCGAAGAAATAGCCGTTGTCGCCGAGAAACACGATGCAGGTGTTGTCGAGCTGACCGTTTTTTTCGAGCGTCTTGAGGATCATGCCGACGCCTTCGTCGACCGAGGCCATCATCGCGGCGCGCAGGCGGATCTCCTCCTGTTCGCCGGAATGGACCGCGTCGAGTACCTGGCGCGAACCGGGTTCTTTCTTCAGGTCGAAGCATTCGGCCCAGGCCGGTTTTTGCCTGATGACTTCGGCCGGCGACAACATGTTGGGGGATTTCGGAAACACCTTGCCGCGATACAAATCCTTGTGCCGTTCGGCCGCCACGTAGCCGTCAACGCGAAAGGTGCCGTCGGCCGCCTGCTCGGCGTCCGGGTGCACGGCCTTGTGGGCGAAGAACAGCGAGAACGGCTGTGTGGAGTTTTTGGCATGGTGTTTCTCCAGAAAATCGACCGCCAGCGTGTTCATGATGTCGGTGACATAGCCGCTGTGCTGCACGTACTTGCCGTCGTGGTTGAGGCGCGGATTGTTCAGGCGCCCATGGCCGTCGTAGCTGACCCAGTAGTCATAGCCGGGGCGCGGCCCACCCTCGTTGCCCATGTGCCACTTGCCGATGTGCGCGGTGCGGTAACCGTGCTTCTTGAGTTCAAGGTGAAAATTGGGCAGGCGGTGGCTCATCGCGTCGCGTGCGACGTTGTCGATGATGCCGTGGCGGCTGGCGTATTGCCCGGTGACGATCGAGGCGCGATTCGGCGAGCAGATCGGCGTGGTGTGGAAGGCGCGTTCGAACAGCGCGCCCTCGGCCGCCAGGCGGTCGATGTGCGGCGTCTTCATGTACGGGTGGCCGCCGGCGCCGAACTCGTCGTAGCGCAGGTCGTCGATCAGGATCACGAGGAGATTGGGTTGCTGCTTTGATGCCATGGGAGTCCTTTGGGGCTGAATCGAAGAAGTAAAAACGGGGTCTGACCCCGTTGGTCACCGTTTGTCAGTGGGTGCGCAGCTTGTCGCGCAGCGCCTTGAGGGTGCCGCCGGATTTGACCGAGCCCGGCAAGGGATGGCCGACCACGTCTTCGGCCACGCAGGCGGCGGCAAGCAGGACATCGAGGTCGATGCCGGTTTCGATACCCATTTCGTCGCACATGAACACCAGGTCTTCGGTGCAGACGTTGCCGGCCGCCCCCTTGTGTGCGGCGAACGGGCAGCCGCCGAGGCCAGCCACGGCAGCGTCGTAGGTATCGACCCCCATGGTGAGGCCGGCGTACGCATTGGCGATGCCCATGCCACGCGTGTCGTGCAGGTGCAATGAGAGTTTGAGATCGGGAAAACGCGCGCGCACCGCGCCGACCACGCGCTGGATCGACAGCGGCGTGGCCCAGGCCATGGTGTCGGCCAGCGACACGTATTCAAGCGCTTCACCGGCTTCGGCGGCGATCTCGAGCAGCTGCCCGACCATGTCGGCCACCAGTTCCGGCGCAATGTCGCCGGCAAAGTTGCAACCGAACGAAGCCATCAGCGAGCCGCGCCGCACCGGTACGCCATTGGCCTGGTACATCCTGATGATCGAACGCTGTGCTGCAAGGTTCTCCTCCATGCTGCGCTTCTGGTTGCGCAACAGGAACGGCGCCGAACAGGTGAGGCCGATCGAGCCGAACAGGTAGAGCTTGTCGTCATGCCCGAGCGCGCGCTGCAGGCCGCGCTCGTTGAGCCAGAGCGCGGTGTAGGCCACAGCGGGGTTGGGCGTGAAACTGCCGACCACTTCGTCAGCATCGGCCATGCCCGGCACATTTTGCGGCGGCACGAACGACACCACCTGGATTTGCTTGAGCCCGGTTTGCGAGAGTGCATTGATCAGCTCGACCTTGCGCGCGGTGGCGATCGGGCCCTTCTCGAACTGGAAACCCTCGCGCGGGCCTTCTTCATTGATGCGGATTTGTCTGGGCAGATCGCTCATGCATGGCTCCTGACACGCTGCTATGCTACAAAGGAGTTGAAGGGTACACGAAGTCAAGACGCCCGTTTCATGGCATTGGAGGATCCCGCATGCAGCTCTGCCCCACGTTATCTCCGCACCCGCGCCAGGTGCTGCACATGCGCTCGCGCCGCCCGATGATTACCGCGCTGCTCGCTTGCGCAGCGGTTTTCGCGCCGGCCGTGGCACCGGCACAGTCGCCGGCGGCCGATTACCCGAGCAAGCCGATCCGCTTCATCGTCGCTTTTCCTGCCGGCAGCGCTACCGACCAGGCGGCACGCCTGACGGCACAGCAGATGACCAAAGCCACCGGGCAAGGCATCGTGATCGACAACCGCGGCGGCGCCAACGGCTTCATTGCCGCCGAAGCGGTGGCCAAGGCGCCGCCCGACGGTTACACGGTGCTGGTCACGACCGGCACCACGCACGCCGCCAACCCGGCACTGTTCAGGAAGCTGCCCTACGACCCGGTGAAGGATTTCGCACCCGTCACCCCGCTTTCGAACAACGCCTTTGTGCTCGTGGTGGCCCCTTCGTTCGCCGCCAGCA
>CANJDH010000136.1 GCA_947473125.1 Burkholderiales bacterium
AAGGCGTCCTACCTTGCGGCGGTGGCGCACGGCACCGAGAAATGCCCGTTGATCACGCGCGAGCGCGCCACCGAACTGCTCGGCACCATGCTCGGCGGTTACAACATCCATCCCTTGATCGAACTCCTCGACGACGCGAAAGTCGGCGGCATCGCCGCCGAAGCGCTCAAGAAAACCCTGCTGATGTTCGACGCGTTCCACGACGTCCAGGAAAAGGCTGAGAAGGGCAATGCCCACGCCAAGGGCGTGATCAAGAGCTGGGCCGACGCCGAGTGGTTCACCAGCCGCCCCGAAGTGCCGAAAAGCCTGACCGTCACCGTGCTCAAGATCACCGGCGAGACCAACACTGACGACCTGTCGCCCGCCCCCGACGCCTGGAGCCGCCCGGACATCCCGCTGCACGCCCTGGCGATGCTGAAAAACCCGCGCCCCGGCATCACCCCGGAAGAAGAAGGCAAGCGCGGCCCGGTCAAGTTCATGCAGGACCTGCGCGCCAAGGGCAACCTGGTCGCCTACGTCGGCGACGTGGTCGGCACCGGCTCGTCACGCAAATCAGCGACCAACAGCGTGTTGTGGTGGACCGGTGAAGACATTCCCTTCGTGCCGAACAAGCGCTTCGGCGGCGTCTGCCTGGGCAGCAAGATCGCCCCGATTTTCTTCAACACCATGGAAGACGCGGGTGCCCTGCCGATCGAACTCGACATTTCCAAAATGGACATGGGCGACGTGGTCGAACTGCGCCCCTACGAAGGCAAGGCCCTCAAGAACGGTGCCGTGATCGCCGAATTCTCGCTGCGCTCCGACGTGATTTTTGACGAAGTGCGCGCCGGCGGCCGGATTCCGCTGATCGTCGGCCGCGGTCTGACGGCCAAGGCGCGCGAGGCGCTGGGCCTGCCGCCCTCGACCCTGTTCCGCCTGCCGGCCGTGCCGCCGGACACCGGCAAGGGCTTCACCCTGGCGCAAAAGATTGTCGGCCGCGCCTGCGGCCTGCCCGAAGGCAAGGGCATGCGCCCCGGCACCTACTGCGAGCCGCGCATGGCTTCGGTGGGCTCGCAAGACACCACCGGCCCGATGACACGCGACGAGTTGAAAGACCTCGCCTGCCTGGGCTTCTCGGCGGACCTCGTGATGCAGTCGTTCTGCCACACCGCGCCGTATCCGAAACCGGTCGACATCAAGACCCACCACGAGCTGCCGCAGTTCATGTCGAACCGCGGCGGCATCTCCTTGCGCGTCGGCGACGGCATCATCCACTCGTGGCTGAACCGCATGCTGCTGCCCGACACGGTCGGCACCGGCGGCGATTCGCATACGCGTTTCCCGATCGGCATTTCCTTCCCGGCCGGCTCCGGCCTGGTCGCCTTTGCCGCCGCCACCGGCGTGATGCCGCTCGACATGCCCGAGTCAGTGCTGGTGCGCTTCAAGGGCACGATGCAGCCCGGCGTGACCCTGCGCGACCTGGTGAACGCAATTCCGCTGGCCGCCATCAAGGCCGGTTTGCTCACGGTCGAGAAAAAGGGCAAGAAAAACGTGTTCTCCGGCCGCGTGGTCGAAATCGAAGGCCTGCCCAAGCTCAAATGCGAGCAGGCATTTGAGCTCGCCGACGCCACCGCCGAGCGCTCCGCCGGCGGCTGCACCGTGCGCCTCGACAAAGAGCCGATCATCGAGTACATCACCAGCAACATCACCATGTTGAAATGGATGATCGCGACCGGATATTCCGACGTGCGCACCATCAAGCGCCGCATCGCCGCGATGGAAGCCTGGATCGCCAACCCGCAACTGCTGGCGCCCGATGCCGACGCCGAATACGCCGAAATCATCGAGATCGATCTCAACACCATTACCGAACCGATCGTCGCCTGCCCGAACGACCCGGACGACGTCAAAACCCTGTCCGACGTGGCCGGCGCCAAGATCGACGAAGTCTTCATCGGCTCGTGCATGACCAACATCGGCCACTTCCGTGCCGCCTCCAAGCTGCTTGAAAACAAGCGCGACATCCCGGTCAAATTGTGGATCGCGCCGCCGACCAAGATGGACCAGAAGCAGCTCACCGAAGAAGGCCACTACGGCGTGCTGGGCGCTGCCGGCGCGCGCATGGAAATGCCCGGCTGCAGCCTGTGCATGGGCAACCAGGCGCAGGTCAAGGAAGGCGCGACCGTGTTCTCGACCTCGACGCGCAACTTCCCGAACCGCCTGGGCAAGAACTCCAACGTCTATCTCGGGTCGGCGGAACTGGCGGCAATCTGCTCCAAGCTCGGCCGCATTCCCACCAAAGAGGAATACATGGCGGACATGGGCGTCATCAACAAAGATGGCTCGAATATCTACAAATACATGAACTTCGACCAGATCAAGGACTTCACCGACGAAGCGGGCAAGGTCGCCGCCTGACCAGCAGTACTCCGCAAAAAAGCCCCGCTGACGCGGGGCTTTTTTATTCTTCGCCCCTATTCCTACGACAGGTAGGCGCGCAGTTCAGGCGGTAGCTTGCGGCGCACCGGGGTGCTGTCGCCCAGTCGGTCCTTGAGCAAAGCCAGCACGGCATGCGCCTGCTCGCGGTCGCGGTCACGCTTCTCGGCACGCCGGCTCTTCTGGTCTGCAACCCACAGCTTGTGCGCGGCAAACAGCGTCGGTTGCGGCACCGAAAGGCGCACCGGATAGCCATCATCCGAGAAAACGATTTGCCGCATCGGCGGGGTTGCCAGCAGCCAGGCTTGGCCCTTGATGCCCATCGGGCGCACCTTGTCGCCGCGCTTTGGTTTGCGGCCATCGTCCGGTTCGGGCATCAGGAAATCCACGGTCAAGCCTTGCGCGCTGGTGACGCGGAACGATTGCTCCGCGCTAACGGTGAAGGTCTTGTCGATCTTGTGCAGCACATCAAGAAAGCCTTCACGCCGGTCTTCCGGAATGCTCAGGCTGACTTCGAGATTTTTCTTGGCATCCCACAGCAGGTCGAAATCGCGTGTTGCCATCAAGTCCGGCATGAAGCGCCCCCCGGCTGCTGTCTCATACGCATAAAGGGCGTGGGTGCCGATCACCAGCAAGGCGTCGGCAAATACCGTGCGCTCAAAAAAACGCAGCACCTTGGCGGCATCTCGCGGCATGCGGTTCAGGCGCACTGCGCGAATGAATTTCGATTGGGTGGCGGTTTGCGCTCGTAGCTTGCCCACCCGTTCCGCTACGCCGGCTTTTGCGGCCTGAAATTCGGCATATCTGGCTTCCGTGGCCGCGCTGCGCGCACCCAGCAGGCGGCCGTTGCCAGCCCGGTCCCTGCCATGAAACAGGTATTCCTTGCCGGTGGCATTTTTCTTCCAGGTCATCCAGCCGGCGTGCGCGGCGGCGTCATCCGAGGCGCTGTACATTGCCTCGGCAATCATCAGCGCATCGTGGAACGTCCTGGTCTCCTGGCTGCTCCAGGGGATGAAGGTCTGCATTGTTTCAGTCATTTTTCACTTTTCGTGAATTGACTGAAACTTTACGCTGTTTCAGTCAAATATGCAATTTTGCGAAATGACTGAAACAAGGCCGGCCCGACCTCAGGTACCAATGCGCAACGGCGCCCTCAACTTGCGCAGCGCCGCAATCACCGACAGCGCCGTGATCTTGCCGGTGCGCGGATTCTCCGACGGAATATTGCGAATCTCCATGCTGAATGACGCCGAGTCAGACTCCACTTCAATGCGGTGCATGTTGCGGTCGACATGCGGATCTGCCCAGATTTCGAGCGTGGTGCGGTCCGGGCCGATGCCGGCCAGCGACAGGGCTACCGCCACGTTCAGGTTCGCCGGGAAGCCGACCGCGGCATCGCGCGGCGTGCCCTTGAAGATGCGCAGCGGCTCGCGAATGTCTTCGATCGCGATCTTGTTCTCGACCAGGAAAGGCGCACCCACCAAGCCTTTCACGGGTTTTCGAGTGATCATTTTGACTGACTTGATCTCACCTTCGGCCGCTGCCGTCACTGCATCAAGACCCAGCAAGGCACCAGTCGGGACGATGATCTGGCCGCCGGTTGCGCGCGCGAGGTCGACCAGATCCATGTGCTTGAGCAAGGCACCCACGCTCAACACCATCACACTCTTGCCTGCTTCGAGCATGGGCCGTGCAATGTCGGGCAACAAGGCCGACGGCGCACATTCGACCACGATGTCGCACAGGGGCTCCAGCCCGGCAATGTCGGTGAATACACAAGGCGTCTTGAGATTGATGCGCCCCTTGGCTGCCGCCACGTCGCGCACGGCGATTGCCGCCAGCGTGAGGCCGGGGATGCCGGCATCGAGTTTGGTGGCGATGCTCTTGCCCACCGCACCCAACCCGGCGATGCCGATACGAATGGTTTTCTTGCCTTGCATGATGCTCCCTGCTCCTGGTTCTCGTTTGAATGTTGTGGCGCGGCGGCTCAATCGGCCTTGATACCGCTTTGCATCACCACGGCCTTCCAGCGCTCGCGCTCGCGTGCGGCAAAACGCGTGAACTCGGCGGACTCCATGGCCATCGGGTCAATCCCGCGCTCGCGCAGCGATTTGGCCAGCACCGGATCCTGCAATGCACGCGACAGCGCCGCGCCGAGCTGCTGCACGATCGCCGGCACCGTCGCGGCCGGGGCAAACAAGCCGAACCAGGTCGAGACCAGGAAGTCCGGCACGCCAACTTCCTGAAATGTCGGCACGTCTGGCAAGGCGCTGGCGCGCTCCGGCTTGGACACCGCCAGCCCCACCAGCTTTTTCGCCTGCAGGTTGGGAATTGCCGTCGGCAGGGCTTCGAGCATGAAGTCGATCTGCCCACCCAGCAGATCCGTCATTGCCGGCGCACCACC
The DNA here is from genome assembly GCA_947473125.1 of Burkholderiales bacterium. GTDB lineage: Bacteria > Pseudomonadota > Gammaproteobacteria > Burkholderiales > JAEUOS01 > CANJDH01. Next base: position 4,820 of record CANJDH010000136.1, read on the forward strand.
CTTGTAGGGCACGTGAACCATGTTGAGGCCCAGGCGTGATTTCAGCAGTTCCATCTGTACGTGCTGCGAGGCGCCCGCCCCGGCTGAACCGAAATTGAGCGTGCCCGGCGCTGCCTTGGCTGCCGCCACCACATCGGCAAAACGCTTGAACTTGTCGGCCTTGGCGGTCACCAGCACGCTCGGCACCGATGCCATGCCACCGATCGCCACAAAATCCTTGTCGGGTGCGTAACCGGGGCTGGCATACATGGCCGGTGCCACCGCCATGGTGCTGGCGGCCCCGAGCAGCAGCGTGTAGCCGTCGGCTTCGGCGCGCGCGGCGGCGGTGGCGCCAATCGTGCCCCCCGCCCCGGCGCGGTTCTCGATCACCATCGCGATCTGCAGCAGTTCGCCCATCTTTTGCAAGATCGGCCGCGCCACCACGTCGTTGATGCCCCCCGGTGGAAACGGCACGATCACGCGGATCGGCTTGTCCGGGTACTTGCCCTGCGCGACCACCGTCGCGGATGCAGCCAGCGTCATTGCGCACAACACCAGCGACAGTTGTGAGCGTAGCGACCATAGCGACCGCGGCGACCGCGGCGACCGCGGCGACCGGGACGACCGGTGTAACCCATGTTTCATGCTGTTTCTCCCATTCGTTCGATTTTACGCGGCGCGCTGCGCGGGCGTCTGATCCTCTCCTGAGCGCCACCGCACCGACATCAAGCAAGCTTGAGGCCAACCTGCCTGCCAAAGCCAACACTGGCATCGTGGCGAGCGGGTCGCGTATGCTCTCCTCTCTCGTCTCGCTGCCCGTCAGGAGTTTGCCATGGCCCATCCGTTTGTCGACATGCTCAGATCGTTCAAGGCCGGCGCCACCACGGGCAAACTGTATTCCCTGCCGGCACTGGCCAGGCAAATTCCCAACGTGCAGCGCCTGCCGGTGTCGCTGCGCATCGTGCTCGAATCGGTGCTGCGCAATTGCGATGGGCGCAAGGTGACCGACGAGCACGTGCGCGAACTGGCCAACTGGCAGCCGCAGGCTGCGCGCAGCGCCGAGATTCCGTTTGTGGTGGCGCGCGTGGTGCTGCAGGATTTCACCGGCGTGCCGCTGCTCGCCGACCTGGCGGCAATGCGCAATGTGGCGGCACGCATGGGCGCAGATGCCAAGTCCATTGAGCCCCTGGTGCCGGTCGACCTGGTGGTCGATCACTCGGTGATGATCGACCACTACGCGGGCAAGGATGCCCTTGACCTCAACATGAAACTCGAGTTCAAGCGTAACCAGGAGCGCTACCAATTCATGAAATGGGGCATGCAGGCCTTCGAGACCTTTCGCGTGGTGCCGCCGGGTTTCGGCATCGTGCACCAGGTCAACCTCGAATACCTGGCGCGCGGCGTCTATCAAAAAGATGGCGTCTACTACCCGGACACGCTGGTCGGCACCGACAGCCACACCACCATGATCAACGGCATCGGCGTGGTCGGCTGGGGCGTCGGCGGCATCGAAGCCGAGGCCGCCATGCTCGGGCAGCCGGTCTACCTGCTCACCCCCGACGTGGTCGGCATGGAGCTGACCGGCCGGCTGCGCGGCGGCGTCACCGCCACCGACCTGGTGCTGACCGTCACCGAAATCCTGCGTCGCGAAAAAGTGGTCGGCAGCTTTGTCGAGTTTTTCGGCGCGGGGGCGCGCACCCTCGCCCTGCCCGACCGCGCCACGATCGCCAACATGGCGCCCGAATACGGCGCCACCATGGGCTTCTTCCCGGTCGACGAACGCACCATCGAATACTTTGAAGGCACCGGCCGCAGCAAGGCCGAGATCGACGCATTCGAGGCGTATTTCAGGGCGCAGGGCCTGTTCGGCATCCCCCTGGCCGGCGCGATCGATTACACCCGCGTGGTCAAACTCGACCTCGGTAGCGTGGCCCCTTCGCTGGCCGGCCCGAAACGCCCGCAAGACCGCATCGAGATCACCCACCTGTCGAAACAATTCACCGCGCTGTTTTCGCAGCCGATTGCCGACAACGGCTTCAACCAGCCGGCCGAGAAGCTCGGCCAAACCTACCCGGCCGGCGACGGCATGACGATCCGCAACGGCGACGTGCTGATCGCCGCAATCACCTCCTGCACCAATACCTCGAACCCGAGCGTGATGCTGGCCGCCGGCCTGCTCGCCAGGAAAGCCGTCGAGGCCGGGCTCAGCATCCACCCGCGCGTCAAGACCTCGCTGGCCCCCGGCTCGCGCATCGTCACCGAGTACCTGGCCCGCGCCGGGCTGCTGCCCTACCTCGAACAACTCGGTTTCAACGTTGCCGCCTACGGCTGCACCACCTGCATCGGCAACGCCGGCGACCTGGCGCCCGGGATCAACCAGGCGATCAGCGCCAATGACCTGGTGTGCGCCGCGGTGCTGTCAGGCAACCGCAATTTCGAGGCGCGCATCCACCCCAACCTGAAAGCCAACTTCCTGGCCTCGCCGCCGCTGGTGGTAGCGTACGCCATCGCCGGCAACGTCACGGTCGACCTGATGACCGAGCCGGTCGGCCGCGGCAAAAATGGCCGCGACATCTATCTCGGCGACATCTGGCCCGACAGCGACGAGATCCACCAGTTGATGAAATTCGCCATGAACGGCAAGGCCTTCAAGGACAACTACGAGAAGGTCAACACCGAGCCGGGCGCATTATGGAGCGCGATCAAGGGCGTCAAGGGGCAGGTCTACACCTGGCCCGCCTCGACCTACATTGCCGAGCCGCCGTTTTTTGCCAATTTCACCCGCGCATTGAAACAAAGCGCCCACGACATTCGCGGTGCCCGCGTGATGGCGCTGTTCGGCGATTCGATTACCACCGACCACATTTCCCCGGCCGGCTCGATCCAGGAGCAATCCCCCGCCGGCCAATACCTGGTCAAGCACGGCGTCGCCAGGGCTGACTTCAACTCCTACGGCGCACGCCGCGGCAACCACGAGGTGATGATGCGCGGCACCTACGCCAACGTACGCATCAAGAACCTGATGCTGCCCGCCGGGCCGGACGGCACCCGCGAGGAAGGCGGGCTCACGCTGTTCCAGCCCGACTCCGGCAGCCGGCCCGAAAAAATGTTCATCTACGACGCCGCCATGCGCTACCTGGCCGAGGGCACGCCCACCATCATTTTCGGCGGCGAGGAATACGGCACCGGCTCATCGCGCGACTGGGCCGCCAAGGGTACGCAACTGCTCGGCATCAAGGCCGTGGTGGCGAAGAGCTTCGAGCGCATCCACCGCTCCAACCTGGTCGGGATGGGCGTGTTGCCGCTGCAGTTCAAGGGTGCCGACTCATGGCAATCGCTGGGGATTCGCGGCAACGAACGCATCGACGTCGTGGTCGGAAACGACCTCAAGCCGCAGTCGGAGGCCAGGCTGGTGATCCATCGCCCCGGCGGCGAGGTGGTCAACGTGACCCTGATCCTGCGCATCGACACGCCGATCGAAGTCGACTACTTCAAGCATGGCGGCATCCTGCCGTATGTGCTGCGGCAGTTGCTGGCGGCGTGACAAGGCCTGGAGGGGGCTGCTATAATTCTTACCTGTTGTTGATCGACCGAAGAGGCGTAAGATGAGCACCACCACCCTGTCCAGCAAGTTCCAGATTTCCATTCCGAAGGAAATCCGCGAATCAATGAAACTCAAGGCCGGACAAAAGCTGGCGTTCATCCAGATTGGCAAGTCGATCAAACTCGTGCCACAACCGAGCATCGACGATTTGTTCGGCCTTGCCAAGGGTGCCAACACGGAAAACTATCGCGACCGCAACGACCGCGACAAGCACCTTCCCGCCATCGCGACCCTGAAGAAAAAGCCCAAATGATTGTCGCCGACACCTGTGTCTGGGTCGAGTGGATTGCGGGCACGCAGGTCGGCAAGCGCTTCGCTCCTTCGATACGGGATACCGCGCACCTGCTGGTACCAACCATTGTCCAGCTTGAGCTGCGCAAGTGGGCCTTGCGTGAAATCGCCGAAGACGAAGTCGACCGGGTCATGGCCGGCACCCGGCTCGGGCATGTCGTGCCCCTCACCGAGCCACTGGCCTTCCATGCGGCCGACATCGCCAGGCAATACCACCTGGCGACTGCCGACGCGATCATCTACGCGACCGCGCTTGCGCACGATGCGAAGCTGCTCACCTCGGACAAGCACTTTGCCGGTTTGCCCGGCGTCGACTACGTTGCCAAAGCGGCTTGACGCCGGGCACCGCAACCCATGTGGGCCAAGTGATGCGCGTCGTCCTTGACACCAACGTCTGGCTCGACTGGCTGGTGTTCCACGACCGCGGCGTGGTGCCGCTCAAGGCCGCGCATGCTGCGGGCCAGCTGGAAATCATCCGGTCATCGGCCGGAGAACAAGAGCTGGAGCGGGTCCTGGCCTATGATGCCCTGAAACGATTGGTGGATGCGGCTTCCAGGCCGGTGTTCATGGAGAATATGTACAAGACCTCCTCGCTGCACGACGGCTCGACCCGCGCAGGCACCCTGCCGACCTGCCGCGATCCCGACGACCAGGCATTTCTGGAGCTGGCGCGCGATTGCGGCGCCGACCTGCTGGTGAGCAAGGACCGCGACCTGCTGGAACTGCGCCGCGCCAAATTCGGCCTCTCGGGGAGCGCCGCCGGTTTCCGGATCGTCACGCCGCCCGAATGCGTCGCGCTGCTGTCGCCGCAACCACCGAAGGCCGCATAGCGGTATGCTTGCGGCAAGCAGCGCATTTCATTTCCGCATTTCATATCAAGAGGAGACCCCCGACATGACCAACGACCAGCTCGCCGAACTGCTCTCGGGCATCGCCAAATCGCAAAACGCGATTCTCGATGCCATCGACCGTGCCATGCCCGGCTTCAAAGCCACCCACCTCGCCCCGGTGCTCAATGTCGCGGCCAATATCCGCCAGGCCGAACCGCGCCTGGTGGACCTGCCCTCGCGCATCCTGTCGCGCCTGCAGGGCCGCGTCGCCGTCGACAACAGCGTGATCGTGGCCGACCTGGACCGCCTGCTTGGCGCCGTGGCTGCGTCGAGGGCGGCACCGACAGCCTCAGCACCTTCATCTGCACCTTCATCTGCACCTTCATCTGCACCTGCACCTGCACCTGCACCTGCACCCGCCGCTGTTGCGGCGCCGGTGGCGGCCCGCGCGCCGGCACCGGTTGCGCCGCCCGCTCCTGCGGCTGCCCCC
>CANJDH010000137.1 GCA_947473125.1 Burkholderiales bacterium
AGCGTTGCTGCTGCACAGCCACCAAGGCCAGCGCCAATGATTCCTATACGTGGTTTACGAGTCAAGACAATCTCCTGCTTGTCGGTTTCGTGAATTTCGCATTGCTAAGTTCGTTGGATTGGAGCTTGATATGGCATATGGTTCTCCGATAAACGTCAGGAAACTATTTATAAACATTAACTCAGCGAAACGGGGCGGGTAGGTTCGGAATAGGTTCGGTTTGAAGCTGGATTCTCGGCGCTGCGTGGAAAATTCGTTGCGCGTCTTCGACTTACAGTAAATTTTTTTCGGGTGTCTGATTCTGTTAATCCGCAGGTCCCTGGTTCGAGCCCAGGTCGGGGAGCCACCGAATTGTTGTTGTGATTCTTGCACTTGGCCCCTCCGTCACGGTTGGGCTTTTTGCATTCTGAGGGGTGGATTTGCGGGAGTCCGTGGGCTGGTAGCATCGACCCAGGCACGGTAGCGTCGACGAAAGCCGGGGCGATTCATGGTGTACGTGGAATCGAGGCAGGGTCAGGGACAAGGTCAGTCCAGCCTATGCCATCTGCGGTGTCTCGACGCAGCCCAAGGCCGATATGATGTCAGACCAGGATGAGGTGAGTCGCGCTTCCTCCAACGCGATAATGCTTTCGAACACAGGCCTGAAATTCGGATAGGCCGGTTCTGCGAGGTCGACGATCTTGCGCCAAATAACAGCTTCGGGGAACGGACGATCGGGCCCACCGCGCGCGCTCAGACATTCGGCCGCTACGGTTTGGCCGGAATGGAGTACAGCTGTCACGCGCGCAGGGCGGTCGTTAGGCGGAATCAACTTCGGCTCATACAACTTCATCTCGACCATATCGCGCATGCGCTCAATATCCGGATTATGCATCGCTGAGTGCGTGAACTCTTCCACTCCGGCGTGCCCGGTAACAAGGGTCGCCGCAATGATATGGGGTACAGAAAATTTGGTGGCAAGCGTCGTAGCGGGGCGGTAATTCGTAAGCATCATTGCGCCGGCGTGAGTTTCGACTAGAACTTTGGCTACCGAAGGCAGCGATCCTTGGGCCAGAAGCGTCGCACGCAATTCCTGCGTGGCCTCCACGGCAGAGTGCGCGTGCTGGCAGCAGGCGTGAATTTTGGCGTACCCGTCCATGACCGCCCACGACACACCCAAATCCGCAGTGAGCTGTTCGGGCCGCGCCGTCGCGTGCAACAAGTCGGTGAACACTTCGTACGGGCCTTCGGGTACTCCCCCAATCCCGCAGCGCGCCCAGTCTGCGCACATCAATCCACACCATGTTCCAACCGCAGGCCAAACGTTGCGGACGAGCGCACCCATAACCGCATGATTGCGCGGCCCCGCAAAGACCAATGTGCACGCTGCCGTAAACGCGGAGAGGACGTCCTCTGTGCGCATGCGTCGGATCAACGTAGCTGCTGCGGCAGCTCCTATTGAAGCGTACCGTGCATGCGGCTGCATCAACATGTCAGGGGGAACCCAGGCTCGCGCGATCCGGGTGACGAGTTCATAGCTAACAACGAGCGCACGCAGCAGTTCGCCAACGGTACGTCCATCGGCTTCAGCCTCAGACAGCAAAACGGGAACAACGTAGGCACCAGCATGGCACGGTGCCTTTCGATAACCTTCAGCAAGCTCCAGCCACTCCGCAGCAACGCCGTTCGCTACGGCCGCCGAGTATCGATCACATTGTCGCATTCCGCCGCGATAGATCGTTGCCTCGATTCGCTCCGTCCTGGATATCATCAGTTTGTGAAAATTCGCCACCTCTGGCTCATTGCGCGCTGCTATGATGGCGCTCATGTTGTCTGCGAGAATTCGAGCTCCCCTTGCAAGCACCGCCGGTGAGATATCGGTCAATCGCACCCCGACTCCCCAATCGACAAGTCGACGTATTCCTTGCGTGCTGTCTTGTTTCGGATCTGACATCTTGTGCCTTTCGCTCTGTGGTCGTTGGTTGTCGACTACTGGGCTGAATCTGCCTCGGAGCGCCTTGCTCCGGGGTCGCACGCGGAGCGGAGTTGCGCCAGACATTCGAGCGCGAGTCGCGCTGCTCGCTCCCCATCCGGCATGTCACCGCGCACGTGAGTTGTGCGCAAATTCTCTACGATGTCGAGCGAGCGAAGAGCCTCAGGTAGTGCCAACTCAAACTTCCGCCGCTCTCCAAGTTGGACGAACTCCGTGTGAACGATGTCATCGTCCGCGGCCCGCAAGTCACGCAGGTGAAGCAATAAATTGAACCAGTGCGTTCCTGCAAGCATGGCGCCCTCGACGACCGTCTCATAATCTTCCAATGTGCATTTGGCAAGGGAGCGTTCGATCCGCTCTGCCTTCGCTCGATGGCCCTCGACGTTCACGTCTCTATCTCCAACTGCGTTCCGAGGAGATTGGAGAGCTGCGTGATGCATTCCGCGTAAGCCTTTAGCCACTGGTCGGCGGCCCCGGACGGAACCGGATCGTCGCCACGCACGTACGGAACTCGCAAATCCTCAAGCACTTTCAGGGCTGCCCCGGCACGCATGATCGCACCCGGCAACGGTGCGGGAATCGGGGGGCGGCCGAGGTGCATGACGTCGCCAGGCGCATGCATCGCATCGACGAGGAGACCGTTAGCACGATCTGGCACGCAATACAGTCCCTCAACCTGCGAATGAAAGGAATCGACTTCTCGCGTTAGGCGAGCCTCATGTAGAGCCGCGTTCAGCAGATGCGTGAGTCCATTCATCGCTGTCCAGATCCAGAGCTCGCGGTCAGCCTCTGGTTCGAGACGCATGAGCATGCGATCCATTCGCCGGAATTTCTCAATGTGCGCGCGAGTTAGCATTTGTTAGCTTTTGGTGGTCTCGAGAAATCGGCATGGTCATTCCGGCTTCGCTCCCGTGGCCTTGACGACCTTGGCCCAACGCTCGATTTCCGTCTGGACGCGCTCACCCAGCTGTTCCGGCGTGCTCGCGGCGGGCGTGGCACCCAGCGACTCCAGCTTGCTCAACAACTGTGGAGACTTAATCGCCACCGCAAGTGCATCATTCAACCGGCGAATGATCGCGGGTGGCGTGCCGGCAGGGGCGAAGAGCGCGTTCCATACTGTCTGATCGAACCCAGAAACGCCCGCCTCCTGCATTGTCGGCAGGTTTGGCATCACAGGAGACCGCTGCGGCGTCGTCACTGCCAGCGCCTTAATTCTCCCTGCTTTCGCGAGTGCGGCCGCGTTGAAGATGGGCGGCAGCGCAATTTCTATCTCTCCCGATAGGAGGGCGTTGTTCGACTCTGGAACCCCTCTATAAGGAATGTGCTGGAGATCTACGCGCATCGTCATTTTGAACAACTCTGCCGCTAGATGCTGCCCGCTGCCATTTCCCGGAGTGCCATACCGAAGCTGCCCGGGCTTCGATTGCGCAAGCCGGACGAGATCGGCCACTGATTCCACGGGCACCGACGGATGAACGGCCAGCACGTTGGGGTTCTCCGAAATGATACCGACTGGCGCGAACGCCTTTGAGTCGTACGGCAGATTGGGATAGATGCTGTAGGCGATTGCGTTAGGCCCCGGGCCGCCAATGAGCAAGGTGTATCCGTTCGGCGCCGCCTTGGCGACAAAATCAGCGCCAACCGTTCCACCTGCACCCGGGCGGTTCTCCACGATGACCTGCTGGCCAAGGGCTTTCGAGAGCTCAATGGCATAGATTCGTGCGATCAGGTCTACCGCACCGCCTACGGTGAATCCGGTTATGAGTGTCACCGGCCGCGCCGGATAGCTCTGTGCGAATGCGGAAACCGAGAACAAGGATGCAACGAACGCGAGCAAATAGCCGATGTGTTGACTCATAGACGTCTCTCCGCAGCAGGTTTCGAACGATGAATGTTGGCAAGGCTATCCCAGACTCCGTCAACTAACTCGGGAAAGTCGCCCCGCGTGGATGAGGCGCCGTCGAAGCTTGGACGTCAAGGTAAGGTCTCGTCCCTTTGCACTGCGCCCGGTACAGAATTCGTCGCTCGGTCGACGGGAAAGGCTCCCGACGATGCATCACGCACCGGTTATCCCATGCCACCACGTCGCCGACCTTCCATTCGTTGTACCAGGCCGGCTGCGACTCCAAGTGGTTCCAAAGGTAGTCAAGAAGTTGTTCCGACTCTGCCAGCGATAGTCCCTCGATCCATGCTTGTCTGCGTCGACCGAGGTAGAGCGCGTTATGGCCGGTTTCCGGGTTTGTTCGCACGGCAGGGTGAAAAACGCCTGGTGACTTTGTAGGATCCGCTATTGCCGTCAGGCCACGTCGGATCTGCCCAGCGCTGTTGTACGTCACGTCATTCTTGATCCGGAGGTTGAGAATTCTCGCTTTGACATCGGTCGGCAAGGTCTCGTAGGCACGATACATGTTTATGAATCCCGTTCGGCCTCCCAAAGAAGGAATCTCAACGGCTATTAGCACGCTCGCGCTGATGGGAATCTCGTGATAAGAGTGGTCGGTGTGCCAGACCACTTCGCCATCGCCGAGGCTGCCGATTGGGACCCCGTCTTCTTTTATGTTCGAAACCACCGAGACGCTTGGATTGAATCGTGGCTTTTGTCCGGCCGGCATTTCCGAGTCGGGAGCAGCCAAATCGAGCTCTCCCAGAGTTTGCGTGAATTGAAGCAGCTCTTCAGGATTCAAGCTTTGTCCGCGAATTAGCAGCACTAGATTGTCAAGCCACGCCTGTTTGATTTGCTTGCGCGCCGATTGAGAGAGCTTTCGAATGTCGCCGCACCGGATTTCTGCGGCGATCGGATAGGGCATGCGGAGAACCTCGATTGCATCGTTGATCGGCTCTACGGCTTGAGGCTGTGCGTTCATATCATTCTCCGGAAATAGCCCGCTGAAGGAAATTCAGTTCGCTGGGCCGACATTTACCACGTGGCAATATACGCGACCGGTCAGCGAGAAGTTGCGTCGATTGCTGTGATGCTTTGGCCACCCACGAACCTGAGTACGTGATCGCGGGACTTATTGATGTGGGCGCGCAATGCAGATTCAAGCTCCACCGGATCTCTATCCTTGAGCGCGCTGAAAATTCTTTGGTTCTCAATCAGCAGTTCCTTCGCACGCGGTGGATGCATATTGACAATCAGCGAGCCGACAAGACGTACTCGGTCGTGAATCATTCCGAGCATCTGTTGCAACAGGTCGTTGCCAGTCATGCGCGCAAGCGCAATATAGAACTGGCGGTTCTGAACAACGAACTCCTGAAAGCGGGACAGTCTGTATAGACCTTCTGCCTTCTCGATACACGCCTCCAGTTCCGCTATTTCTGCCTCGCCGAGGCGAGGCAGAGCTTCGATTCCCGCTTCAATTTCAAGTACCTCTCGTACGCGCCAAAGGTTCAAGATGTCCTGCAGACTAAGGCCGTGGACCACGTAGCCCCAACCATCATCGCGTTTAACGAGTCCCTCCTGTACGAGGCGCCCCAGAGCTTCCCGTACTGGGGTCCGACTCACGTTCACCTCATCGGCGATTTCCGCTGACTTCAGACGTTGATTCGGTTTGAAATAGAGGGTGGTGATACCTTCCTTGAGAAAAGCGTACGCCTTCTCCTGGGCAAGGTGGTCTGATTTGGATGCGATCATGTGGATACAAATTGGATTCAATAGGGACTGTAAACCGCCTGCACGTCCAATGTCAACAACCCCGTCAAGATCAACAACAAAGCACCGCCGCCTCGCCCTTGTCAGCTTCGCTCAATCAGCTTTGACCGTCACCAAGGCTGCCGCCCCATCAGCAAATATACTGTCCGCCTATTGAACCGATCAACTCTATTCGCCCCGCCCCTGCCACCTTCGCTCCAGGCTCATACCTGATTTGGAAAGGACTCAACCCCGCGCCGTATTGCCCCCACTTTGTTTCCTATTTGGCAAGGCGGAGGGGGACATCTGGGTCATTCGCAACTGAATCGACGCCAGCTCCCGTTTCCTCTGTGGCAAGACACTCGTTCGCTTTAGGTGCGTCAATGTGCGTTTCCCATGAGACGCGCGAAGCAAGCGACACAGATTGGCCAGCGCAGGCGAAAGCGACGCAACTACTCGCGTTGACGCAGGTATATATACACGGTCCAAATGATGCAGGGAAATTCTGATCATAGGGAGACCCTTGACATTTACATCCAGAGTGGATTCAATATTGTCATCCACTAGGCTTTTAGGTTCGCTTTGCATTCGCGAGCACGCGACGCGGGACAGTCGCGCGCCCGGAGTCGTCCTTATACAAGAACAAGTCGTCCGAAAAGTACCGCTCGCGGCTCGACGATAGGGCCGAACACGCGGATTTGTGACGTGAGATCAATTTAGTCATTTCCCTCCACCAATTTGGCAGGCTTCACAATACAGGCGCGACCGCACTCCCGGCTCTTCTACTCATGACACCTATTCACTTTCTGACAATCGAGCAAGCATCGCAGCAACTACTCGCAGGAGAGATCACGAGTGTAGAACTCGTCGAGTGGCATCTGCGCCGCATCGAGGCGTTGGATCCGATACTCCATGCGTTCATTACCTTAACCGCAGACCAAGCACTACAGCAGGCGCATCATGCGGATACGGAAATCAGAGCGGGCCGTCGCCGCGGACCACTTCATGGAATACCAATCGCGCACAAAGACATCCTGCAGACACAAGGCATCCGGACCACTGCCCATTCAAATGTATTGCGCGACTGGATACCTATAGAAGATGCGACGGTAGTACGACGACTGGCGGAGGCCGGGGCCATCTCACTCGGTAAGACTTCACTGCACGAGTTTGCAATCGGATCACCAGGGCTGGATGAAGCATTTCCGGCCGCCAGGAATCCGTGGAATCCGGCCCACATGCCAGGAAGCTCCAGCACTGGGTCTGGCGCGGGTGTTGCGGCCGGACTCTTCATGGGTGCGACCGGAACGGACACTGGTGGTTCTGTCCGGCATCCGGCCGCGGTCTGCGGGATCGTTGGTCTCAAACCGACTTTTGGCCGAGTGAGCTGCCGTGGCGTCATTCCACTTGCTCCGTCCATGGATCATGTTGGTCCGCTCGCCCGTTGCGTCGTTGACAGTGCGTTGATGCTGCAGGTCATGGCGGGTTACGACTCCGCAGATCAACATTCCGCCGATGTGCCTGTTCCCGATTTTTTGCGACTGATTGGCCGCGAAATCCGGGGAATGCGTGTTGGCGTACTTCGCCGGTTTATCCAATCGATCGAGCACACGCCCGACATCGTCGCGGCATTTGAACGAGCGGAACAAGTGTTTCGCGATCTCGGCGCCGAAATTGTGGATGTCGCTCCTGAAGGATTGGAGGAGTCCCATGATGCAGGCAGTCTGATCACGACCTACGAAGCATTCCAGTACCATGGGGAGAATCTTGCGCGACAACCGGAACGCTTCGCGGAGAATTTCCGAGGTCGATTCCGAAATGCAGCGAAAATTTCGCGCGTGGAATACGAATCAGCGCTGACAACAATGAAGCGCCTGCGCGCGTCATTGGCAGACCTTTTCTCTTCCGGCGTGACTGCCATCATAAATCCGGGCCGCGAGCGGCCGGCGCAGACGATGACCGAGTTGCTCGCCGAGCCGCTCGGCAAGCGGAGTCTTGCATTACGCATGTTTAGCGTATCCGGCGACCCTGCGCTGGTATTGCCGATGGGCTTCACCGAGAACGGCCTACCTCTCGGACTGCAAATTGCAGCGCCGAGCTTTCAAGAGGACATCCTTTTCCAAGTCGCGCACGCCTACGAACAGGCGACCAGTTGGCATGTTCGTCACCCCAGTCTTTGAAGCTTTGCTCTTCACAATGAGCCAATTGAATCTGTAGATCGAAAAAAGGAACCTATCCATGACTCCGAGTTCGTACGGACCTTTCAAGTACGTTGCGCTTCCTGATCGGCCAAAGCTCGTCTGGCCAAACGGCGCGAGGCTGGCGCTGTGGCTAGCTCCGAACATCGAGTTCTTTGGATTGGACAGCAACGTGCCAAGCAAGGACAACGAGCGCATTGCTCCCGACAAGGCGTGGTTCCCCGCAGTGAGAAACTGGGCCGTGCGGGACTACGGAAACCGAATTGGCATTTGGCGCATCTTTGAAGTCATGGAGAAGCACGGCCTTCGCGGCACGGCACCGCTTAATAGCCGAGTCTGTGACGAGCATCCGCGGATCATTGAAAGTGCAATTGCGCTCAAATGGGAATTGATGGGCCACAACCAGACGAATAGCGTACGCTGCATTGATGTGCACGCAGACAAAGAGCGGGATGAGATTCGCCAGACACTTGACCGAATTGCAGCGGCAACCGGGCGCCGGCCTGTAGGTTGGCTGGGGGCCGGGACTGCAGAAACCTGGAACACAGTGGACCATCTCGTCAACGAAAACTGTCGATACGTCGGCGACTGGACCAACGACGAGCAGCCTTATGTCATGTCGGTGGCAGGAAAGAAGCTTGTCTCGTTGCCCTATACGTCCGATATTAACGACGTCACTTGCTACTTCAATCACAAAATGCAACCGGACGACTACGAGAAGGCCCTGAAGCGCCATTTCGACGTGCTTTATCGCGACGGCGCAAAGAACGGACGGGTGCTCGGAATTCCTATCCATCCCTTCATCACGGGCACGCCGCAGCGCATCGACGCCTTTGACAATGCGCTTCGCTACATGTTGTCTCATGCCGGTGTGTGGTGTGCGACCGGAAGCGAAATTGTGGACTGGTACCTCGAATCCGGCGCTACCATCTGATGCGACGCCGTCAACCCCACCACTTATCATCAAAGCACATGAACCGACGATCCTTTGTGGCTGTATTAGTTGTTGTTGCGTTTGGCACGCATTTCAGCGCATCCGCGCAGCAATACCCGAACCGCCCGATCAGACTTGTGGTGCCGTTCGCCGCTGGGGGCTCGGCTGATCTGATCGCACGTGCCGTCAATCAGCAGCTTTCAACGGCACTTGGCCAACCCATAGTTATAGATAACCGCCCCGGGGCGGGTGGCGCACTGGGCGCAAATTTGGTAGCGCAAGCCGAGCCCGACGGTTACACGCTCTTGCTCTCGGCGACTGGCCCGAACGCGATTGCGCCAAGCCTGCAAAAAAGCTTGCCATATGACCCGATCAAAAGCTTCGCGCCAATCTCAAGGATCTCGATTCAGCCGGCAATTATTGTGGTCAACTCGAAGGTTGAGGCCAACACCCTGCGCGAGTTTGTCGATCTCGCTAAGGCTTCTCCCGGAAAGCTCAATTTTGCTTCACCGGGAATCGGCACCTCAAGTCATCTCGGCGGTGAGCTCTTCAAGATGCAAGCGAATGTCCAGATGGAACATGTCCCCTACAAAGACGGCCCACTTGCCCTTGCAGACCTGCTCAATGGGCGTATTGACGTGATGTTTGACAATCTTGGCCAATTCCTCCCCAATTTGAAGACTGGCAAGTTACGAGCACTCGCCGTCGCAAGCGCCCAGCGAGCTTCGTCATTGCCAGATCTGCCCACTTCGGGCGAGGCGGGGCTTCCCGGGTATGACTACTCGATCTGGTTCGGGTTGAGTGCTCCGGCGAAGACGTCGGCACAAATCCTAGCGTTACTCAACACTCGATTGGCGGAGGCACTACGCACACCGGCAGTAGTAGAACGGATGACTGCGTTGAATGCAGAAGTAAGCGGCACGACTCCGGCCGAGTTCGAGCGCTTCATTAGTGCCGAGAACGAGAAGTGGAGGAAAGTGATCGGTGCAGCAGGAATCTCGCCGCGATAACCGGGTGGATTTTATCGAGCTCGACGTGCACCGACCAAGACGATGGTCCCTGGTTCGAGCCCAGGTTGGGGTGCCACCGAATTGTTGTTGTGATTCTTGCAATTGGCCCAGCCATCACGGTTGGGCTTTTTGCATTTGGGGGCGCTATACCGCATGTTCGAGGGTGGACACTGGGGCTGGGATGGTCTGCGAA
>CANJDH010000138.1 GCA_947473125.1 Burkholderiales bacterium
GCCGCAAGCTCTTCGGAGGCCGAGGCGTTTTGCTGGGTCGAGGTGTTGAGCTGGCCCATCGCGCCGTTGATCTGGCCGACCCCGGTCGATTGTTCTTGCGAGGCTGCGGTGATTTCCTGCACCAGGTCCGAGGTTTCACGGATCGATGGCACCATTTCTTCGAGCAGCTTGCCGGCTTTCTCGGCGACAGTGACGCTGGAGCCGGCGAGTTGGCCGATTTCCTGCGCCGCTACCTGGCTGCGCTCGGCAAGCTTGCGCACCTCGGCCGCGACGACCGCAAAGCCCTTGCCGTGTTCGCCGGCGCGTGCCGCCTCGATGGCCGCGTTGAGTGCCAGCAGGTTGGTCTGGTAGGCGATGTCGTCGACGATGCCGATCTTGGCGGCGATCTGCTTCATGGCCGCGACGGTCTGCGAGACGGCTTCGCCGCCTTCTACCGCTTCCTTCGCCGCCTTGGTGGCTTTGGCATCGGTCACCTTGGCGTTCTCGGTGTTCTGTGCGATCGAAGCCGACATCTGCTCGACCGACGCGGTGGTTTCCTCGACGCCGGCGGCCTGCTCGGACGCCGACTGCGACAAGGACTGGGCGGTCGAGCTGACCTGTTCCGATGCGCCGGTCAGCGCGTCGGCAGCGGTGCGTACGTCGGTGATGATCTTGGACAACTGCTCGCCGGTGGCGTTGGCATCGTTTTTGAGTTGGCCGAACATGCCCTCATACTCGTTGGTGATGCGCTGCGTCAGGTCGCCTTTGGCCAGCCCGGAGAGCACCCGTACGACCTCATTGAGGCCCACTTCGCTGGTTTCGAGCAAGCGGTTCATGCCGGTACCGAGGTTCAGGAAAAAGCCCTGCTTGCCCTCGACGCCGATGCGGGTCGAGAAATCGCCCTTGACCGCACCATCGACAATGCCGGCGATTTCCACTTCGGCGGCGACTTCCTCGGTGCGGTCTTTCCACTCGACCACGGTGCCGACGCGTTTGCCGTCAACGTCCAGGATCGGGTTGGCGATCAGGGCAAAAGTCAGTTTGCCGACCTTGATTTCGGTCTTGTAGGTGCTGCGCAAGCCGGCCAGCATGTTGCGCTGGTGCGATGGGTTCTTGTGGAAGATGTCGATGTTGGCGCCGATCAGGCGGCGCGCGTCGAACTGCGGCAGGGTCTTGCGCAGCTCGTTCTCGTTGGCCTTCATCATCTCGCCGACCGATTCGTTCATGTAGGCGATCTCGCAATCGGCGTTGGCGATCATCACGTTGGTCGAGCACTTGTCGAGCGCATTCTTGATGCGCAGGTTCTCCGCCGACAGCGCCTGCTCGCGTTCGCGGGCGGCCAGCTCTGCGGTGGCGTCCTTCCACTCGACCACGGTACCGACGCGCTTGCCCGCGGCATCGGCGATCGGGTTGACGATCAGGTTGAAGGTGCGGCCGCCGATTTTCAGGTCGGTCTTGTGGGTGGAGCGCAGGTTCGCCAGCATGTTGCGCTGGTGCGCCGGGTTCTTGTGGAACGTGTCGATATTGGTGCCGACGACGGTACTGGCCTTGAATTGCGGCAAGTCTTTCTGGATGTCTTTTTCGGCAGCTGCGAGCATTTCGCGGATCGAATCGTTGACATAAGCGATGTTCAGTTCGCTATCGGCGACCATCACGTTGGTCGCTGCGACATCGAGCGCGCTCTTGATGCGCGCGCTTTCTGAAGCGGCAGCGGCAGCGGTTTTGAAGTTGCTTTGCACCCGGTCGATGGCATCGGTAATTCGTGCTTTCTGGCCGGGGAGGCGGTCCATTGCCTGGGAGTAGTCGCCGGTTGCATAGCGTGACACCACTTCGACAATTTTCGTCTTGACAGCGATATGGGAGGCGACCAGCTCGTTGATCGACTTCGCCATGCGCGCGTATGGACCTTTGAGCTTGTCGACCGCCATGAACTGGTCGATCATGCCGGCCTCATGTTGCCTGGCCATTTCGTCCTGGGCCCCGAGGAATTGGGCCAGCTCGGAACTGAGCGCTTGCGCGACATACCAGCCGGCGGCCACCGTGGCTGCCATTGCAAACAGCATCAGGCCGACCATCAGCCCCTGGCTATGCGTTTGCGTGCCGACAGCGAGCATTCCCGCCATCAACACGACCGGAGTGCCAAATCCGATCCATACGCGCGAATCTATCTTCTCGTTGCTATCTGACATGGCGATTCCTTTCGATTGATGTTGAGGTTTTGCTGCGTCTTTCATGGTTTGTGCGAGTAATCCGTACACTTCAGTCCACGCTCCCCGCACTTCATGCGTGAACTCTGTTCCCAATCCTTTTTCGAGCGTCCACAACAGCGCGGCGCCGACGGTGTCGTAGTCCTGGTCGCGGACGCCGTAGGCGGTGTGGCGCACCCCGAGCTTTTGCACCACCGGCACGAGCGTGTCGAGTCGATCGAGGCCGCGTACCGCGGCGCCGATCATCGCCATGAGCTTGGCGCCTTGCTCGGTCATGTCGCCGCGAAACAGCTTCGAGAGGGTCGGGTCGAGCTCGAACAGGCGTTTGTAAAACATCTCGGCGGCGGCAGCGGCGATCGGAGCGACTTTGGCGAAACTGGCCTGTACCAGGGCGATTTGAGTGGTGTTCATGATGTTCCTTCCGGGGTGCGTGATGAGCCGCTGGATACTCAGGGGGCGCGCGATGCGGTATGGGCGGGCGCACCGGCTTGCATTGAAAGGCCTGCGGCGCGGGAAACGCAGGCGTGGGAAGCGCAGGCTCGGGCAGGCTCCGCCAGATCGTCGTGACAGGAGCCATCGTGCGGTGCGATCAGCTCCGGGCTGAAACCCATGCCGAAGCGGGCGAAGACGGCAAAACAGCTTTTTGCATCGGCGGCGATGTCAGCCCAGCCGAAGCCGGCCGGTGTTGCCGCAGCGGGAGCCACCTGTGCGTTCTCAGGCGTTTGCATGGTCGGCCCCGCGTTGCGAGCTGGACGCCGAACCGCGCTGGTGTTCGTGCGCGTCGGCCTGGGCGCGGGCGATCTCGGTGAGTGACCCGATATCGAGGATCAGGCCGACCTCGCCGGAGCCAAGGATGGTGGAACCGGCGATGCCGCGCACGTTGCGGAACATCTTGCCCAGCGGCTTGATGACGGTCTGGAATTCACCCAGCAGATGGTCGACCACGAGACCGGCTTTTTCCGTGCCATTGCGTACCACCACCACGCTTTGGCGCAGCGACGATTCGGCCTTGATGCCGAACATGCGGTTCAGGTGCACCACCGGCAGCGCTGCGTCACGCAAGGCGAGCATGCCGGTGGTTTCGTTGGCGGCGCCGGTCAGCGCGGTTGCGCCGTCGATGCATTCGATGACGTGGGACAGCGGGATCACGAACGAGCAATCGCCTACCCGTACCAGGAAGCCGTCGATGATGGCAAGGGTCAGCGGCAGCCGGATCGACACCGTGGTGCCGCCGCCGGTGACGCTCTGGATACGCACTGCGCCGCGCAGGCCTTCGATATTGCGCCGCACCACGTCCATGCCGACGCCGCGCCCCGACAGGTTGGTGACCTTGTCAGCGGTGGAGAAGCCAGCTTCAAAAATCAGGTTGTCGATCTCGCTGTCGGCAGGCGTGGCGCCTGGTGCGACCAGGCCTTTTTCGATCGCCTTGGCGAGCACCTTGTCACGGCGGATGCCGCGCCCGTCGTCTTCGATCTTGATCAGGATGCCGCCCGAGTCATGGCAGGCCGACAACACCACGCGGCCGCAACGCGGCTTGCCGGCGGCTTCGCGCTCGTCGGGCGTTTCCATGCCGTGGTCGAGGGCGTTGCGCACCAGGTGCATGAGCGGGTCGCCGATGTGCTCGACCACCGATTTGTCCAGTTCGGTTTCGGCGCCGATGATTTCCAGCGATACCTCTTTCGCCAGTTCCCCCGCGACATCGCGCACCACGCGCTTGAACTTCGCGAAGGTTTCGCCGATCGGCACCATGCGTAGCGACAGCGCGCCGTTGCGGATTTCTTCGATCAGGCGGCCCATCGACAGGGTCGATTCGACCAGCGCCGAGTCGCGGGTCTTCTGTGCCTGGATGGTGGTGCCGGCGCTGGCGATGACCAGTTCCCCGACCAGGTTGATGAGTTCGTCGAGCTTGTCGGAGCGCACCCGCACAAAGCGCGCTTCTTCGGTCTTGGCGTCGCGGTTGCGCGTCTGCTGGGTCAGGGCTGCGTCGACGGCGGTGGCCGGGGCGATGCGCTCCTTGACCAGCATTTCTCCGAGCAGCACGCGTGTCGTGTCGCCGGCCGGCACCGCGTTCTGGGTGGCCAATGCCTGCTCGAGTTCGTGGCGCGTGATGGCGCCGGAGTCGACCAGGATGTCACCGAGGTGTGCTGCGCCGTTGCCCGATGACTCGATCAAGGCGACGATGTCGGCGACCCTGCGGTCCGGCGGGATGATGCGCACCGTGCAGCTCTCGCGCACCAGGTCAAAGGCGGATTCGATCTGTTCCTTGGAAGCGCTGGTCTGCAGGCTGATTTCGAAGCCCAGGTGGCAGCTTTCCGGGTCGAGCGCATCGAACGCGGGAATCGGCTCGGTCAGGACCCGCACCGACATTACTTCACCGAGCGTGGCCAGATAGTTGATGATGGCGAGCGGGTCGAATCCGTCGCGAAACGTGTCCTTGCCAAAACGCAGCGACAGATGCCAGTTCTTGTTGTCGGTCAGCGCCTCGCCCGCACCTGCGGCGGCAGCCGCGACAGCTGGGGATTGGGCGACGGCAGAAGCACCGGTGAAGGGCGCGAGCCGTACGACCAGCCCGCCCGAGGCCTGCTCGACCGACGGATCGGGAGCGGCGCCGTCACGCGCACTTTCGGCGTCGCGCAGCATCAGCTTGATGTGGTCGCTGCATTCGAACAGCAGCGAGGTGAAGCTGATGTCCAGGCTGATCAATCCTTCGCGCAGCCGGTCCAGGGAATTCTCCACGTGGTGGGTGAAGCCCACCACGGCATCAAGTCCGAACAGGCCGGCCGAGCCCTTGATGGTATGGGCGGCGCGAAACAGCGCGTTGAGCAGTTCGCGGTCGGCAGGGTCTTCTTCGAGTTGCAGCAGTGACGACTCGATCTGCTCGCACATTTCGCGCGCCTCGGCAAAAAACAGGGCGCGTGCCTGGTCAAGAATGTCTTCACTCATGGCGTGTCTCTCCATCGTGGCTGGTGGCGAACAGGTCGGCGGCGCCGAGCGCCTGCAGGCGCTCGCTCAGGAACGCCGGCATCGACTCGAACTGCAGTGCAATGGCGCGCTGCCTGGCGGTGTGCGCCAGGGACAGCAAAACCTGAACCCCGGCGGCGTCGATTTCGCGCAGCTGCGCGCAGTCGATTGCCAGGGCGTCGCTGCTGCCTGCGCCCGGCAGGCCGGCGTTGACGCTGCGCCAGACATCGGCGACGGCGTAGATGTTGAACTCTGCGGGCAGATCGACGCGCGCGCTCATGGCAGCACCAGCTTGGCCACCGCATCGAGCACCTGCGGCGGCATGAAGGGTTTGACGATCCACGCCTTGGCGCCGGCTTCACGGCCTTCGTTTTTCTTGGCGTCCTGGCCTTCGGTGGTCAGCATCACCACCGGGGTGAACTTGTAGTTCGGGTGCAGCTTGACCTGCTTGAGGAACGCGATGCCGTCCATGTTGGGCATGTTCACGTCGGAAATGATCAGGTGGATCTTGCGGCCGTCGAGCTTGGTCAGCGCATCCTTGCCGTCGCCTGCCTCGACCACGTCATACCCTGCGCCTTTGAGGGTCAGGGCCACCACTTGCCGGAAGCTGGCGGAGTCGTCGACGACGAGAATTGTTTTTGCCATGATGGGTGCCTTTGCTCGATGCGAAGCCGGGTATGTGAAATATGAAATATGAAATGTGAAGTGTGAAATTAGAAGAACGTGATATCCGAGGTGTCGGCCGCAGCCGCCGGGGCGCCGGTGCCGACCGTGTGCATCTGACGTTCTTCGTGCATGGTGTAGGTGCTTTCAAGGCGCCGCATCCAGGCATCCGGCGTGAGCAGGGGCGCCGCCGGGTCGCTGGCGGCTGCAGCCAAATGGGCCAGGTCGTCGTGCACCACGGCGATCATCTGGGAAATGCGATCCTGGAACTGCGACGCCACCACCATTTGCTCGACGCTGCCCTGCAGTGCTGCGCCGCGTTCGAGCAGATGGTTTTTTTCCTGGGTGAGCACGTCCATCGCCTGGCGCATCCCGGCAATCACGTCGTTGACGGTCTTGGCTGAATCGTCGGCGAGAATCCGTTCGCGACCGGCCACCTGGCGCGCGGTCGCGACGGTTGATTCGATGATGCGCGTGACATGAGCTACTTTTTCATTCATGCGCGCACCGGTGGCGCCCGATGATGTCGACAGCTTGCGCACTTCGTTGGCGACCACGGCAAAGCCGCGCCCTGCGTCGCCCGCGCGGGCGGCTTCGATGGCGGCGTTGAGCGCGAGCAGATTGGTCTGGGCCGCAATCTTCGCGACGTCGACGGCCATCGGCTGGAGCTCGGCAGCGATGCCCGCGAGGGCCTCCATTTCGCGCAGCAAGGCTTCCTTGCCCTGCACCACGTTGGTGAACGCCGCCACCACCGGTTCGAGCTGCCGCTGGACCCCGGCCAGCGCGCCCACGCCATCAAATTGGTCCGCCAGGGTCACGGCACTTTGGTTGCGTGTGAAGCCGGCTTTCTCGAACTGCGCCAGCAGGCCGGTCATGCCTTCAAGAAGCTCGATGACGGCGGTGCTCGACTGCGCTTTCACCGCATCGAGGTTGGAGCGCCAGATCGGTGCAACCTGGACGACAATGGCGCGCAGGTCGGCATCGGATGTTGCCGTCGCCTGATGCAATTGCGCCAGGTCTTCCCGCAATGTCGACAGCTCTGCCTTCAGAGCATTGGCGTCACACCTGATGCGGTACACGGCCCACGCGCCGCCGGCGGCCGTGAAAGCGACCAGGCAAGCCGCCAGCGGCCCGCTGGATTGCGCAGTGAGCCCCACCAGAGCAGTGGCGGCGACCAGGCTGCTGATGCCAAGGGAACGTCCTGGAGGGACTTCGGCTGGGAAAGGTAGAGCCAGATGCATGTCGTCAACCCTTGGCGATGGATGTTTTCATCAATTTGGTCATTGTGGACATGTCGGCTCGACCCGATGCGTCGAAAAGAGCGACTTTTCACCCACTGCCGGATGCTTGAGGGATCATTGGTCGAACGGGGACAGGGTGAGTGGCTCCGCCTGCAGCACGGACCATCGGTACCACGGACCATCGGTACTTCAGGTAGCATCTGCCTCCCTCTGCCCTGGCTGCGCAAGCTACCGACCTTGCCCGGCCCATCCGAACAGGAGTGCTCCATGAAACGCTTGATGCAACTCGTTGCTGCCCTGGCCCTGGCCGCCTCTGCATGCGCGGCTGGCGCCCAGGACAAGGTGGTCTATCACTTCGATAGCGGCATTGCCCAGGCCACCAAGGGTCTGCGCAACATCCGTAACCACCTCGATGTCGACCCCAAGGCGCAGATCGTCGCCGTCGCGCATGCCGAGGGGGTGGATTTCCTGATGGAAGGTGCGAAGACCGGCAACAACCAGGAGTTCGCCGCCCTGGTGGGCGATTTGTCGTCGCGCGGCGTGAAATTCGAGATTTGCGAAATCACCCTGAAGAACCGCAATCTCAAGAAGGACCAGTTCATCCTCGGCCCCGGTTTCACCCCCTCGGGCGTGGTGCGCATCGCCAATCTGCAATCGCGCCAACAGTTCTCCTACATCAAGCCCTGACCCGGCGCAGGGCCCGCGCCCGACGCGCCGCATCGCAGGGCGTGGCGGTGTATCATGCGCCTCTCCGAAGCCAGTCTGAAACCCGCTCCCACCAAGGGTTTCCGGGCCAGTTCTGGGTTCTCCCCGATGCCATGAGCCAGCCTGAACCGATCCGCCTGTCGAAACGCATGAGCGAGCTGGGCCTCGCCTCGCGCCGCGAGGCCGACGACTGGATCGAGCGTGGCTGGGTCAGCGTCGATGGCGCGGTGGCGATCCTCGGGTTCAAGGTGCTGCCGCACCAGAAGATCAGCATCGACAAGCGCGCCACCAACGAGCAGGCGCGCCGCCACACGGTGTTGCTGCACAAGCCGATCGGGTATGTGAGCGGCCAGGCGGAAGACGGCTACCAGCCGGCCAGCGTGCTGGTGTTGCCGGAAAACCAGTGGCAGGCGCCGCAGCGCCCTGCGGCCGCGCCGGTGCAGCGCAAGGAGCTGCTCGGGCTGGCCCCGGCGGGGCGGCTCGACATCGATTCGACCGGGCTTCTGGTGTTGACGCAGGACGGGCGCATCGCCAAACAGCTGATCGGCGACAACTCCGAAGTCGAAAAGGAATACCTGGTGCGCGTGCAATACGGCAAACCGGGCGGCAGCTTGCCCGCTGCCGACCTGAAACGCCTGAACCACGGCCTGAGCCTGGACGGCAAGGTGCTGCGCCCGGCCAGGGTGACCTGGCAAAACGCCGACCAGTTGCGCTTCATCCTGCGCGAGGGGCGCAAACGCCAGATCCGGCGCATGTGTGAAGCGGTCGGGTTGCAGGTGCTCGGATTGAAGCGGGTGCGCATCGGCGCGGTCTCGCTTGGCGATTTGCCACAGGGAAAATGGCGCCTGCTTGGGCCGAATGAAAGCTTCACATGAACCAGGCAACAAGTGCCCCTGCATCGGCAGACACCACCTCGGCCCATCCCTCGGCCTTTCCAACCGTGAGCTGGCAGGAGCGGGGTGCCACCCACACGGCACGCTGGCGCTCGGAAGGCGGTGTGGCGCCGCCGAAACGCGTGGTGGTTGCCGACGACACGATGAACGCGGATCGTGCCTACCGCCTCGCCTGCGAAGGCACGGCCCTGCTGTGGCGCGGCGATTTCCAGAATGCGCGTCAGTTGCTGCAGGCGCTGGTGCGGCGTGTCGATCAGAAGCCGGTCAAGAAACCACCGCGCAGCACCGACAAGCAGGCGGTGGTGGCGCCGCCGGAGAAGCCGGCCCCGACGCCGGCCGAGGCGTTTCACCTGCACCGCATGGCACAGGCGCAGCGCGCCCGCATCCTTGGCATGCTGCTGCTGCAGTTCGAGCCGGACCACAGCATCGACCTGCGCCGCGCACCTGACGTGCGGCGTGCCTGCATCGAAGCCTATGGAGAGGAGCCGAAAGGCGAGGCCGCGGTCCGCTATGTGGCGTCGATGCGTGAGTTGCTCGGCCTGATCAGCGCCTATGAGTGGCGCAAAAAAGGCGTTGAGGTACCGGCGCTGGAAGATCGGATTCACCCGCACTACGGCGTGTTCGCGCCGGTGCGCGGCGAATACGTGAAGCTGGTCAACGAGGCGCCGCTGTCGGCAACCGATCTGGCATTCGACATCGGCACCGGCACCGGCGTGCTCGCGGCAGTGCTGTCGCGGCGTGGCGTCAAGCGCGTGGTGGCCACCGACCAGGACCCGCGTGCCCTGGCATGTGCTCGCCAGAACATCAAGCGCCTCGGCATGACCGGGAAGGTTGATGTGGTTCAGGCAGACCTGTTTCCACCTTCAACCGCACTTCCCAAGGCCGGGCTGATCGTATGCAACCCGCCCTGGGTGCCGGCGCGACCCAGTGCGCCGCTCGAACACGCGATCTACGACTTTGAGAGCCGCATGTTGCGCGGTTTTCTCGCCGGCGTGGCGGCGCGTCTCGCGCAGCATGGCGAGGCGTGGCTGATTCTGTCCGACCTGGCCGAGCATCTGGGATTGCGTACCCGTGACGAACTGCTCGCGTTGATCGATGCAGGTGGTTTGAAAGTGCTGGATCGCATCGATGCC
>CANJDH010000139.1 GCA_947473125.1 Burkholderiales bacterium
CGGCAAAACCTGTTGTATGGCGCCGGGCGCGCCGGCACGCGTTCAATCAGCTTTGACCAGGTCATTGCGCTGCTCGGGATCGAAGCACTGCTTGAGCGCCACCCCGCCGCGCTGTCCGGCGGCGAAAAGCAGCGCGTCGCGATCGGCCGCGCGCTGCTCTCGAACCCGCGCATCCTGCTGATGGACGAGCCGCTGGCCTCGCTCGATGCCGGCCGGCGTAGTGAGATCCTGCGATTGGTTGAACGGGTGCGCGACGAGCTCAAGGTGCGCATCGTCTACGTGAGCCATTCGATCGGCGAGGTCACGCGCCTGGCTGATGATGTGGCGCTGATGAACCAGGGCCGGGTGCTGGCCTGCGCGTCGGTGGAGGAGATTTTCAACCGTGCCGACCTGCGCCCGCACACCGGGCGCTTTGAAGGCGGAGCCCTGATCGAAGCCGAAGCCGTGGCGCACGACGAACGCTATTTCCTGACCACGTTCCGCTTTGGCAATGGCGGCACATTGGTTGCCCCCGGGCTCGACGCGCCGATCGGAAGCCGGGTGCGGGTGCGCCTGCGCGCGCGCGACCTGACGCTGGCTGTGCGCAAACCCGAAGGCCTGAGCATTCGCAATGTCCTCCCCGGCGAGGTGGTGGCCATCGACCCTGGCAAGGGCGCGATCTCCGAGGTGCGGGTGCGCATCGCCGGCAAGGAGGTGCCGGCACGCATTTCGCGCTTGTCGGTCGACGAGATGCAGCTGGTACCCGGAATGGCAGTCTACGTGCTGATCAAGGCGATCGCCTTCGACAAACGCAGCATGGGATTCACCGCTTAAACCACACCAGGCCGCATCCAAACCTCGGCCACTGCCGTAAATGGCTGTATCCAAACCGCAATCGAAGACGTCGCGGAACAATCAACACAACCAAGGAGTCTGACCATGCCTCGCCGCACCTTTCTTGCCCGCCTATCGGCCCTTGCCGCATTGTTTAGCAGCGGTGCCATGGCGCAAGCCGCCGCAGCGGTCAAGCCGCTAGTCAAATCTTCGGCTGAATGGAAAAAACTGCTGCCGGCGGCCAGCTACCGCGTGTTGTTTGAAGAAGCCACCGAAGGCGCAGGTTCCAGCCCGCTCAACGCCGAAAAGCGCGCCGGCACATTCGTCTGCGCTGCGTGCAACCTGCCGCTGTTCGACAGCGCGGCCAAATACGAGAGCGGTACCGGCTGGCCAAGTTTTCATACGCCGCTGGCCAATGCGCTCGCCACCAAGACCGACTTCAAGCTGATCCTGCCGCGCACCGAATACCATTGCGTTCGCTGCGGCGGGCACCAGGGCCATGTGTTCGACGACGGCCCGAAGCCCTCCGGCAAGCGTTATTGCAACAATGGTTTGGCGCTGAACTTCGTGGTCAAGGGCGACAAGCTGCCGGAACTGCGGGTTTGATGCGGCCTCGGTACGCACCGGACCGCACAGGACACGAGGGCTTCACATTCCGCAATGACCTTGCCCGAATCTGACCTGTACCGCCTGCAGCGCGCGATTTCCCTGTCAGTCGAGGCGCGCGCCGAGGGCCGGCACCCCTTTGCCGCGACCGTGGTGGCGGCGGACGGAAGCGTGCTTGCCGAGGCCGGCAATAACAGCCTTCCGCCGCATGGCGACCCGACACAACATGCCGAATTGCGCGCGGCACAAGCGGCGTTTCGCGCCGCCAGCGCAGCACAACTGGCCGGCGCGACCCTGTATACCAGCGCCGAGCCTTGCGCCATGTGCGCCGGGGCCATCTACTGGTGCGGTATTGGCCGCGTCGTTTACGCCCTGTCTGAGCGGCGCCTGCGTGAACTGACTGGCGACCACCCGGAGAATCCGACCTTTTCGCTGCCTTGCCGTGAGGTGTTTGCGCGTGGTCAGCGGCGTATCGAGGTAGCAGGGCCGGCTCTCGAAGAGGAAGCCGCAGCGGCTCACGCAGGCTTCTGGAGCCGTTCCTGAGGGCGGCTGCCCGCTGCAAGCACCGCGCCCAGGTCGCGCAACGAATCGAGGTTGTGCGCGGGCAAAAAAGCGTCTACATGGGGCAGGATTGCGCGGATGCCGGCGGCCTTTGGTTCAAACCCGTCAAAGCGCAGCAGCGGGTTGAGCCAGACCACCTTGCGCGCCAGGCGCTTGAGCCGGCGCGCTTCTTCGCCCAGGCCGCCGCCGTCGTCGCGCTCCAGGCCATCGGTAAACAGCAGCACCGAGGCATTGCCGGTGAGCACCCGGCGCGCCCAGGTGCGGTTGAACTCGGCCAGGCAGGTTTTCAGGCGTGTGCCGCCATGCCAGTCGTTGGCAATCGCCCCCGCAGCCTTCATGGCCTCATCGACATCGCGCGCCTTGAGGCAGCGCGTGATCGGGGTCAGGCGTGTACCGAGCGTGAAGGTACTGACATTGCCGTGTTTGCGCGTCAGCGCATGGATCCAGTGCAGGAACACGCGCGAGTAGCGCTGCATCGAGCCGGAGATGTCGCATAGCACCACCAGCGGCGGGTCGCGCCGCTTGCGGCGCTTGAAGCTGAGGGTGGCCGAGAACGGGTCACGCGCGCTGTGGCGCGCCATGGCGCGCAGGTCGAGCGCGCCGCGTGCAGCCGAGGCGTGGCGCCGGGTGAGCACGGGTGGAATCGGCAGCGGCAGGGTCTCGGCAATTTTCCGCGCCAGCGCAAACTCTTCGGCCGACATGGTTTCGAAGTCGGCGCGTTGCAGGCGCTCGCTGTCGGAGAACGTGAGCACCGCTTCAAGGTCGATTTTTTCGTCTTGTGCAGGGGTCTGCACCGGGCGGTCTCCCGGGGTCTGGGTACCGGCGAGCGCATCCTGGACGCGGTTCTGGCGTTTTTCATTTTCCTTGCTGCCGCGGCCCTGCACCTTGGGCAGGGTCAGGTACATGAGGCGCTCGAACAGTTTCGGGTCTTTCCAGAAGGCATTGAAGGCGCTGTCGAACACCGGCTGGTGCTCGTGCCGGTCGATCAGCACGGCAGAGAGCGCTGCGTGGACCCGCACGCGCTGGTCGACGCCGGCGTGCTCCAGGGCTTTCAGGGCAAGCACCACCCGGTCTGGTCCGACCGGCAGGCCGGCGCTGCGCAGCACGCGTGCAAAGTGCACGATATTCTCGCCCAGCTTGCCGGTGGCGCGCATCGCGACGCAGCCTATTTCAGGATCGACGCCGCGCGCAGCTCGTCAAGGATGCGGCCGGCTTCGCCGTCCATCACCTGGTTGACGTCCTCGCGGTACTTGAGCAATACGCCCAAGGTGTCTTTGACGGCATCGGGTTCGAGTGACAGCACATTGAGGGCGGTGAGGGCGTTGACCCAATCGATGGTTTCGGCCACGCCTGGCAGCTTGAACAGATCAACGGTACGCATGCGCTGCACGAACTCGACGGCCTGGCGCGACAGCGTTTCCGAGGCACCGGGGGCGCGGCGCCGCACGATGTCGAGCTCGCGCCGTGCGTCGGGAAATTCGACCCAGTGATACAGGCAGCGGCGTTTCAGGGCATCGCGGATCTCGCGGGTCCGGTTCGAGGTGATGACCACCACCGGCGGGTGCGCGGCCTTGAGGGTGCCCAGCTCGGGCACACTGATCTGGTATTCGGACAGCACTTCGAGCAGGTAGGCCTCGAAGGGTTCGTCGGCGCGGTCGAGCTCATCGATCAGCAGAACCGGGGACTTGTCCTGCGTCAGCGCCTGCAGCAGCGGCCGCTCGATCAGCATTTCGCGGCGATACAGGTTGCGCTCCAGCCGCGTCTTGTCGGTGTCGTGCGCCGCTTCGGCCATGCGGATTTCCATCAGCTGGCGCGCGGCATTCCATTCGTAGGCGGCCTCGGCAATGCCGAGACCCTCATAGCACTGCAGGCGAATCAGGCTGGTATCGAGCACCAGGCTCAACACCTTGGCCAGTTCGGTTTTGCCGACACCAGCCTCACCTTCAAGGAACAGGGGGCGGCGCATTTCCAGCGCCAGGTACAGGACGGTGGCGAGTCGGTCGTCGCAGATGTAATCGTGCGCGGCGAGTTTTTGCTG
Organism: Burkholderiales bacterium; assembly: GCA_947473125.1. Lineage (GTDB taxonomy): Bacteria > Pseudomonadota > Gammaproteobacteria > Burkholderiales > JAEUOS01 > CANJDH01. Next base: position 4,019 of record CANJDH010000139.1, read on the forward strand.
CAGTTGTTCGATTGCGTCGATGATGATTGCTCCGTGAGGCAGTCGCTATGCAAAATAAAGCGGGAATCCAGTGCCGATTGTAACGACACCGGATTCCCGCTTTTGCGGGGCAGGGTCGGCCGTCTTAACCGAGGGCCCTGGCCACCGCGCGCCCGGCCATCACCGACACCATGGCTGCGCGGTATTCGGCCGAGCCATGCATGTCGCCGTTCATGCCGTTTGCCGACACCTTGACCGCAGCGGCGGCCTCCGGCGTGAAGCTTTTTGACAGTGCCGCCTCAATGTCGGTAGCGCGAAACACCGAGGATTTCGCTCCCGTGACCGCGACCCGCACCGTGCTGCCGAATTTGGCGACGAACACGCCGACCAGGGCAAAGCGTGAGGCCGGTTGCTTGAACTTCACGTAGGCCGCACAGTCCGGTACCGGAAACTCCACTGAGGTGATCAGTTCCCCGGGGGCCAGCGTGGTTTCGAACAGGCCGGTAAAGAAACTGTCGCCGGTAATCGCGCGCTCCTTTTGGCCCACTGAGGCCTTGATGGTGGCTCCCAGGCCGAGGATGGCTGCCGGGTAGCAGGCGGCAGGGTCGGCATTGGCAATCGAGCCGCCGAGGGTTCCCTGGTTGCGCACCATCTGGTCACCGATGCCGCCGGCCAGGTCGGCCAGGGCCGGAATCGCCTGTTTCACCTCGGCCGAACGGGCCACCTCGGAATGCCGGGTCATCGCGCCGATGATGACATTGCTGCCGGCGACGCTGATGCCCTTGAGTTCGGCGATGCCGCTCAGGTCCACCAGCGTGCCGGTTTGGGACAGGCGCAGCTTCATGGCCTGCACCAGGCTTTGGCCACCGGCCAGAAAGCGTGCATCGCCTTTTGCTGAACCGATGGCGGCTGCGGCAGTGCTCGGGTTTTGATATTCGAATGCGTACATGCTGTTCTCCTAGTCGTTGGGTGCGGACTCAGGCGCGCGCCTGGGCGGCACGCCATACACGCTCGCGCGTGGCCGGCATTTCGAGGTCGCGCACCCCGAGCGCGTCGGTGATGGCGTTGATCAGGGCGGGCGGCGCGCCGATGGCACCGGCTTCGCCGCAGCCCTTGACGCCGAGCGGATTGTGCGAACACGGCGTCACGCAGTTGTCGACCTTGAAGCTGGGCAGGTCGTCGGCGCGCGGCATCGCGTAGTCCATGTAGGAGCCGGTGAGCAACTGGCCGGTTTCCTTGTCGTAGATGCAGCTCTCCAGGAGTGCCTGACCGAGGCCCTGGGCAATTCCGCCGTGTACCTGGCCTTCGACAATCATCGGGTTGACGATGTTGCCGAAATCGTCGACCGCCGAGAAGGCGCAGACTTCGGTGACGCCGGTAGCCGGGTCGACCTCGACTTCACACACGTAGGAGCCGGCCGGGAAGGTGAAATTGGCCGGGTCGTAGAACGCGTTTTCGTTGAGGCCGGGCTCCAACTTGTCGAGCGGGTAGTTGTGCGGCACGTAGGCGGTGAGAGAGACCTGGGCGAACGGCACCTTCTTGTCGGTGCCGGCGACCTTGAACTCGCCGTTTTCGAACACGATGTCGGTGTCGGCCGCTTCGAGCAGGTGCGCGGCGATCTTTTTGCCTTTGGCGATCACCTTGTCGACCGCCTTGACGATGGCGGTGCCGCCGACGGCGAGCGAACGACTGCCGTAGGTGCCCATGCCGAACAGCACGCGGCCGGTGTCGCCGTGGACGATTTCGACGTTTTCGATCGGGATGCCGAGCTTCGAGGCCACCACCTGGGCAAACGTGGTTTCGTGGCCCTGGCCGTGGCTGTGCGAGCCGGTGAAAATGGTCACGGTGCCGGTCGGATGGACCCGCACCTCGCCGGCTTCGAACAGGCCGGCGCGTGCGCCCAGCGCTCCGGCGATGTTCGACGGTGCGATGCCGCAGGCCTCGATGTAGCACGAGTAACCGAGGCCGCGCAGCTTGCCGTTTTTGGCCGAGGCCGCCTTGCGTGCCGGGTAGCCGGCCACGTCGGCCAGCTTGAGCACCTTGGTGAGGGTGGCGTCGTAATCGCCGACGTCGTAGGTGAGCCCGACCGGGGTGGCGTACGGAAAGGTCTTGATGAAGTTGCGGCGGCGGATTTCGACCGGATCGATCTTCATCTCGCGCGCGCATTGCTCGACGATGCGCTCGACCAGGTAGGTTGCCTCGGGGCGGCCGGCGCCGCGGTAGGCATCGACCGGCGCCGTGTTGGTAAACACCGCCTTGACCTCGACATAGATCGCCGGCGTCGCGTACTGGCCCGCCAGCAAGGTGGCATAGAGGATCGTCGGTACCGCCGAGGCAAAGGTCGACAGGTAGGCGCCCATGTTGGCGGTGGTCGAGACGCGTAGCGCGAGGAACTTGCCGTTTGCGTCCATCGCCATTTCGGCGGTGCTGACGTGGTCGCGGCCATGCGCGTCGGTGAGAAACGACTCGCTGCGCTCGGCGGTCCACTTGATCGGCCGTCCGACCCGCTTCGAGGCCCACACCAGCGCCACGTCTTCGGCGTACAGGAAGATCTTGGAGCCGAAGCCGCCGCCGACGTCGGGTGCGATCACGCGTACCTTGCTCTCGGGCAGGCCGAGCACAAAGGCGCACATCAGGAGGCGCTCGACATGCGGGTTCTGGTTGGCCACGTGCAGGGTGTAGCTGTCGTCGTGCTTGGTGTAGGAGGCGATCGCCGCACGCGGTTCCATCGCGTTCGGGATCAGTCGATTGTTGACGAACGAGAGCTTGGTGACGTGGGCAGCTTTGGCAAACGCCGCTTCGGTCGCGGCCTTGTCGCCATGGCCCCAGTCGTAGCACAGGTTGCCCGGCACGTCGTCGTGCACCAGCGTTGTGGCGCTATTGGCGCCGGCCGTATCGACTACGGCGGTCAGCACCTCGTAATCAACCTCGATGAGTTCGGCCGCGTCCCTTGCCTGCCATTGGGTTTCGGCCACGATCAGCGCCACCTGGTCGCCGACATGGCGCACCTTGCCTTGGGCCAGGCACGGGTGCGCCGGTTCTTTCATCGGCGTGCCGTCCTTGTTGTTGATCAGCCAGCCGCAGGGCAGGCCGTTAACTTTGGCGTCTGCGAGGTCCTGGCCGGTAAAGATGGCGATCACGCCCGGAGATTTTTGCGCGGCCTCAAGCTTGATCGATTTGATGCGTGCATGCGCGTGCGGCGAGCGCAGGAACACGCCGGCGGTTTCGCGCTGCAGGTGGATGTCGTCGGTGTATTGGCCGTTGCCGGTCAGGAAGCGCTGGTCTTCGCGGCGCAGGATCGGCTTTCCCATTTGGTTCATGGGGCTCATGGACATGTCGGTCATGGCGGCTCCTTAAGCCTGCGCGGCGGCTTGCTGCACCGCCTTCACAATGTTGTGATATCCGGTGCAGCGGCAGATGTTGCCTTCCAGGCCGGCGCGGATTTCCGCTTCGGTCGGTTTCGGGTTGTCGGCCAGCAACTGGCAGGCCGACATCACCATGCCCGGGGTGCAGAAGCCGCATTGCAGTCCGTGGCAGTCGCGGAAGGCCTCTTGCATCGGGTGCATCTTGTCGCCTTTCCCGGTCAGGCCTTCGATCGTGGTTACGTTCGCGCCGTTGGCCTGTACCGCCAGCATCGAACAGGCTTTGACTGCGCGGCCGTTGAGATGGATGGTGCAGGCGCCGCACTGCGCCGTGTCGCAGCCGACGTGGGTGCCGGTGAGTTGCAGCTGGTCGCGCAACAAATGAACCAACAGCATGCGTGGATCGACCGATGCCGATGCCGCCTTGCCGTTGACCGTCAGGGTGACGGAAACTGTCATGACTTTCTCCTTTGGTTGGGGGCGTTTCCGGGGCAGTTCCCTTGGTTGCCGCGTGTCTGAAGCACGCTTTTCGCCGGCCCGAATAACTGTGTTGAGCATACGGCGGCTTTGGGACGCCGTCAACAAAGAAGAATAATCAACAGGATTCTGCGGGACGCCGCTCGCAGGGCGGATGCTGCGGGGTGCAACGCCAGCGGAGGTCAGTCGTGCTTCGCCTCGTCAAGCACCCAGTCGGCGAACGCCCGGACTTCCGGGCGATGCCGGCTGCCGCGGGCCAGCACCATGAAGTACTGGCGCGGCACAGCCATGCGGTTGTCAAACAGGGGGATCAGCTGGCCGCGCTTGACGAGGCGGCGCACGTGAGCGGTGCGGCCGATTGCCACGCCCTCGCCCTCGACCGCTGCGGCAATGGCCTGATCGTAATGCGAGAAGGTGAGCGTGCCGGCTGGCTTGAGATCGGGTACCTGCCACAATGCCAGCCAGTTGGCCCAGTTGAGGTGCGGCACCCGGCCCTGCGCGTCCTCGTATTTGAGCAGGACCTGGTGTTTCAGGTCTGCCGGCGTGCGCAACGGTTTTGGCTTGCTTCCCAACAACTTGGGACTCACGACCGGAAAGGCTTCTTCGCGCATCAAGGCCCGCGCGTCGCCGGGGGCCGCCTCCGGTTCGCAAAAGCGGATTGCACAATCCATGCGTTCGCGCTCGAGGGAGACAATGCTGTCGTTGGCGGCAATCCGCACATCGATGTCCGGGCGCATTGCCCTGAAACCGGACAGGCGTGGCACCAGCCAGAGCGACGCGAATGACAGAGGTGTCGTCACGGTGACCACTTCAGTGCTTGGGCCGGCCAATTCGTTGATGGTGGCTGAAATATCGGCCAGTGCCCGGGACGCGCTGCGATAGAGCTTTTCACCCGCCTCGGTCAGCGCGAGGCGCCGGTTGAACCGTGCAAACAGTGGCACGCCGATCGTGTCTTCGAGGGTCTTGATCTGGCGGCTGACTGCGGATTGGGTAATGGACAACTCCTGTGCCGCCTGGGTAAACGACAGCAGGCGCGCTGCGGCTTCGTAGCCGCGCAGGGCATCGAGCGGCGGCAGGCGTGGTTTCGGATGCGTTTTTCTCATGCAAAGTGGGCGTGATGGTCGTTTGTTGATTCGGCTTGGCAGTGTGAGAATGGTCTCCATGCGATCGAATCTGATGGTTGCATCAACGCAAGTGGAATTGAGTAAAAGTTATCCGAAAGGAGCCTGTCATGCAAGCCGTTTTTAATCATCTGGATTTTTGCCTGAACTTTCAGGAGTCGTTTTCGCTCAAGCATGCCGCGCGCATCGCCGTGACGGTCAAGCGCGGCAGCGTTTGGGTGACGCAAGATGGCCACCTGGAGGACCATATCCTGGAAGCTGGGCAAACCCTGTTCATTCGCGACGACGACAGCGTCGTGTTCTCGGCCTTGAACGCGGCCCAGGTGGCGATAGACGGCGGGCGCCAGCGCAGCGCATTGCAGCGCACATGGCGTAGTTTGCAGGCGGTCATCCTGCGCAGCTACCGGTCACTAGCGATACGCCGCGGCGCGCTGGCGGCGCGCACCTTGCGCTACTTGTGAACCTGCAGCGAGGCGGTTGATCCGGAATTGTCAATAAAAAAGCCCGCGTCTTGCGACGCGGGCTTTTAGTTCAAGCAAACCTTGAAGGCTTACTTGAGGTGATTGCTCACCAGTTTGGTCATCTCGAACATCGAGACTTGTTTCTTGCCACCGAATACCGCCTTCAACTTGTCGTCGGCATTGATCATGCGACGGTTGATTTTGTCCTGCAGATTGAGCTTCTTGA
>CANJDH010000140.1 GCA_947473125.1 Burkholderiales bacterium
CAGTATCAGGTCCGGCGCTCTCTGCGACGCCAGGGCCAGTCCCGCCGCGCCCGAGGTGGCGATTTGCAGATGGGAGTCCGCTTCCAGCGCCGCCACCAGCGTCAGCAGGTTCACCGGATGGTCGTCGATGGCGAGAATGTTTGGTTTTGTATCCTTCATCGATTTATTTTTCCAATCAGTTATTGCTGCACTGCATCTACATCGAGTACAGTAACGCTATTGTCCGTGACAAACAAGTCCGGACAGTGACAAGTAAGTCCGGACAGATTGTTATTTCATCGCGGTGACCGTCCATGCAAACAGGCCTTCTTGTCCCCTCTACTGAGATCGAAAGGGAAACCGGTTTCGGAAATGATCAATTGCGCAAGTGGCGCCAGCGCTATGGATTCCCTTTGCTGAGCACCTCGCCTGACTGCGCAGCCGGATACTCGTTCGAGACCGTCGGCCAACTCCTCGCGATCAAACGCTTTTTGGAAGGCGGATATCGACCCAGCCAGGTCGTCGGCAAGTCCCCCATGGAACTTGCTTGTTTGCGGCAGGCCCCTGCCGACTGCGTCCCGGATCCTGGCTTGAGTGAATCGACTCTGAAGCTGATCGAAATGGTCAAGCAATCAAACGTTTCGGGGCTCAGGGCGCTATTGGCTAAGGCTCGCGCCACCGGAACGCTCACCGAGTTCGTTCTGAACACGATTGTTCCGCTGCTTAAAGGGCTTAACACGGACTGGCCACGAACGGAAATCGAAGTCTATCGTGAACACCTATGCACCAGCGTTATCGAGCGCTGTTTGCATGCCGAGATTTTGTCATGCAAGCCAAAGCGCGGTTATCCAACAATCCTGTTCGCCGCTGTGGCGGGAGAACGCCATATGCTGGGGCTGCTCATGGCTGAGGCGGCGCTGGCCGACCAGGGGGCGAACACCATCAGCATGGGGTCTCACGCTCCCTTCAATGATGTGAAATTGGGGGTCGCCGCTTGCGATGCAGATGTGATCGCCCTATCCTTCAGCATTGCCTTTGCGGCGCGACGCGTCAGGCCGGCTTTGCTCCGGTTACGGCGATTGCTGCCCGACCACGTGGAGATCTGGGCGGGGGGGGCCGCTTCGGCTGTCGTAATGCGCCCACCAAAAGGAGTGCGCATATTCTCGGAAATCCAGGAACCGTTTGGCGCCCTGCGTGAGCTTTCCGGGCGTAAACGTGGATGACGGGCACATCGCGTTGGAACATTGACTACCCCCGGTTATTTTCTGCCGGCGGCCTCAGTGTGGTTTGCACCTGTCTCCCCGTGGTTCTGTGTTCCGGTGCTGTCAGGGCCTGATCTAGGCCCGAGTCAAGGCTGCCGGAAACCGGGCAGGAGGCACCCAGCCCTGCCTATTTCTTGCCGAGGAACAGCGAAATCACTGCGCCCACTGCCAGCAAGCCGGCGCCGAACAGCGCACCGGTCTTGACGTAGGCCAGGCTCGAATAGAGCAGGTATGCGCAGGCCACGCAAAACAGCCCCGGAACCACCGGGTAGAGCGGCACACGAAATGGCCGCTCGACATCCGGATGCGTCTTGCGCAGCACGAAGATGGAAAGACCCGCCAAAAGAAAGAATGTCCAGAATACCGGCGAGGTGTAATCAACCATGGCGGAGAAGCCGTCACGTTGGGTAGCGCCGAAGCCGATCAGGCCGAGCGCAAGCACGGCCTGCATCACCAGCGCGTGCCGCGGCGAGCTGCCGCTCGTGCTCCATGCGCCGAGAAAACGCAGCGCCGGCCAATCGCGCCCTGCGGCGTAGCTCGAGCGCGCGCCGACAATCAGCGTTGAATTGATCGACGTCAGAGTGGCGATCATCACGATGACACTCATCAGCCGGCCTCCCCAATCGCCGAAAGCGGCCTTCAGGACATCAGCCGCTACCGCCTGCGACGCAGCCATGCCCGGCAGACCGAGTGCCTTGAGGTAGGCCAGATTGACCATCAGGTAGAGGGCGGTGACCACGAGGATGCTCATGATCAGGGCGCGCGCGATGCCGCGCTTGTCGCCTGACATCTCCGCCGAAATGTATGCCACTTCGCTCCAGCCGCCGAACGTGAGCAGCACCATCACCATCGCAAAACCGAATGCCGCCGTGCCGGTGTCCGCCGCGCTGGCGGCTGCAGGTGCGGCAGCAGGCGCGACAAAACCGGCAACCGCCACAAGCGCCAAGCCGGCGACTTCAAGACCGGTCAGCCAGTTCTGCGTGGTGCTCGATGCGCGTGTGCTTACCCAGTGGATGGCACTCAACACCAGGACTACTGCGCACGCGTAAAGTGCGGGAGAGTGCGGCCCGAGCGAGTAGACCTGCGAGGCATAATCGCCGAACACGAACGACAGCAATGCGATCGATCCGGTGGTGATGATGGTCGCGCGCGCCCACGCAAACAGGAACGCAGGCCGTTTTCCGTAGGCCAGATGGATGAAATGATAATCGCCGCCGGCGCTCGGAAAGGTGGACGCCAGCTCCGCATACGTGAGGGCCCCGATGAGCGTAATCGCCCCGCCGAGCACCCAGGCGAAAATCATCATGGCCTCGCTGCCGGCGGCACCGGCGACCAGCGACGGCGCCTTGAAGATGCCGGCACCGATGACGATGCCGACGGTCAGGAAGACGGCGTCCTTGACCGTCAGGACACGCTGCGGCGCATCGGCGTCCGAACTCACGTTGGCAGTGCCCGGGGGCGTGGCCCCGGTCATTGCGCGGATTTCGTGGCGCTGAACGTTTCCGGCTTGCCGCCCTGCGGCGTCACGGATCCGCTGATGCGACTGCCGTTGACCATGCCGCTGAAAGCGAGCAGCTTGCCCTGTTCGTCGATCATTGAAAACCGGATCGCGGCGCCGGTCAGTACCGCATCACGCAGGCCCATCTGGCCCGGTCCGGGCGCCATCCATCCGGAAATCATTTGATATTCCTGCCGCAAGGTAAGCGTGTAGTCGTGGCCGGGAAACGACAGCTTCCAGTCCCCCTCGACCCTGGCTGGCACCAGCCAGAAATTGATGCGGCGGCCACTGACGTCCGAGACCTCGTCCGGTTTCCAATCGCCCATGTCGAACTGGTGCGACACCACGCGAATACCCGGGCGCATGTTGAGGAGGATCGGCCGCAATTTCACGTTCAGGTGTGGCAGCAGGTACATGGTGACTACCGAGGCATGCGAGAAATCCGTATCGAAAATATCAGCCTTGCGGAATTCGGTTTTGGCCGCGACGCCGGCTTTTTCCGCGTCTCGGCGACTCAATTCGACCATGTCGGGGTTGTACTCGTAGCCGAATGCACGGGCGCCGAAGTCCCTGGCTGCTGCAATGGTGATCCTGCCGTCACCGGACCCGAGATCCACCACCACGTCCTGCGGGGTCACCTGCGCCATGCGCAACATGCGTTCGATGGTGGCCGGCTGGGTGGGCACCCAGATCACATCCTTGCCCTCCTGGCCGTAGGTCGGTTCATAGCTTCCGGCCCTCTGTGCCTGTGTCGTGCCGGACGCGCACAGTGCGGCCCATCCCAGGAGGGCGCTGAACGCGATGCCAGCAGCGCGTTGATGCTTTTTTGCCATGGTCAAATTCTCCAGAGGTAGATGTCGCGATTGTCGATATGCACGGTGCGCTCGGGCCGGATGTCGCCCATCTTGAATCGATGCGACACGATGCGCGCCCCGGGTTTGAGCTGCGCCTGCAGTCTCGGCCAGAGTTGCAGGTTCAGCCGCTCGCTGAGGTACAGCATCACTACGGTGGCATCCCGATAATCCATCTCGAACAAGTCGCCCCGTTCAAACCTGACGCGATCGGCTACGCCCGCCTGCCTGGCGGCGACCTTTGCGTTTGCGATCAGGTCATGGTCAATGTCGACCCCGACCCCGCGTGCGCCGCGCAGCCCGGCAGCAATCACGATGCGGCCGTCGCCGCAGCCGAGGTCATAGACCATGTCCTGGGCACCGACACCCGCCAGGTCAAGCATGATCTTGACGATTCCTTCGGGCGACGTCAGGAACGGCGCTTCGAGCGCGCCAATCGCACGGCCCTCGCTGTCGACCAGATTGAGCTGAGCCGATGCGGTGCTGCAAACGGACGCGAGCGCTGCCGCAGTGACGATGCGGCGTCGCGTCAAACGGGGAGGGGATGAAGCAGCGGACGGCATCTGGTCGCGTAATGCAAGCGGCAAAGGCGCGAGGATACCGAAAAACCGGAGCGGGCACAAAAAAAGGCGGCTCACCGAAGTGAGCCGCTTGGAACATCGCCAAGGAGGAGAGGCGATGAGGAGACAACTTGTGCCGTTAGGCGTGTACGAACGGGCGTGGCATCCAGCCGGAATGGTTGCTTGCGGCGACAGCGACACCCTGTCCTTCGCTGGGTTGTTTCGCGGTGACGTGCATCTCGCCGTCGAAGGCAAACCTCGAATCCGACAGCATGCGACGTGCCGTTGCCAGGCGCGCGTCAACCAGCCAGTCCAGGCCGCCAATCTTGAACAGAAACGCCCACGCGGTTCCGAACAGGGCCAGCATCAACAGGGAAATCAGAATATCGGACATGTTTGACTCCTTCACGAGACCCCCGGGGCGGATGCCGCGGGGGGGGCTTTTGCAAGGGCAGTTACTGCGACGCACCCTCGATTACCAGCGCCAGAACGATGACCGCCACACCGGCAGCGATCACGCTTTGCAACATCGACGTCAGTTCCATTTCAATTTCCTTTGGTGCGTACGGTTGTTTGATGGCGCAAACTATATTGCTTATTTAAAGATTAATAAATACATTAAAATCTAATTGATAATTCGCTTTTATTGAATAATTCAGAAAACTGCAGTCATGTGGCTTTCACAGTGAACAGGTTCGGAGACCGGCATGGATAAACTCCACGCGATGGAAATATTTTCCCGCGTTGCGGAACTGGAAAGTTTCAGCAAGGCGGCCGAGCGGCTCAGCCTTGCGCCGGCCAGCGTGTCGACCGCAATCCGCAATCTCGAAGCCCATCTCGGGGTGCGGCTGATGACGCGCACCACCCGCAAGGTAAGCCTGACAGACGATGGCCGCGCCTACCTTGATCGGTGCCGTCGCCTGCTGGCGGAGATTGAGGAAACCGAGAATGCCCTGAAGCAGACGCAAAGCAAGCCGCAAGGCAGGCTGCGCGTGGAGATTCCGACGGGCCTGGGGCACATGTATGTCACGCCGGCGCTACCGGGTTTCTCTGCGCGCTATCCCGATGTCAAGGTGGTGGTGACCCTGGGTGATCGCTTCGTCGATTTGACCGAAGAGGAGGTCGATGTGATCCTGCGCGTCGGGGCGCTCGAAGACTCCACCATGGTGGCCAAGCGCATTTACGACGCACGCTTTGTCACCTGCGCGGCGCCCGCCTATGTCGCCAGGCATGGCCGGCCCATGACGCCGCAAGAGCTGGCGGGCCACAATTGCCTGGGCTACTTCTCGGCCAGCCTTGGCCGCTCGGCGCGCTGGAACTATCGCAAGGGCGGCCGCAACATCGTCCACGCCCCCGAAGGTACGCTGCACACCAACAACCCAGAGGCGCTGATCGACCTGGCCGAGGCGGGAAGCGGCATCGTGTGCATGCTTGAAACCGGTCTGTTGCGCTCCATTCGCGAAGGGCGCCTGATCCCGTTGCTGGGAGACTGGGAATCACCCGTAATGCCGATTTCGGTGCTGTACTGGCCAAGTCGCCACCTGTCGGCCAAGGTGCGCGTGTTTGTCGACTTCATCACCGAGTTGTTCGCCAAGCAGGTGCCGCGCCTCAAACCCGTTTACGGCAGGGGCGGTTGACGTGGTTTTGTCTGCGGTGCTTGCCGGCGGCAGTGGTTACGCTTCAGCGCGGCGCAAATAGCGGCACGGTGTGAAATCCGAAGCTGCCCTTTTTCCGGTCTTCGAAAAACAGCTTCAATGTTTCCGTCACGGTACGAAAGGCGAGGTCGCGCCAGGGGATCTCGTGTTCCGCGTACAAACGCGTTTCCAGGCTTTCTTCCCCGGGCGCAAACTCTAGGCTGTCAAGGCGCGCGCGGTAGTACATGTGCACCTGGTCAACGTGCGGCACGTCTAGCAGGGCGAATGCCTGAAGATCGACCACCGTGGCGCCGGCTTCCTCGACCGTTTCGCGTTCGGCACCTTGCGCGGTGGTTTCGCCGTTCTCCATGAATCCTGCGGGCAGGGTCCAGTAACCATAGCGCGGTTCAATGGCGCGCTTGCACAGCAGGATGCGCTCTTCGTAAACCGGGATGCAGCCAACCACCATTTTGGGATTCTCGTAATGGATGCCGCCGCAGGCCGGACACACGGCGCGCTCACGTCCGTCCCCCGGCGGCACCAGCCGTTCGATACGGGTGCCGCAGTTGGTGCAGTGGAGCAGGGGCGGCCGATGGATGTTGAACGCCCCTGCGCCACCCGTCAGGGGGACCCGCGCGGCTGTCTTGGAACTGATGGTCATAGTCGCGCCTCGATATCGTCCAGGGTGCGAATGACGTGGTCAGGCGCTGCACCATGCAGGTCGACCGGTGCGTCGAGGCGATTGATCCAGAATACCGTGAAGCCGAAGGTCTTCGCCGCAATCGCATCCCAGCAGTTCGACGAGACGAACCCGACGCAATTTGTCGGGACCCCAAGCTGGTCCACGGCAAGCTGATAGACGCGCATGGCGGGCTTGAAAACGCGCAGGGAGTCGACCGAAATGGTCGCATCGAGCAATGGCGCCAGGCCCGAGTTGCGCACCAGCGCACCCAAGGTGTCGGGGGCGCCGTTCGACAGGATCGCGAGCTTGTGTCGCGATTTGAGGCGCGCCAGAGCCGTTTTCACTTCGGGAAAGGCGTCGAGCAGGACATATTGCGCCAGCAGGGCGCTGATCTGGGTGGCGGACGCTTCAAGTCTGAGACTGGCGCAGGCGTAGCGCAGCGCGGCCTCGGTGACGACGTTGAAATTTTCATAGGTGCCCATGAGCGAGCGCAGCCAGGTGTATTCGAGCTGCTTGGTGCGCCACAACTGGGACAAGGCGCCGCCCTTGCCGGGGAAGAAGCCTTCCGCCTTGGCCGTTACCGAGTGGACATCGTAGAGCGTACCGTAGGCGTCAAATACCAATGCATCGAGTGTGGGCATGATCTGTCGCTCTGTAGGTGCCGGCTTGCGGTGGTCCCACCGGCAGGAATCGAACCTGCATCTGGCGCTTAGGAGGCACCCGTTCTATCCATTGAACTACGGCGGGCAAGAGGGCGGATTTTAGCGCAGCGCCGCTTGGACACCGTTGCACCTACAATGCGCACCTCTTTATGCACCATTGAATGCCATGATCAAAGCCTTCGACCACGTCGTCATGACTTGCGCCAACCTGGATGCCAGCGTTGATTTCTACACCCGGGTTCTCGGCATGCGGGTCGAAACGTTCGGCGAGCCGCCCAAGCCGCAGCGCAAGGCGCTGCGCTTTGGCGACCAGAAGTTCAACCTGCACCAGGCCGGCGACAAGAACGTGACCGACATCTACGCAAAAGCCCCGACCCCCGGTTCGCTGGACCTGTGCCTGCTGGCCGCGGTGCCGCTGGACGACGTGATTGCGAAACTCAAGGCCGAAGGCGTACCGATCGAGGTTGGGCCGTGCAAGCGTACCGGCGCGCGCTGGCCGATTCGCTCGGTGTACGTGCGCGACCCGGATAACAACCTCATCGAGATCGCCGAGCAATGGCAGCAAGCGGAGAGCACCTGACGTGGCACTGGTCGTCCTTGAAAAGGCTGAGCTCGCCTTCGGCCACGTGCCGCTGCTGGATCGCTCCGATTTGTCGATCGAAGCGGGAGAACGGATTGCACTGATCGGGCGCAATGGCGTCGGCAAGTCGTCGCTGTTGCGCGCGCTGGCCGGCCAAACCCAGCTCGATGACGGCCGCATCATCCTGCAGACCGGCCTGCGCCTGGCGGTGGTCGACCAGGAGCCGAAATTCGATGCCGATGCCACCGTCTATGCCGCAGTGGCGGCCGGACTCTCGGAAGAGCATGCGCTGATCGACGAGTACGAAGCGATCATCTCGGGCGACCTGCACGATGAAGCCAGCCTCAAGCGCCAGGGCGAACTGGAGCACCTGCTGACCCAGGCCGATGCCTGGGGTACGGCGCATCGCATTGAAATGGTATTGCAGCGCCTGCGCCTGGCGCCCAACACGCGGGTCGGTGCGGCATCGGGCGGGATGAAAAAGCGCATTGCGCTGGCGCGCGCGCTGGTCGGCGAGCCGCAACTGCTGATCCTCGACGAGCCCACCAACCACCTCGACATCGAATCGATCGCCTGGCTCGAAGACATGCTGGTCGAACACAAGGGCGCCGTGTTGTTCGTCACGCACGATCGCGCCTTCCTGGACCGCGTCTCGACCCGCGTGGTCGAGCTCGACCGCGGGCGGCTCTTGTCGTTTCCGGGCAATTTCACGGCATACCAGACGCGCAAGGCCGAGCAGGTCGAGGTCGAACGGGTGGTCAACGCCAAGTTCGACAAGTTTCTTGCGCAGGAAGAAGTGTGGATCCGCAAGGGCGTGCAGGCACGGCGTACCCGCAACGAAGGGCGCGTGTTGCGACTCGAAACCCTGCGCCGTGAGCGCGCGGCGCGCCGCGAGCGTTCCGGCCAGGTCAATATTGCCGTGGACGACTCGACGCGCTCGGGCAAAGTGGTCGCCGAGCTGGTCGACGTCGCCAAGTCGTTTGGCGACAAACATATTGTCAGCGGCTTGAACCTGCGCCTGCTGCGCGGCGACAAGCTTGGTTTGGTAGGGCCGAACGGCGCGGGCAAGTCCACCATCATCAAGCTGATCCTCGGCGGGCTCGAAGCCGATGCCGGCACTGTCAAGCGCGGCTCCAAACTCGAAGTCGCCTACTTCGACCAGTTTCGCGACCAGCTCAACGATGAAGCGACACTGGCCGACACCATCAGCCCCGGTTCGGAATGGGTCGAAATCGGCAACCAGAAAAAGCACGTCATGAGCTATCTGGTTGATTTTCTGTTTCCGGCTGAGCGCGCCAACGCAAAAGTGTCGTCCCTTTCGGGCGGCGAGCGCAACCGGCTTTTGCTGGCGCGCCTGTTCGCGCGCCCGGCCAACCTGCTGGTGCTCGACGAGCCGACCAACGACCTCGACATCGATACCCTTGAATTGCTCGAGTCGCTGCTGCAGGACTATGCCGGCACCGTAATCCTTGTCAGCCATGACCGTGCCTTTCTGGATAATGTCGTCACACAGGTGCTGGTGCATGACCCGGACGAGGAGAACCCGGGTCGTTGGACCGAGAACCCCGGCGGCTACTCCGAATGGCAGGCCGTTCTCAAGCGCCGGTTCAGCAACCGCAGCAAGCCGGAAACCCTTGGCGGACAAGCTTCTCCGCAGCAAGGCCGCAAAGCCCAGCCCGCACCAACGAGTTTGGGGCAGAGCGCACCGGTAAAGCCGGCCAAACTGAGCTACAAGGAAATGCGCGACCTCGATACGCTGCCGGCGCGCATTGCAGCACTCGAAGCCGAGCAGAAGACGATCGAAGCGACGCTA
>CANJDH010000141.1 GCA_947473125.1 Burkholderiales bacterium
AACGCATTTCGGTCTCAGCCTACGCCAGCCTGCTCGCCTGCCCCTATCGCTTTTTTGCCACCGCCATCCTCGGGCTGGCAGAGCCTGATGAACTCGAAGAGGAGCTCTCCAAGCGTGATTACGGTACCTGGGTGCACCGGGTGCTCAAGCGCTTCCACGATGACCACCCGCTGCTGCAGGAGGTCGCCGATGAGATTCTGGTCACCTCGCTGGAACGGATTGCCGACCAGGTGTTCGCGCCGCTGATCGCGTTCAACTACCTGAGCCTGGGCTGGAAGCTGCGCCTGCAGCAGTTGTTCCCCGCCTATATCGCGTGGCAGCGCGCGCGCGAGGCCGAGGGCTGGCGCTATGCCGAAGGCGAGGCACCGCGCAGCCTCGGGTTCGACGTGGGTGAGCGCGAAGTGCAGCTGGTCGGCCGCATCGACCGCATCGACAGCCATGCCGGGGGCGACAGCGTGGCCCTGATCGATTACAAGACGCGGCGCATCGACGACCTGAAGCGCCAGCTCCGGCACGCCGGCGAAGAAGCGCAACTGGCCGGCTACGCCATGTTCGAGGCGGCGCGCGGCAAGACGGTGGGCGAGGCCGGGCTTGCCGCGATCGATGGCGACAAGGTCGAACTGGCGCAGGCCAGGATTGATGCCGAAGCCGAACACGCGCGCGCCGAACGCCTGTTGTGGGCAGTGCAGGCCGGCGCGCCGCTGCCCGCCAATGGCGTCGAGCACACCTGCAGCCATTGCCAGGTGCGCGGCTTGTGCCGCAAGGATTACTGGGGGGGCACCACGTGAACGGCAACCTCAGTGCCAACTCCGGTGCCAACTCCGGTGCCGACCTCGGCGCCCGGCCGCTCGACGTCGCAGCTGCACTCGACCCGGCACTGTGCGTGGTGGTCGAGGCTTGCGCCGGCAGCGGCAAGACCTGGCTGCTGGTGGCGCGCATGCTGCGTGCGCTGCTGGCCGGTGCCCAACCGGCCGAAATCCTGGCCCTGACGTTCACGCGCAAGGCAGCGCAGGAAATGCGCGAACGCCTCGACCAGTTACTGATTGACCTGGCCACCATCGATGACACGGCGGCGGTGGGCCTGCTGGTGCAGCGCGGCTTGACCGAGCTTGAGGCGCGGCACCAGTTGCCGCGCGCGCGCGGCTTGTACGC
The DNA here is from genome assembly GCA_947473125.1 of Burkholderiales bacterium. Lineage (GTDB taxonomy): Bacteria > Pseudomonadota > Gammaproteobacteria > Burkholderiales > JAEUOS01 > CANJDH01. The sequence goes on from CANJDH010000141.1 coordinate 1,153, forward strand.
CGAGATGCTGGCCGCCACGCCGACGATTGCGATCGATACTTTTCACGGCTGGTTCATCGGGCTGGCGCGGCGCGCGCCGCTGTCGGTGCAGGATGATGCCGCCTGCCTGGGCGCGACGCTCGACGAAGCCGCCGGGCGCCTGTTTGCCGAGGCGTGGCAGCGCCTTGCCCAGCGTTGCGGGCGCGCGCCGTCCGGCCGCGAGGGGCAGTCGTTCCAGCGCCTGCTCGCCGGGCAAGGCTTGTTCCAGACGCGCGCGCTGCTTGAGCGCTTCGCCGCGCGCAGCGTCGAGTGGCAGGCCTTCACCGAAGGGCAGGCTGATCCGGCCACGTTTGCGACGCAACGACTGGTCGAGGACTTTGGCGCCGGCGACGCCGCGGCGGATGCAGGATTCATCGCGCAGCATCGCGCAGTGCTCGATCAGCTGCTGCCGGCGCTCGGGGAATACAGCGGGCAACTGGCCAACTGGGGCCGGGCTGGCGTCGAGGCCTACGCAAGCGCTGCGGCGCCGGGCCTGCTGTTCGAAGGCATCGGCTCGGTGCTGATCAGCAAGACCGACGGATTGCCGCGCAAGCAGCTTGCGCCGACCAAAAAAATCATCGGCCAGTGGGGCGCCGACAAGGCGCAGCAGTTCGGGCAGCGCCTGGTGGACCTGATCGAGCCGTGGCTGGCGGCGCGCGAGTCGATGCGCCTGGCCGCGACCCAGGCGCTTAACGCCGACCTGTTCGCGTGCGCTGCCGCGCTGTTCGAGGAGCTCGACGCCGTCAAGCGCGACACGCGCCGCATCGCCTTTGCCGACATCGAATCGCTGGCACGGCGACTGCTGGGCGACACCGATATCACCGCTTACCTGCACGAGCGCCTCGATGCGCGGATTCGCCACGTGCTGATCGACGAATTCCAGGACACCAACCCGGTGCAGTGGCAGGCGCTCAAGGGCTGGTTTGCCGCGTACGGAGAGGATGCGTCGCGCCCGGCGGTATTTGTCGTCGGCGACCCGAAGCAGTCGATCTACCGCTTCCGGCGTGCCGATGCGCGCCTGTTCGACAGCGCCAAGCGCTGGCTGCACGCGCATTTCGCGGCGCAGGTGTTCGAGCACAACATCACGCGCCGCAATGCGCCGGCGATTGTTGAACTGGTCAACACCGTGTTCCGGGAACTCCCCGGTTACGGCCACTTTCACGCCCACCAGGCGCTGGATACCGCCAAGCCCGGGCGCGTCGAGTTGTTGCCGTTGGTCGAAGGCGCCGTACGCGCCACGCCCAAGCCCGATGCCCCCTTGCGCGACCCGCTGCTGCAGGCGGCGCCGGACGAGGAAGATACGCGCGCCGCAGCCGAAGGCGCGCAGGTCGCGGCGCGCATTCGTGCCTTGCTCGACCATGAAGTGGTGCGTGACCGTGACGGCGCGGCGCGGCCGCTGCGTTGTGCCGACATCATGCTGCTGGCGCGGCGCCGGCGCGATTTTGCCGCGTTCGAGGTGGCACTGCGCGAGGCCGGCATCGCGCTGATCACCTCGCGCGCCGGCGGCCTGCTCGATTCGCTCGAAGCGCGCGACCTCGCCGCATTGCTCAATGTACTGATGACGCCGTCGCGCGACCTGTGGCTGGCGCACGTGCTCAAAAGCCCCCTGATCGGCGCGAGCGACGAGGACCTGCTGTTGCTGGCGCGCCTGCCCGGCGCCAACTGGTGGCAGCGCTTGCGGCAGGGCGCCGACCTGCCGGCCAGCCTGGCCCGGGCGCGCACGCTGCTCACGGCATGGCATGCGGTGGCGGGGCACCTGCCGGTGCACGACCTGCTCGACCGAATCCTGGCCGAATCGGACGCACGCGCGCGCTATAACGCGGCGGCGCCGGCGCACCTCGGCGCACAGGTGCTGGCCAACCTCGACGCGTTTGTCGAGCTCGCGCTCGATGTCGACTCGGGGCGCTTTCCGAGCCTGCCGCGCTTCCTCGAAGAGCTGCGGCGCATGGCCGAGGGTTCGGAGCAGGAGGCGCCCGGCGAGGGCATTGCGGTGCGCGAGGACGCGGTGCGCCTGATGACGGTGCACGCGGCCAAGGGGCTCGAAGCACCGGTAGTGTTCCTGCTCGGCGCGAATGCGGCAAGGCGCGCCGAGCAGGGGCATCGCGACATCGTGGTGTGGGCGCCGGACGCCGCCGGGCCCGCACACTTCTCGATGATGGGCAGCAAGCGCGATGCACCGGCGGCACAGCTCGAACTGCTCGATGCCGAGAGCGCACTCGATCGCGTTGAGGCCCTGAACGTGCTGTACGTGGCGCTGACGCGCGCCAAGCAACTGCTGGTGGTGAGCGGTGCGCAGATCCAAACCCCCGACCCGCAGACGCCTTATATTCTCGTGGACACTGCCCTGAAAGCCTTGGGGGACAAGGCTTTTGGGCCGATACCCCTCGAAGCGCCGGTATTGCGGGGTGCGCCTGTGCCGCTGGTCGTGATGCCGGTGGCGATGTCGGTCAACCTCGCCGCGGTCAGCATGGTGACGCCGGTGGGGCGGCTGCGCGAGGCCGAGTCCGACGAGATGCGCGACGGCACGCGCATCCATGCAGCGTTGCAATATCTCGCCGAAGCGCGCGACCTCGGCCGTGCGGATCCGGACGCAGCGTGGTTCGCCGCGAAAATGGGCATCGACCCGGACCTGGCGCGGCGCTCGCTCGAGCGCGCGGGCGCAGTCTGCGCCGCGCCTGCGCTACAGCGGTTTTTCCGTCCGGACCAGTTCATGCGCGCGCGCAACGAGATGACCTATGTGGCTGCCGACGGCGAGGTGCGCCGCATCGACCGGCTGGTCGAGTTCGATGCCGAGACCTGGATCCTCGACTACAAATCACAGGTGAGCGCCACGCAGCAGCCGGGCTATGCCTTGCAGTTGGCCGACTATGCCGCCGCGGTGCAGGCTCTCTATCCGGGCAAGGCGCTGCGCTGCGCCCTGATCGATCTCGCAACGCTGGAACTGATGACGACGCCGGTTACGAAGTAGCGGAGCGCTTGTTTTCGTACATCGCCCGGTCGGCGGCGCGCAGCAGCGCTTCGGCGTCTTCGCCGTCGCGCGGCGCTATCGCCACGCCGATCGAGATGCCGATCGTGAACTCGCGCCCACGCACGCGAACCGGCGCCGCAATCGCCGCGGCGATTTTCCCGACGACGATTTGCGCCGCACCGGAAGCGCGCAAATTGGGCAGCAGGGCAACAAACTCGTCGCCGCCGACCCGCGCCACGGTATCGCCGTCGCGCACGCATTGGCGCAGGCGCCGCCCGACTTCGCTGAGCACATCGTCGCCGTAATCGTGGCCGTGCTGGTCGTTGATCGCCTTGAAGCGATTCAGGTCCATGTAGAGCAGGGCGACGATCTGCCCGGTATCGTAGTGCCGGCTGCCCTGGTGCAGGGCGCTCTCCAGCCGCGCCATCAGGGTCGGGCGGTTGGCCAGCGCGGTGAGGGAGTCAAAGTGCGCCAGGTAGTTGATTTCCTGGCGCAGCTTTTCGCGCTCGGTGACGTCCTTCTCGACGGCAACGTATTCCACCACCGTGCCCTGGGCATCGCGCACCGGCGTGATGGTGGTCTCGGCGTAGTACGGCGAGCCGTCCTTGCGACGGTTGATGATGACGCCGCGGTAGGCCTTGCCCGCCGAGAGAATTTTCCACAGGTTGGCGTAGAACTCGTGCTCGTGCTGCCCGGATTTGAGCAGGCGCGGATTGGCGCCGAGGGCTTCGCCCGCCATGTACCCGGTAATGCGCTCCCATGCCGGGTTGACATAGGTAATCACGCCATTCGCATCGGTCACCAGGAAGCCGTCGTCGGTTTGCTCGACCAGGTTGGAGATTTTGGCAATCTGCTGGCTGCGCTCCATCACGCGCGCTTCGAGCAGGTGGTTGGATTGTTCCAGTGCAATGTTTTGCTCGGCCACGGTGTCCATCGAGGTGCGCAGGCGTCGCGCCATGGTGCCGAATGACGCCGCCAGGACTTCGAGCTCGACGCTGTGTCCGTGCGGCAGGGGTTGGTCCCAGTGTTCATGGCTGAGGTTGTCTGCGGCGCGCACCAGCTGGTCAACGCCGCGCTTGAACCACGCCACCACGGCATAGCCGGTGAGCAGGGCAATCAACAAGGCAATCGCGCAGATGGCCACCGTCGCCTGGACCGTCCCGGCAATGCCGCCGAGCACGTCGCTGCGCGGAATTGCCACGGCAGTGGTCCAGCCCAGGCCGGCGCTGGGGCCTACCGTATTGAACGGTTTGGCGGCGATCAGCATGTCGCCGGCCGGGGAAGCCACCGTGCCATGCAATTCGCCCTTGTTGACGCCGGGTGCAGTCGGCTTGAGCGCCTCCGCAGCGGCGCGGATGATCGCATTCGGCGACGCGCCGGCCGACAGGCGCTTCTCTTCTCCGCCGACCTTGACAAAGGGCGCGTCGGGCGTCGAGTTGGCGATCATGTTGCCCTCGTCGTCGCAAATGAAGGCCACGCCATTGGCGCTGATCGTCAGGCTGCGCAGGAAATCCGACAGGTGGGTGAGGATCACGTCGGTGGCGACCACGCCGACCAGCACGCCATTGCTGTAGAGCGGCATGGCGCGCGTCATCTTCAGGTTGCCGCGCGCCTCCGACATGTAGACCGGGCTCCAGACGGCGGCTTTTTTCTCCGTCGCCAGTTTGTACCAGGGGCGGGTGCGCGGGTCGTAGGCGCCGCTCTGGTTGAAAATGATGCGCTCGCGGTCGCCCGGTTTGGCCGCCAGGTAGGAATGGCGAATGCCGTCGGTCGAGGCGTCGCGCACGCGCACGTTGACGCGACCGTCGGCAAAGCGCTCGACGCCGATGAATTCGCCCTTGGGATTGCCGAAGTACACGTAGCCGATCGATTCGGTCAGGCCGGCGATCTGCCAAAGGTGCTTTTCGACCGAGGCGAGGCTTTTCATGTCGATCGCGCCGGACGCGAAATTGGCGTTCAGCGTGCCCAGCACCAGTTGCGAATCCTGCAGGTGCAGGTCGGTGGCGAGTTCAATCCGCGACAGGATGTCGTCGGCGCGGCGCTGCGCCAGTTCACCGACGGCGGTGGCGCCGGCGCGGTAGGACAGTGCGCCAATCAGGGTGGTAACCGCAAGGATCAGCACCACGAACGGAACCAGCAACGCCGCCTTGAGCGACCACAGCTTGCGCAGCATCATGAATCTCCCCCCCGGGCGAATCGATGCGGGAATTATAAAAGGGCCTCTCGCCCTGCGTCATTTCATGCAGACGTCATGATTCTTTCAGCCGGCGCCAGCGGTACCAGGGCAGTGCGCGCGTGAGCGCTACGACCTTGCCGGGGGCGTCGATGTTGTAACCCGGCAGGCTCTCGATGCGTTCGCGCCAGGCCGCGCTTTCGAGGTGTGCCAGCAGGGTCTTCACGGCCGGGTGGTCCAGGGTTTCCTTGAGGCACACCAGGTAGTAGTGTTCGTTGGCGAGCGGCACGAAGCCGAGCTTGTACTGCAGCGCGGCGGCCTCGATGCCGAAACCGACGTCGGCCGCGCCCGAGGCCACCGCCGCCGCCACCGACAGGTGGGTTGCTTCTTCGCTGTCGTAGCCGCGGATGTTGATCGGGTTGACGTGGGCGGCGTCAAGCAACTGGTCGAGTTCGATGCGCGTGCCCGAGCCGCGCTTGCGGTTGATGAAGCGGATGTCGCCGCGCGTCAGGTCTTCAAGGCGTGCCAGGCGCTTTGGATTGCCCGGCGGCACCATGAAGCCCTGCAGGCGCCGCGCAAAGTCGATCAGCTTGTGTTTGCCGGGGGTGAGGGCGCGCTTGAAAGTGCGCGCCGTGAGCGAGCCTTCCGGGTGGTCGTCGTTGACGTGGAACCCGGCCAGGAGGGCGCGCCCTTCGGTGAGCGCCGCGAGGGCATCAAGGCTGCCGGCATAGCGCAGGTCGAGATGCACGCCCTGCGGCGCGAGTGCGTCGCGCAGCAACGGCAGCGCCAGGTCGTGGCTGGCGCACACCGACACCACGTGGGTCTGCTGGTCGAACGCGACGGCGAAGGCGCGCTCGATTTCGGCCGCGAGGCTCTGGATCTCTGGGGCAATGCGCGCCCGGGCGCGTTCTTCGGCCCACAGCAGGCGCTCGCCGAAGGGCGACAGGCGTGCCTTGCGGCCCTTGCCCCAGTCGAGCAGGTTGTGGCCGAGCGCCGTTTCCCAGCGCTTCAGCTCGCCCCAGACGTGGCGGTAGGAAAGCCCGAGCACTGCCGCGCTGCGCGTGATCGAGCCGGTATCGCGGACCGCGCGCAGCAGCGTGAACAAGGGGTTGTCCAGGTGCGGCACGCTGCCGGCGCCATCGTGGGTGAAGCTGTAGTCGAGCTTGATGCGGAACATGCGGGTAATCGGTCCTTGGCGGTGCCAACCTATGCAATCCGGAACCTATTGGGTAAACGCGTCACAGCCGCTACGATACCCGACCCCTACCTTGTCACCGCGGTTTGCTGATGTCCTGGATTCTCGCAAGTCTCGCGGACGCGCTGTCCCTCGCGCTGTCGCTCGACCCGAAGCTGGTTTCGATCGTTGTGCTGACGCTCAAGGTGTGCGTGACGGCGGCATGCATATCCGTGCTGTTGGGCGCAACCATCGGCGCCTGTGTCGCCGTCGGCAAATTTCCCGGCCGCTCGACGCTCATCGTGCTGCTCAATGCCGCGATGGGAATGCCGCCGGTGGTGGCAGGGTTGGTGGTGTACTTGCTGCTGTCGCGCGCCGGTCCGCTCGGTGCGTTCGGCATCCTGTTCACGCCCGGCGCGATGGTAATTGCCCAGGTGCTGCTGATCACGCCGATCGTGGCCGCGCTGTCGCGCCAAATCATCGAGGATGCCTGGCGCGAGTACGAAGAGCAGCTCACTTCGCTCGGGGTGTCGCGCATGCGCGCCGCGCCGACCTTGCTGTGGGACACGCGCTTTTCGCTGGTGACGGTGGGCCTCGCCGGCCTCGGACGCGCCATGTCCGAAGTGGGTGCGGTGATGATCGTTGGCGGCAACATCGACGGCGTGACGCGCGTCATAACGACTGCGATCGCACTGGAGACGAGCAAGGGCGACCTGCCGCTGGCACTGGCGCTCGGTGTGGTCCTGCTCTCGGTGGTGCTGCTGCTCAATTGCGGGGCGCACCTGCTGCGCGAGTGGTCGGTGCGCCGTTATGGCTGACGCGGCCATGCAGCAGGCGATTGTCACCCTCGACGCCATCCGGCTCGACGGGCACGGCCACCGTGTGCTCGATGGGGTGTCGCTCAGACTGCGTGCCCGCCGCACTTTGATTCTGGGGCCGAACGGCGCAGGCAAAAGCGTCCTGCTGCGCGTGATGCACGGATTGCTTGCACCATCGGCCGGAGAAGTCCGCTGGGAGCCGGTTGCAGACAGTATGCCCGGGAGAGCCGCTCCTGTCGCGGCGCTCAGGGCGCCCCGCCTGGCGATGGTGTTCCAGCGCCCGGTGATGCTCCGGCGCAGCGTGCTCGACAACGTCGCCTATGGAATGATGGTCAACGGCATGGCGCCAGCGGCGCAGGCGACGGCCCGCGACATGCTCGGACGCGTCGGCCTCGCGCACCTGGAGCAGCGCCCGGCGCGCGTGCTGTCCGGCGGTGAGCAACAGCGCGTGGCGCTGGCGCGGGCCTGGGCGCTCAATCCGGATGTCTTGTTGCTTGACGAGCCCACCGCCAGCCTCGACCCGCACGGCATCCGTGCCATCGAAGCCATCATCAGCGAAATTGCGGCATCCGGCACCGCCATCGTGATGGTCACGCATCACCGCGGCGTGGCCAAACGGCTCGCCGAAGACATCGTATTCATGCATCAGGGGCGCGTCGCCGAGCAAACCCGTGCCGCGCAATTTTTCATCCAGCCGCAATCGCAGGCAGGGCAGGACTACCTCAAGGGAGACCTCGAATGACCAACATCCTGAAACGCCGTCTTGCGCTGGCGATCCCCGTTGTGCTGCTCTCCACGCTGCTGTCCATGGCGTCATACGCGCAGGAGAAATTCATCGTGGTGGCCTCGACCACCTCTACCGAGCAATCCGGCCTGTTCACCCATCTGCTGCCGGCGTTCGAGAAAAAGACCGGCATCAAGGTGCGCGTGGTCGCGGTCGGCACCGGCCAGGCGCTAGACCAGGGGCGGCGCGGTGACGCCGACGTGGTGTTCGTGCACGACAAGGTGGCCGAAGAAAAAGTTGTTGCCGACGGCTTCGGCGTCGAGCGTAAAGAGGTGATGTACAACGACTTCATCGTCATTGGCCCCAAGGCCGACCCGGCCAAGGCCAAAGGCCGCGACGTGCTCGACGGCTTGAGGAAGATAGAGGCGACCAATCGAGAAGGAAAAATGGCGCCGTTCGTCTCGCGCGGCGACAAGAGCGGCACCCA
>CANJDH010000142.1 GCA_947473125.1 Burkholderiales bacterium
AACCGCCATGCATACTTCCGGGGCCAAGTGGCCCGCTTCAGAAGGTCTTGATAACCCACATGGGGACGCTGAAATTGAGCGGGTCGGACGGGCCGTTGGACGGCATGAAATTGCCGCCGCCAGCCTGGTCGATCAGGATATACGGTGTACCGCCGGGCGGTGTGACGCGCACCATGTAAAGCCTGCCGTTGACGCGGAATTCCTCGATCTTGTCGGTGCCGCGCTGTTTGATCGTGATCTGCGGTTCCTGGGACGGGTCGATCGCGATTTGCGGCGGCGGCGGCGTCTCGGGCAGCGGTTCAAGCGCCGGCTGGGTTTGCGCCAGGCTCGCGCCGGAGATGGCCAGGGCCAGCATCAGTGCCGCAGGCTGAATTCGAAAGGGGGCGTGTTGAAAGAGGGTGTGCATGGCATGCATTCTAGCAAGCGCAAGGTCAGTGGAACATGTGGGCCGGGACGGGCAATTCAAGCGCACTCGGGAATGCCTACAGATACAGCATGCGTTCGCGTTCCGATGCGGATGGAATGAAGCCCTTGGTTTCGTAAAACTTGAATATCGTACCGACAATCTCGTCGGAATCATCGAGGAAGGTCATGAGGTCGATGTCTCCCGGCGCAATCAGGTTTTGCGCCACCAGCTTGTCGCGCATCCAGTCGGCCAGGCCGCGCCAGAAATCCGTGCCGACCATGATGATCGGCATGCGCGGCGCCTTGCCGGTCTGTACCAGCGTCAGGGCTTCCATCAGTTCATCGAGCGTACCGAAGCCGCCCGGCATCACCACGTAGGCGCAGGCGAACTTGACGAACATGTACTTGCGTGCGAAGAAATGGCGAAAATACAGCGACACATTCTGGTGCATGTTGGGCTGCTGTTCGCGCGGTAGTTCGATGTTCAGGCCGACAGCCGCACTTTTGCCGGCATATGCGCCCAGATTGGCAGCCTCCATCAGACCCGGGCCGCCCCCGGAAATCACCGAAAAGCCTGCGTCCGAGAGCTTGCGCGCGATGATTTCGGTCTGCTTGAACACCGGGTCGCCAGGGGGAATGCGCGCCGAACCAAAAATCGACACCGCCGGACGGAGGGGCTCGAGGCGTTCGGTAGCCTCAACGAATTCGGACATAATGCCGAAAAGGCGCCACGCCTCGCGCGCCGAGTAATCCGGCGTCGGGTCAATCCGATTTATTTTTTGTTGCATATAAGTGTCCCCATGCCTCGTTTGCTGTTGGTAGACGGTTCGTCCTACCTGTATCGCGCCTTCCACGCCATGCCCGACTTGCGCAGCGCCGCCGGTGAACCTACCGGCGCCATGCATGGCGTAATCGCCATGCTCAAAAAGCTCAAGGGAGAGTATCACGCCGACTATCTGGCGTGCGTATTCGACGCCAAAGGCAAGACGTTCCGGGATGACATTTACGCTGATTACAAGGCGCAGCGGGCGCCGATGCCGGATGACCTGGTCAAACAGATCGAGCCCATCCATGCGGCGGTACGTGCGCTCGGCTGGCCGTTGCTGATGCTTGAGGGTGTGGAAGCCGACGACGTGATTGGTACCCTTGCCGGCATGGCTGCGAAGCAGGGTGTCGAGACGGTGATCTCGACCGGCGACAAAGACCTGGCGCAACTGGTCAACGAACACGTGACGTTGATCAATACCATGAGCAACGAAGTCCTTGACGTGGCCGGCGTCAACGCCAAATTCGGCGTCCCCCCCGAGCGGATTGTCGACTACCTGTCGTTGATGGGCGACACCGTGGACAACGTCCCGGGTGTTGAAAAAGTCGGTCCCAAGACGGCAGCCAAATGGCTTGCCCAATACGGCACGCTCGACAACGTCATGGCGCGCGCCGGCGAGATCAAAGGTGTGGTCGGCGACAACCTGCGGCGCGCGCTCGATTGGCTGCCAAAGGCGCGGGTGCTCGTGACGGTCAAATGCGACGTGCCGGACCTCGACCTTGCGTCCCTGTCTCCGCCGGTCGAAGACACAGCGGCATTGCACGAGTTGTACCAGCGCTATGGCTTTCGCACCTGGCTCAAGGAGCTTGACGGCGGCGAAATCGGCGTGAGCAGAACTGCCAGAACCGTTGGTGGGAGCGATTCTTCAGTCATCGACCGGCTGCAATCGGCTCCCACCAAGGATTTGGTCAACGTACCGGTGATCGAAACCCGTCCCAAGGAGTACGAATCGATTCGCAGCATGGAGGCGCTGGAGCGCTGGATGGCGGTGCTCGATACTGCCCAACTCGTTGCGCTTGACACCGAAACCACCGGGCTCGACCCAATGACCTCCAGGCTGGTCGGCATCTCGTTTGCCGTTGAGCCCTTCAAGGCAGCCTATTTGCCTTTGAAGCACGTCGGCCCGGATGCCTCCCTCGAGGAAGCCGGCCAGCTCGATTTCGATGCCGTGATCGCAAAACTGCGTCCCTGGCTGGAGGATGACGACAGGAAGAAGGTCGGCCAGAACCTCAAGTACGACCGGCATATCTTCGCTAACCACGGCGTCACGCTGCGCGGGGTGTTGCACGACACCCTGTTGCAAAGCTACGTGCTCGAATCGCACAAGAGCCACGACATGGATTCGCTCGCCGAACGGCATCTGGGGCGCAAGACCATCAAGTTCGAAGAGGTGTGCGGCAAGGGCGTGAACCAGATCGGTTTCGATCAGGTTGCCATCGACCAGGCGACCGAATATGCAGCCGAAGACGCCGAGACCACCATGCACCTGCATCGCGTGCTCTGGCCGCAGGTCGAGGCCGACCCCAAACTCAAGGCGATCTATGAACTCGAAGTGCCGGTTGCGCTGGTGCTGTTCAAGATGGAGCGCACGGGTGTACTGGTCGACGCCGCCCTGCTTGAAAAGCAGAGCGGCGAACTCGGCATCCGCATGCTGGAACTCGAGAAAAAGGCGCACGAGGCGGCGGGGCAGCCATTCAACCTGGGCAGTCCGAAGCAGATCGGCGAGATTTTTTTCGAGAAAATGAAACTGCCGGTCGTGAAGAAGACGCCGTCCGGCGCCCCGTCGACCGACGAGGAGGTGCTGCAAAAACTGGCGGAAGACTACCCGCTGCCGAAGATCCTGCTGGACTACCGCAGCATCTCCAAGCTAAAGAGCACCTACACCGACAAACTGCCGAAGATGGTCAACCCTGCGACCGGCCGCGTGCACACCAACTACGGTCAGGCGATCGCCGTCACCGGGAGACTCGCCTCGAACGACCCGAACCTGCAGAACATCCCGATACGTACGGCCGAGGGACGACGGATTCGCGAGGCCTTCATCGCGCCGCCAGGGCGGTGCATTGTGTCGGCCGACTATTCGCAAATCGAATTGCGCATCATGGCGCACATCTCCAAGGATCCGGCGCTACTCGCGGCCTTTGCCGCCGGTGAGGATGTGCACCGCGCCACCGCATCGGAAATTTTCGGTACGCCGCGCAGCGAGGTGTCGAGCGAGCAGCGGCGCTATGCCAAGGTGATCAATTTCGGCCTGATCTATGGCATGAGCGCCTTCGGCCTGGCGGCAAACCTCGGGATTGATCGTGAGGCGGCAAAAAACTATATCGACCGCTATTTCGAGCGTTTTGCCGGGGTCAAGCGCTACATGGACGAAACCCGCATCGCCGCCAAACGTGATGGCTACGTGGAAACCGTATTTGGCCGACGCCTCTGGCTAGCGGAAATCAACAGCCCCAACGGGCCGCGCCGGCAGGGTGCCGAGCGCGCCGCGATCAACGCGCCGATGCAGGGTACGGCGGCCGATCTCATCAAACTGTCGATGGTTGCGGTACAGGAGTGGATCGAGCGTGAAAATTTGCAATCGAGGTTGATCATGCAGGTGCACGACGAACTGGTGCTGGAAGTGGCCGAGTCAGAGCTCGACGTAGTGCGTGTCAAGGTTCCCGAATTGATGAGCAAGGTAGCACGGCTTGAGGTCCCGCTGGAGGCAGAGCTGGGGGTCGGTGCCAACTGGGACCAGGCACATTGAGGAATCGGGGAAAAGCCGGCCGAGCGATTAAACTCCTGTTCCAAGGCTCGCTCCAGTGCTTGATTGATACTTGATGGTCAGAAAATTGGTTTTTTTTGCCACGATGCGTCAGGCTCCGGCGTGGCGCGGGCTTCGCTTGCTGCTGCTGGGCGCTGCCTGCGCAATGGCGCCGGGCAGCATCGTCGCTGCAAGCTTGGGCGTACCGGCACTCGAGTCGGGTCTCGGCGAGCCGTTGCGCATGGTCCTGCCGGTGCTGGCATCGCCCCGGGAAAATCTGACGCCCGATTGCGTCAAGCTGCGCGGATCGAACGTCGAGGCCAACGACATTTCAGACAGAGTGCGTGCCGATGTTGTCACGATCGGCGAGAGCCAGTCCGTGGTGTTGACCACCGCACGACCAGTCAATGACCTGGTGATCAGCGTTGCAGTCGCCATCGAGTGCGGGACCTGGTTTACGCGCCGTTACACGTTGCTGCTGGATTTGCCGTCCGTTGAACGCGAGTCGAGTCGACCGTCCATAGTTGCGGCCACGGTTGCTGCAATCGTTCCACCCGCAGCGCCGACAGCCGCTCCCGCTGCGCCAAAGGCCATCCCGATGACACGCGAGCGCAACCGGATGGTGCAGCGGCCGCTACCTGCGATGGCTCGTTCGGGCGCCATCAGGCCGGAGGATGAGCCGGGTGTGTTGCCGCGAGCGTCACGTCCATCTGGCAAGAAGCCACCCGCGCCTCTGGCGCCGCCGGTGCGTTCCATGCTCACGATCCAGTTGGGCGGTCTTGATGAATTTCTGGCCTCGCAGCCGCGCTCTCCGATTGAACAGCAGACCGGCATGCGCCTGGCGACCGGGCTCTCAGAAAAGGAGAAATCTTCTCCTTCCATCGTTGCCAAGGATCTGGGGTTTTCGTTGGCACACGCCCGCTATCTGGCGGCCATGCGCGATGCACCGGATCCACTATCGACCGAAAATGCCGCGCTCGGCCGTCGCATTGATGCGTTCAGCAAAGACCTGGCGTCCCTCAAGGGTGATCTGCAAAAGACCCGCGCGCGCGCGGAAGAACTGGAGGCCTCCAGGGTCGCCTGGTGGTGGCTCCTTATCGTTGGCGTGGCTACGGCTGGCCTGGCATTGGGGTTGGCCATGATGTTCTTCAGGCGCTCGGCGTCGGGGGAGCCGTTGATTGTGGTGGACCGGACGCCTGAGCGCACTGCACCAGCTCGTCCAGCGAGCCCGGGGCGAATACACGACCCGTCCAGTGCGGAAACGCATAGCGCCAATGCTGCGAACATCGAGGCGGCGGAGGGTGCTGTCGAACCGGCATTTTCGATTCCCGAACTGGCGGGCGGCGTGGTCCCCGTAGCGACGTCGGCACCGCTCCCCGCTGCCGCTATCGTGACTCAGATGTCCGCCCCAGCACCTGTCAAACCCGATTTTCAGGCGCCCCGCAAACTTGACAAGAATTCGCTGACTCAGCAGCTGTCGGTGATGACCGATCTGTCCGATGAAGCCTGGGCCAGTTATCGTCATTCATCCGATACCAGCGGCGTCGCCGTGCCTTTCGGCACTGGACCCAAACCCGTCACTACGGTTACCACGTTGGACGCTGCTGTGGCCAAGCCTGCACGTCCTGAACTGCCGGCGATGGACTTCCAGCTGGACCTGGACGACAAGCCGGGCGTGGCGGCAGGAACCAACAGCGAAACACCGCATCCAGCCGGATCCGACGCCGCCGAAACGGTTGCGGCAGACGCAATCGCTGACGCAGCGTCTGCCGCAGACGCGCATTTGCACGAAAGTACCGGCGCGCCGTTTCTTCTGGAAACGCTGGACATGCCGGCCGGCCTGGCCAATCCTCCGGAGATGGAGGCCCCATTGGCGGTGGAGAAGTGGGCACCGGGCGCCATGCAATCGGTGGAAATGCATGTTGTGATGGCCTCGGCATCGAGCATGATGGAAAGCGTGCACAAGCAGCTCGAGCAGGGCCAGCCAAGCGCAGCGCTACGCGCGCTCGGCAGTTATCTGCAATCCGCCCCCGCCACTGCCCCGCCGGGGCCGTGGATCATGCTTGCGCATGTTTTTCACCAAGTGGGCATGCGTCGTGAATATGGCGAATCCCAGGCGCTGTTCAAATCGCGCTTTGGCGTCGACCTGCCCAACTGGGAAGAAGCCTACGAACTGAAGCGGCAACAGCTCGGGCTGGCGCGTGTCCCCGGCATTGAAATCATGGTTGCGGCGGAACGTGGCAAACCAGAACTGATCGAGCGCCTTGCCGGGGTGGCGTATCGGGTGAGCGTCACGCCGGAAGTGCTGTTCGACCTTTCGTTCCACAGGGAGATTCTGCAGCTGGCGGCAAATTGCCGCCCCGGCTTTTCCTCGGGCGGCAACGACGTCGATCTAGCGCTGTAGCCGGTCGGCCCTACGTAAAGCGCGCGACGCTGAATTCTTCCACTGCGATCTCCGAAGGTAATCCGGATATGGCATCGGCAGCCAGGCGACCCACGCCGCAGGCACTGGTCCAGCCGTTCGAGCCGCCGCCGGTGGCCAGAAACAGATTCGGATAGCGGGTCGGGCCGACGATCGGGGCGCCGTCCGGGGTCATGGGTCTGAGCCCAGCCCAAAAGCGTGCGTGGCCAAGCACGCCTGCGCCTGGAAACAGGGTCGACAGGGATCGCATCGGCGTATTGCAGTCGACGGAACGTACCTGAGTGTTGTTCGATCCTATCAGAGCGGTGCCGGCAGCTCTTAGCGTGTCGCCCATTGGCGAGATGGCCACTTTCAGGGCTTCATCCATGATGCCGCCTTGCGGAGCCTTGTCGGGTTCGGCAATCGGAACGGTAATCGAGAACCCTTTGACTGGCAGAACCGGTAGTGCAATGCCGACCTGTTTGCCAAGCGCGAAAGAGCCGCTGGCGCAGGACAGCACGTAGGCATCGGCAGAAAGCGTGCCCGTCGCCGTTTCGACGGCGCTGAGTCGGCCTGCGTCCGATCGCAGGCAGGTGATCGCAGTGTCATAGCGAAAGATCACGCCCTGGGTCTTGAGCCATTCGGCCAGGTGCTGGGTAAAAAGCTGGCAGTTGCCGGTCTCGTCGCACGGCAGCAACAAGCCTCCAGCGATGGCGCTGCGTGCCAGCGCAGGCTCGAAGGCCAAGCACTCGTCGACGTTCATCAACTGGTGGTCAACGCCATTGTCCTTCAAGACCTGCGCCGCGAGCCCGGCGTTGTCGAGTCCCGCCTGGTCGCGAAACACCTGCAGGTTGCCGCGCGTGGTTTGCTCGTACGAAATACCGAGTCGCTCCCGTAACGTCACCAGTTGCGCGTGACTGTATCGCGCAATGCGCCCCATGCGCGCCTTGTTGGCGGCATAGCGCGCGACGTTGCACTCCCCGAGCCAGCGTGCCAGCCAGCGCCATTGGTGCGGATCGAGCCGCGGCGTATAGCGCAGCGGCGTGTCCTGCCGCAGCAGCCACGCTGCGGCAATCCATTTCATGGACTTCATTTTCATGCCGGGGGCCGCCCACGGTGTGGCGTAGGAGGGGCATACGTGGCCGGCATTGGCAAAGCTGGTCTCGCGCGCCGGGCCACTCTGCCGGTCGACCACGGTCACGCTGTGGCCTTGCGCGTGCAGGTAATAAGCAGTGGCCACACCGGCAACACCCGCACCCAGTACCAGAACCCGCATGGCCTACTTGGCGACGCCCATCACGTAATCGGGAAACCACGTGACCGTCGCCGGGAACACCGTGATGATGCCAATGCAGATCACCAGGCAGGCAAAAAACGGCAGCGCAGCGCGCGCAATGTGGTTCGAATCCTTGCCGGTCATGTTTTGCAACACGAAGAGATTGAAGCCGACCGGCGGTGTGACTTCCGCAATCTCGACCAGCAAGACGATGAAGATACCGAACCAGACCAGGTCGAAGCCGGCCTTCTGGATCATCGGCATGACGACAGCGGCAGTAAGGACGATCATCGAGATGCCGTCGAGCGCGGTACCAAGGATCAGGTAAATCACGGCCAGGACGCTGATCAGGGCCAGCGGGCTCAATCCCAATCCGTTGACCCATTCCGCCAATTCACGCGGAATGCCGGTGAACGCCATCGTCTTGGTCAGGAATGCGGCGCCCGCAAGGATGAACATGATCATGCACGACACTCGCGTCGCGCCCATCAGGCTGCCCTTGAAATTTTCCCAGTTGAGGCTTTTGCTGTTCCAGGCGATGGCGAGCGACCCGAGCACACCGTATGCCGCGCATTCGGTCGCGGTGGCCCACCCTGCAACGAGCACCCAGACGATGAAAATGATCAACAGCGTGCAAGGAATCAGATTGCCCGAGCGGCGTAGCTTCTCCTTGAAACTCAAGTCTTCACCGGGCGGCGGCACTTTATCCGGATGGCGAATCGACCACCAGGCGATGTATCCCGAGAACAGGGCCATGAGCATGAAGCCGGGAATGAAGCCGGCCAGGAAAATGCGAATGATCGAGGCGTCGGCCGCTACAGCGTACACCACCATCGTGATCGAGGGCGGGATCAGGATACCCAGGGTGCCGGCTGTAGCCAGGCTGCCGAGCGCCAGGTCTTCGTCGTAGCCGCGCTTCTTGAGTTCCGGAAGGGCGACCTTGGCAATGGTGGCGCAGGTGGCTGCGGAGGAACCGGATACCGAACCGAAGATGCCGCACCCCAGAATGGTGGTGTGCATGAGCCGGCCCGGCACGCGATTGAGCCACGGCGCGAGCCCTTCGAACATGTCTTCCGAGAGCTTGGTGCGAAACAGGATTTCACCCATCCAGATGAACATCGGCAGGGCCGCCAGCTCCCAGGAATTGTTTGAATCCCAAAATGCCGAGAACAGGTTCTTGCTCCAGATCATCGGCGGCTGGCTGGTGAACAAGGCCATGCCGATCCAGCCGACAATGGCCAGCGTGATTGCGATCCAGACCCCGCCTGCGAGCAGGAACATCATGATGAGCAGCAACAGGCCGCCGATTTCGATGACGTTCATACGTCTTCCGAAAAATCGCCCTTGGCGTGGCGTTCTTCCATTGCTGTGACGTAAGTAGGGCGCGCACCCATCAACACCAACACGAGCTCATCGACCATGGCAATGAAAAACAGGATTGAGCCGATCACGATTGAGCACTGCGGAATCCAGATCGGGATCACCACCAGGCCGCCGGCCATGTCGTTGATCGTGAAACTCTCGTACACATAGGATGTGACCGACCAGGCCAGGTAGCCGGTGAAAAGGCTGCCGATCACCAGCCCGCCGATCTCGAAAACACGACGCGCCG
>CANJDH010000143.1 GCA_947473125.1 Burkholderiales bacterium
GGCGCCTTGCGTTGCGTCGCCGGAAATGGCTCTCCGGAACGGCTTGACGGTTCAGCGCCACCGCCACTGGAGAGGCTCCCGGCGCCGGCCAAGGGGATTGCCTGGCCGGATGCGCTGTCGGTCTTCAGGGCCTTCTGTTTTGCCCCATTGGCCACGGCGGGCGGCGTTGCCGCATCGGCGCTCACGGCCGGCGCCGCTTTCGGTGGCATGCCTGTGCCGGGCGCACCGATCGATTCTCCATGCACCGTGGCAGCATCCGGCGGATCCAGACCGATGCGCGAGACGATACCGACGGTCAACACCAGGCTGGCGGCCAGCGCCAGCGGCGCGCGCCAACGGCGGCTCCAGCCAGATGCGGTACGGACTTCGGACGACGCTGCGGTCTGCGCCGCGGCTTGTGCGGCCAGCGCCAGGATTGCCGCATCGGCCGCCGCGCCGGGCATCTCGCCGGACGCCTGCACGTACAGCGCGGCAAGCGGCGGGGCTGACACATCCAACGGATCGCGCACATCACTCATAGATAACCCCTCATGCCGTCGCGCACCTTGGCCAGCGCGTAGCGCAGCCGGCTCTTGACGGTTTCCATGCCCTGGTTCGTCGCGGCCCCGATCTCCTCCAGCGTGAGCCCGCCCTCGAGTTGCAGCAACAGGGCCTCGCGCTGCGCCGGCGGCAGCCCCTCGACCAGATGCACCACCCGCCGCGCGGCGATGCGCTGCGCGGCTGCCTCATCCGGGCCGGGCGCGAGACTGGCATGCTCGGCCGGCTCGGCGGCTTCATCCTGCCCGTCACGGTCGTCAGCATCGAGGGCGCTGAAGGCGACAATGTTGGAACGGCGATAGTGGTCGATCAGGCGATTGTGCGCCAACCGGTACAGCCAGGTCTTGAAGGTGGCGTCCGGCTGCCATTGTGCGCGGGTCCGGATCACCGATGTCCAGACATCCTGTGCCAACTCCTCTGCCAGTCCGGCCTCGCGCAGGCTGCGCAGGAAATAACGGTACACCCCGCCCTTGTGGCGGGCATACAGCACTTCGAACCCCTTTCCATCCCCCCGCCCGAATGCCGCCATCAGGGAGGCGTCAGGATCGGCTTCGGGTTCCGGCGTCATGCGTGGCCGGTCCGGCCGCGACGCTGCAGCGGGTTCGCCAAGACCCCACGAAAAGGCCAACACATCAGCATGCATACCCGCTCTAACGAACGGGGACGGCACACGGGGTTAAACCGCCGCGTCCTGGGGGGTCGGCTGCGCGCAGGCAACGCCATTTTGGTCATCGGCACCGGGTTGCGCCGTGACATTCCCTTCAGGCGCAGCAACCGCGTCACCCTCGGCCACGGCGGCGCTGTCCGCGGCAGCCACCAGGCGCCGGCGCCGCGACGAGGTCACCGTCTGCTCGATTGCGCCAAAAATGGAGTGGCCGGCGCCATCGAGCGCATCGATGAGCACGCGGTCACCGTATTTCATGAAGGTGGTGCGCGCTTCCCCACCGGAAATCTTCTCCTGGGCGCGCGCCTCTGCAATCGTGGCAAAACCGCGCGCGGGGTCGGCGCTCGAGATCGTGCCCATGCCGAGAATGCTGCCGGCCGACAGATTGCGCGTACGTGCCGCAAAAGCAATCAGTTCGCCGAACCCAAACCGCGTCTCTTCGGCGGCATCGAGCTCGCCGAAGCGCACGCCGTTCCAGTCAACGCGCACCTTCACCGCGGCATGGCCGTCGTGCCACGCGTCCTGGAGTTCGTCAGGCGTCACCGCAACCGGCCCGAATGCCGTGGCCGGCTTGGACAGGAAAAAACCGAACTGCTTCTTCAGGTCGTTCGGCCCCAGATTGCGCAACGACCAGTCGTTGACCAGCATCACCAGGCGTACGTGCTCAAGGGCGTCATCGTGCTTGGTGCCCATCGGCACGTCCCCGGTCACGACCGCAATCTCGGCCTCGAAATCAATGCCGTGCGATTCCTCGGGGAGCGGCACGTCTTCACGGGCGCCCAGGAAATCGTCCGAGCCACCCTGGTAGACCAGCGGCTCGCGGTTCGACAAGGCCACCCAGTCGATGCCGGTGGCTTCCTTCATGCGCTGCAAGTGGCCGTTGTAGGCCGATGCATCGAGCCACTGGTAGGCGCGCGGCAGCGGCGCCATGCACTGCGCCGCATCAAACTCGAACGGACGCTTCGACTTGCCCTGGTTCAACTCGGCATACAGCGCATCGAGTTGCGGCGCGATGAAGTTCCAGTCGTCAAGCGCGCGTTGCAGGGTCGGTGCAATGCCGTCGGCGATGTGGGCGGTCTTGAGGTCGCGCGCGACCACGACGAGCAGGCCGTCGCGCGATCCGTCTTTCAGAGTGGCAAGTTTCATGTCTTAGAATAAGAGATGGCCGAAGCAGGTTTCCGGCACAGGTGAAGCGACTTTCCGGTCAAAGTTTACACGGGCGCGAGGCCCAGGCTCCCGGTGCCCTCACCCAACGCAGAGGTGCAAGACGCGATGATTTCAAAATGGCTGGCCGGGTTTGGCGGGAAACCGCCCGTTGCGGCAACCACCACGCCTGCCGGCGGGGCGATCGGCTACACCGGCCCCGGCATCCACGTGGTGAGCGCGACGCGCCTTACCGAAACCGCCTTCTGGGGCGACTCGCTGCTCGGCGTGTCGCTGCGCCGCATCGATTCCCTGGTACCGATCAAGCACTCCATCGCGTTCCAGAACCGCGCCGGGCTGCCGGCGGTCTACAACGCCGCGCTCGCGGCGATGGGTCAGGACGACATCGCGGTGTTTGTGCACGACGACGTCGCCATTTACGATTTTCACCTGCCACACCGCCTTGCCGAAGGACTGCAGGCGTTTGACGTGATCGGCCCGGCCGGGCACGCCGCACCGCTGGCCGATCATTGCGGGTGGCTGCATCGACTGCCGGCCGGTGCCGAAAAACCGGTTGCCGAAGACGAGGATTCCACGCACGGCCTGAGCGGCTGCGTCAATCACCTGATGGCCGATCGCGAATTGCTGTCGCGCTATGGTCCGTCGCCGCGCCGCACCGCGCTGCTCGACGGCTTGTTTCTGGCCGCGCCGGTGGCGACCCTGCGGCGCCATGAAATTCGCTTTGACGAGCGCTTCGACTTCCATTTCTACGACCTGGATTTTTGCCGCAGCTGCCTGGATCACGGCTTGCGCCTCGGCACCTGGCCGATTGCGCTCGGGCACGCCAGCACCGGCGGTTTTGATTCGCCGGCCTGGAACTCCGGACTGGCCGCCTACCGCGCCAAATGGGGCATCACGGCCCCCGGGCTCTAGTCGCCTGCCGCCCCAGGTTCAACGCGTCAGGCGCAGCGGCTCCTGGCGGGATTTCTCATGCGCTGCAGCCGCACAGCCGCGCCATGCGCGCCAGCCGCACATCATCAATGCCGTGTGCGGCGAGGCCGGCGGCGGTCTTCTCAAGGTATTCGGTGCACGGCCCGATCATGCCCGCCGCCTCGCGAATATTCTGCGCAATGGCCGCTTCGGGCAAGCGGCCGGCATAGGCGTGGCTGCGCTGGTCGATGACAAAAGCAATCGCGTTGACCGAGCCTCGCGCAGTGCGCGCCCGCACCCAGGTCGGGCTGTAGGCGCCGGTGACCATCTCGCGACGCCACAGCAACGACAACTCTTCGGCCGCATGCGCAGCCTCGATGCGCAGCGCCAGGCCGGTGCAGGCACCGCCATGGTCCAGGCCCAATACCAGCCCCGGGTTGTCGCGCGTGCCACGGCCGACGCGTGACCACAGGCAAAACGAGCGGTGAAACCCGTAGATGCGGGCGACGCGCTTCTCGGCCACCGGGAACAAGGGGTTCCAGATCAGCGATCCGTAGGCAAACACCCAGACCGCATGCCGTCCAAGCGCCTGGCCGCCATCACGCAAGGTACGGTGCAGCGAGCGCCTGAGCTGCAGGTCGCTCCAGGCCAGGTCGGCCAATTCGCTTTTGAGGTAGGCATCGCGCATGCTGCCCTGGACCAGGTCTTCGCGCGACAGCGGCTTTCCAGCGTGTGCTCCCGAATCGGTGTGCGCGTGTTTCATGCTCTCTTAACGATGGCCGGCGTGAACCGGATGACCTGCATCCCCGGTAACCACCGGCAACGCAATGACTATACCCGAGCCGTGCCGCATAATGTCGCACGATGACGCCCCAAGACTTCTATGCCCTCGGCTTCGGTTTCATCTCGGGGATGCTCATCCTGATGACCGGCGTCGGTGCCGGTGTCATCGTGGTGCCGGGGCTGATCGCACTGTTCGGCATGCCGCCGTCGCTGGCGATCGGCACCGCCAGCGTATTTTCGGTGCTGACCAAGATCATGGCCGGCGTATCGCATCTGCGCCAGGGCAACATTTCCCGTTCGCTGTTTCTGTCATTCGGCAGATTCGCCGTGCCCGCCACGCTCCTCACCGCGCTCCTCGTGAACGGGTTGCTGGCCTACCTGCCGGACTCGCGCAGCACGATCCAGCTCAGCCTCAAGCTCGCCGTGGTCGGCGCTGCGGCGGCGGCCCTGACGTTGATGTTTTATCAGCGCCTGAATAACGCCATGCGCCATTCTGGGCCGTATTTTTTGCCGGTTCTGAGCGGTGCGCTGGTTGGCGCCACCGGCGTCGGCGGCGGCGTACTGATCGTGCCGGCACTGATGGCCGCCTCCACCGAGAACATCAAGCGCATCATCGGGACCTCCGTGGTCCTCGGCCTGGTGCTGTCGATCGTCACCGGCGTAGTGTACGGCGCGGCCGGGGCGCTCGCCTGGCGTGTCGCCTTGTTGATGACCGCCGGCGCGCTGATCGCGATGCCGATCGCGGGGCGCCTGTTCAGGCGCGCCAGCGACAGCCAGGTACGGATCCTTTCCGGTGTTCTGATTGCCGTTGCGATCGCCGGCATGGTGATCGACATCGTCGCGCACCGCTAACCCGGTTTTTGCATACTCCACCGCTGGCGACACCGTAAAATACCCGGTTCAGTCCCACTCGCCCGTCTACCAGAGCACACACACCATGGCCCAATACGTCTTCACCATGCAACGCGTCGGCAAGATCGTGCCGCCGAAGCGCGAGATCCTCAAGAACATTTCCCTGTCGTTCTTTCCCGGCGCCAAGATCGGCGTGCTCGGCCTGAACGGCTCGGGCAAATCGACCCTGCTCAAGATCATGGCCGGGCTCGACAAGGACATCATCGGCGACGCCACGCCGATGCCGAACCTGAAAATCGGCTACCTGCCCCAGGAGCCGGAAATGGAGCCGACGCAGAACGTGCGCCATGCGGTGGAAGAAGGCATCGGCGGCGTGCTGGCCGCGAAAAAGCGCCTCGATGAAGTCTATGCCGCCTACGCCGAAGAAGACGCGGACTTCGACAAGCTCGCCGCGGAGCAGGCCGAGCTCGAAGCCATCATCGCCACCGAGGGCACCGGCGGCAATACCGACCTGCAACTGGAAATCGCCGCTGACGCGCTGCGCCTGCCGCCGTGGGAGGCCATCATCGGCAATTTGTCTGGTGGCGAGAAGCGGCGCGTGGCGCTATGCCGCCTGCTGCTCTCCAAGCCTGACATGCTGCTGCTCGACGAGCCGACCAACCACCTCGACGCCGAGAGCGTCGATTGGCTAGAGCAGTTCCTGCACAAGTTTCCCGGCACTGTGGTCGCCATCACCCACGACCGTTACTTCCTCGACAACGCGGCCGAATGGATCCTGGAACTTGACCGCGGCCACGGCATCCCCTGGAAAGGCAACTACAGCTCCTGGCTGGAGCAAAAGGATGCGCGCCTGAAGCAGGAAGAGTCGACCGAATCGGCGCGCCAGAAAACCATCAAGCGCGAACTCGAATGGGTGCGCCAGAACCCCAAGGCGCGTCAGGCCAAAAGCAAATCACGCCTCGCACGCTTTGAAGAATTGTCGAGCCACGAATACCAGAAGCGCAACGAGACCTCGGAGATTTTCATACCGGTCGCCGAGCGCCTCGGCAACCAGGTGTTCGAATTCAAGGAAGTGAGCAAATCCTTCGGCGACCGCCTGTTGATCGACAGGCTCTCGTTTACCGTACCGGCAGGCGCGATCGTCGGCATCATCGGCCCGAACGGCGCGGGTAAATCGACGCTGTTCCGCATGATCGCCGGCAAGGAAAAGCCGGATTCGGGCGAAGTCATCACCGGCCCGACGGTGAAGATGGCCTTCGTCGAGCAAAGCCGCGAAGACCTCGACAACAAGAAGACCGTGTTCGACGACGTATCAGGCGGCGCCGACATCCTCACGGTGGGGCAGTTCGAAATGCCGTCACGCGCCTATCTGGGGCGCTTCAATTTCAAGGGCGCCGACCAGGGCAAGATCGTCGGCAACCTCTCCGGCGGTGAACGCGGCCGCCTGCACCTGGCCAAGACCTTGCTCAAGGGCGGCAACGTGCTGCTCCTGGACGAGCCCTCCAACGACCTCGACGTCGAAACCCTGCGCGCGCTCGAAGACGCGTTGCTCGAATTCGCAGGCTCAGTGATGGTGATCTCGCACGATCGCTGGTTCCTCGACCGGATCGCCACGCACATCCTGGCTGCCGAAGGCGATTCGCAATGGACCTTCTTTGACGGCAACTACCAGGAATACGAGGCCGACAAGCGCAAACGCCTGGGTGAGGAAGGCGCGAAGCCGAAGCGCATCCGCTACAAGGCGCTCAAGTAGCATCGGCCGGGAAACCGCTCCCACCAACGGTTTCAGCCTCACGCCTCGACGGCGCGCTCCGGCAACAGTGGTTCAAGCGGCAGTTCGCCTTCGAGCTGCACGTCCTTGACACCGCGCAGGAGAATCAGCGCGATCCAGCGCCGCAAGCCAATAGAATTTGCCTTGCCGCCGGCGCGTCCGGGCCCACTTCGGGCCACGACCAATTTTGTTGTGCGTTACCCAAATGAGGCGATTGCCGATGATGGCCCGTATATTCGTCTGCCTGGTGCTTGCGCCGGCCTCGTTCTCTGCTTCCGCGCAATTGTCGTAGGCCCTTACCAACATCAGCAGCCAGACCCTCAAGTTCGAGACGTTTGAGCCGGCGCGCGGCAGCTGGAAAGAGCAGGCCATTTATCCCAATCAGCCGGTCAGCTACACGATGAGCGGCAATGCCGGAAAATTCCGCATCGCCACGCAGAATCGCGGTTTTGTCGAATAACAGGTCAAGTCCGGGCGCGCTACACACTCGGCTGGGACAAGGCCAAGGGCGTGTGGGATTTCCGTATGCCGCAGCGCGGCGCCTGAAGCCCTACCAGCCGCGCAACACCACCTTGCCGATGGTGCGGCCGCCTTCGACCAGCGCATGCGCTTTTTTCAGGTTGGCCGCGTTGATCGGTTCGAGCGTGGTGGTCGCGGTGGCCTTGATGACGCCCTGATCGATCAGGCGCCCCACTTCGGTGAGCAGGCGATGCTGTTCAATCATGTCCCAGGTGGCCTTGGAGGCGCGGGTGAACATGAACTCCCAGGTGAAGGTGGCGCACTTTTCCATCAAGGGCGTCATGTTGACCGGCTTGGCGGTGCGCACGATCGAGCAGATGCCGCCCTGCGGCGCGAGGATCTCGCAGGCTGGGCCGAGATAGACATCAGTGTCGTTGAAGATCAGCACGTAATCGACGTTCTTGATGCCCAGTGCGCGCACTTCTTCGGGAATGTTGCCGAAGTGGTTGACCACATGGTGCGCGCCTAATTCACGGCACCAGGCCGCCGATTCCGGGCGTGACGCGGTCGCGATGACTTTGAGATGCGCCACCTTGGTCGCCAGCTGGATCGCGATCGAGCCAACCCCGCCGGCGCCGCCGATGACCAGCAGCACCGGCTGCGGCCGCGGTTCCGGGGAGATCTTTACGGATACGTGCAATCGGTCAAACAATGCTTCCCAGGCGGTAATCGCCGTCAGCGGCAACGCGGCGGCCTGCGCGAAATCCAGGCTTTTGGGCATGTGCCCGACGATGCGCTCGTCAACGGCGTGGAACTCGCTGTTGGTGCCCTGGCGCGTCACGTCGCCGGCGTAGTAGACCCGGTCACCCGGTTTGAACAGCGTGACCGCACTGCCGACCTGGTGCACCGTGCCTGCCGCATCGAACCCGAGCACGCGCGGGCCCTTGCTGGCCAGCTCCGGTATCTCGCTGCCCGACAAATCCTTGGGATGGCGTCGTTTGGTGTCCACCGGATTGACCGACACGGCTTCCACCTTGACGATGAGATCGTGCGCACCCGGCAGCGGCTGCGGCAGGTCGAGATCGAGCAGCGCATCGGCATCGGTGATGGGGAGGTGGCGTTTGAGACCGACAGCTTTCATGGCAAAGGCTTTCTGGTAGTTAGGAAAATGCTGAATAAGCCCCTGCAACACGGACTCGCGCACGAAGTTTTGAATCAATTCGGCGTGTTGCAAAAGTGTCTTTGCTTACATACGGGCTTATTCAGTGTTTCCTTGGGTGGCTGGAAAACGTTGGTGGGTGGGGTTGTACGAGGGCATGTGGCCAGGAGTGTTGGTGGTCAACGCGTTCAGGGTATATGCCTCAGGCAAACGTGATGTCGCTGCGCCGGTCGACGCGGTCCAGATGCGGCAGGGTATTGAACGTGACCAGGCGCGTCGTGTCGCTGCCGACGATCAACTCGCACACGCCGGTATTGCGGAACTGAAGGTTGAACTCCACCGCCGTGGCACCGGGGCTGCCGATGATATCAACCACGGCGCGGCTGATCGCGCCGCCCGAGCTCACCACCAGCACCGCATCGTCGCGCGCCGCGCCCTCGCAGGCATGGGCCAGCGCCGCGCGCGTGCGCGCGCCGAACGCGCCCCAGGTCTCGGGCACGCCGGTCAAATCATCAGCCGCCCACGCGTGCATCGCTGCCTTCAGGGTGCGCCAGTAGTCGCGATAGTCGCTACGCTGATGGTCGAGCGGA
>CANJDH010000144.1 GCA_947473125.1 Burkholderiales bacterium
CCCCCTTGCAGGGCAGCGCAGCCACCAATCCGGGCGGAGCGCCCGCCGCCGGAGCGCAAGGCGGCCTCAAGCGTGATGCCACCACCAATTACGAACTGGACAAGACGATCCGTCACGTGCGCTCCTCGGCAGGCGCGGTACGGCGCGTCTCCGCGGCGGTGGTGGTCAACCATCGCAAGACCGGTTCGGGCGGAAAGGCACAGTCAACCCCTCTCACCCCGGAGGAACTGACCCAGGTCAATGCCCTGGTCAAGGAGGCGATCGGCTTCCAGAAGGAGCGCGGCGACTCGATCAATGTGGTGAACGCAGCGTTTTCCGCGGTCGCGCCGGAGGTGGTGCCGGATATTCCGGTCTGGAAGCAGCCTGAAATGATCTCGATGGCCAAGGAAGTCGGGAAATACGCCCTGCTCGCCGGTCTCGCATGGTATCTGGTGTTCGGTTTGATCCGCCCCGCGTTCCGCACCTTGTCGGCACCGGTGGCGGCGAGCGAAAGTGAACAGGCGGCCGACAACGGGCAGCCAGGCAGCGCGGGCGGCCAGTCCAATCCGGCACTGCCGAACCCTCTCGACAGCGCCAGACAGATAGCCAAGCAGGACCCGCGCGTCGTGGCGCAGGTCGTCAAAAACTGGGCTGCCGGAAATGAGTGACGCCGGCATTGACGATGGCGCCATCCTGCTCTTGAGTCTTGGGGAGCAGGAAGCCGCTGAAGTATTCAAATTTCTCCCGCCCAAAGAAGCGCAGAAGCTCGGCACGGCCATGGCCAAGCTCAAGAATGTGACCCAGGAGAAGATCGACGGGGTGCTGACAAAATTCAACAGTGAGGCAAGCCAGCAAAGCTCGCTGGGGCTGAACTCTGACGAATACATCCGCGGAATGCTCACCAAGGCCTTAGGAGAAGAAAAGTCGAAGTTCCTGCTCGACCGCATCCTCCAGGGAAACGATGCGAGCGGCATCGAGGGGCTCAAGTGGATGGATGCGCCCACCGTCGCCGAACTGGTCAAGAACGAGCATCCGCAAATTCTGGCGTCGATCCTGGTCCACCTCGAGCGAGACCACGCGGCTGCCATTCTCAACCAGTTGCCCGAACGCCTGCGCGGTGACGTCGTGATGCGCATCGCTACGCTGGACGGCATTCATCCTTCGGCGCTGCGCGAGCTCAACGATGTCATCACCAAAGTGTTGTCGGGCTCCGACCAGATCAAAAAGGCAGCGCTTGGCGGCGTGCGTACCGCGGCCGAGATCCTCAATTTCGTCGGAGGCACCTCCGAAGCCACCATCATGGAGTCGGTACGCGCCATCGATGACACACTGGCGCAAGGCATCCTTGACGAAATGTTCGTCTTCGACAATCTGATGGACGTGGACGACCGCGGCATCCAGGCCGTCCTCAAGGAAGTCCAATCCGAATCGCTGATTGTGGCCCTCAAGGGCGCCGCACCGGAACTGCGCGAAAAAATCTTCAAGAACATGTCGACGCGCGCCTCCGAAATGCTGCGCGAAGACCTCGAAGCCAAAGGCCCGGTGCGCCTGTCCGAAGTTGAGGAGCAGCAGAAGGAAATTCTCAAGATCGTTCGGCGTCTGGCCGACGAAGGTCAAATTGTTTTGGGAGGCCAGGGTGACGACAGCTTCGTTTAATCGCATGGGGCCGGGCGCACGAATCAGCTCGGCATTTGAACTCTGGAAGTTCGATTCCCTGGCCGATCCCGCGGCCGGCCGCTCGAACCGCAATGCACCCAAGCAGCCGGACCATGCAGAAGCTTTCGGCGCGCTGCGCGCAGCGGCCCGCGCCGAAGGGCATGCCGCAGGGTTCGCCGCAGGACAAGCCGAGGCGCGCAGCCTGGTCGAGCAAGAAGCACAGCGCCTGCGCGGCTTGCTCACCACCTTCGGAGAAGCGCTCGATTCCCTGCAGGACGAAGTGGGCGCCGCAGCGCTCGGTCTGGCGCTGGATGTCGCGCGCCAGGTGCTACGCGATGAGATATCGGGGCATCCCGAATCCATGCTGCCGGGGATTCGCGAAGCACTCGACCTTGGCGGCAGCAGTGCCAATGCACAACTCGTGCTGCACCCCGCGGATGCGGGCTTTGTCAGGGAGCACCTCAATGACCTGCTCAATGCGGGCCAATGGCGCATCGTTGAAGACAATTCAATCGGTGCCGGGGGCTGCAAGGTCGTGACCACCAGTGGCTCGATCGACGCCACCCTTTCCACGCGCTGGCGCCGGGTCGTTTCAGCGCTGGGCAGCAACGATGCCTGGTAACCGCCATGTCGCCAACTGGGCGAACTATCTCAATGAGTGCCGCGACCATACCGCTGGGGTACGCCCGCTGGCCCCGCAGGGCAAGCTGACCCGCGTTGCGGGGCTGGTCATGGAAGCGGTCGGCCTGCGCCTCCCGGTCGGCAGCACGTGCCTGATCCAGCAGGACGGCATGACCCCGGTGGAGGCGGAAGTGGTCGGCTTCGGCGGAGAGCGCCTCTATCTGATGCCGTCCGGCGATGTGTATGGCCTGACGCCCGGTGCGGCAGTGCTGCCGCAGGAATTTCACTCCAATCCGCCCCTGGTGGGCAAACCGCGCCATCCCTGGCGCAGGGCCGAAGACCGCGTCAAGCACCTACCGGTTGGCGACGGCCTGCTGGGGCGGGTAATTGACGCGCAGGGTCGTCCGCTGGACAGCCTGGGCCCGATCAATGTCGACGGGCGTGCGCCCCTGTCAAGCCGCCCCCTCAACCCGGTGGAACGCGCCTCGATACACGAACCCCTCGATGTCGGCGTGCGCGCCATCAACGCCTTGCTCACCGTAGGCCGCGGCCAGCGCATGGGCCTGTTTGCCGGCAGCGGTGTGGGAAAAAGCGTGCTGCTCGGTATGTTGGCGCGCTACGCTGCCGCCGACATCACGGTAGTAGGTCTGATTGGCGAACGCGGACGCGAAGTCAAGGAGTTCATCGAGGAGAACCTCGGGCCCGAAGGCCTGAAGCGGGCAATCGTCGTCGCCGCTCCCGCCGACGTCCCGCCCTTGCTGCGCTTGCAGGGAGCGGCCTACGCCACCGCCATCGCCGAGCACTTTCGTGATCGCGGCCTGCAGGTGCTGCTGATCATGGATTCGCTGACGCGCTATGCCATGGCGCAACGGGAGATTTCGCTTGCCATCGGCGAGCCGCCGGCGACCAAGGGTTATCCGCCTTCGGTGTTCGCCAAGCTTCCACAACTGGTGGAACGCGCCGGCAACGGCACGGTGCGCACCGCCGATGGCCGCGCCGGGTCGATCACCGCCTTCTACACCGTGCTCGCCGAAGGCGACGACCAGCAGGATCCGATTGCCGACGCGGCGCGTGCGATTCTCGACGGCCATATCGTCCTGTCGCGCGAGCTTGCCGATGCCGGGCACTACCCCGCCATCGACATCGAAAAATCCATCAGCCGGGTGATGCATGCGGTGGCCGACGAAGACCACATCCGGCAGGCCAAAACTTTCAAATCCCTGTTCGCGCGCTACCAGCGCAATCGCGACCTGATCACGGTCGGCGCGTACGCGCGCGGTACCGACGCGACGCTGGACCGCGCCATCGAGCTGTATCCGAACCTTGAACGCTTCCTGCAACAGGGCATGCACGAAAACGCGGGAATGGCGCAAAGCCTCCAGCACCTCGCCCATGTCATTGAATCACCGGCCTGACGTTAACGGAGAACACCATGAAACAGCAATTCGACACCCTCATCGATCTGGCAAAAAAGCGCTGCGACGAAGCGGCGCAACGCCTTGGCGCCGTCATGGCCCAGTCGCGCGACAGCGAGTACAAATGCGGCACACTGGCCGCCTACCGCGACGACTACCGCCTGCGGCTGGAAAACGCCATTCGTGCCGGGGTCGGTGCGGCCGATTTGCGCAACTTTCAGGGGTTTCTGGGCAAACTCGATGAGGCCGTGCGCCAGCAATCGGCGGAATCCGCACATTGGCGCCAAACCGTCGAAACGGCACGCAATCTGTGGCAGGAAGAGCAGAAGCGCATGCGTTCCTACAGCACCATTCAGGAGCGGCGCCTTGACGTGGCAAAACGCCAGGCAGCGCGCAGTGACCAGAAACAGCAGGACGAGATGGCCTCCCGGCGTTTCACCCTGGCGCCGGGCGGATTCGCGCTCGGCCATTGACCCGGACCCGCTCAAATGATGACCCTCTTGACCCAGGTGGGCCCCACCCCGACAGCGCGGCCGGCGCTCGCCGCCGACGCAAACGCGACATCTGACGCCCCCGATGCTGCAGGCGCAGGCAGCTTCTGCACCCTGCTCGCCAATGCCAGTGCCACGGATGCTCTCGTTGTCGACGGCCAGGCTACGGCGTCGACTGCGCTCAGCGCCGCGCTCGCGGAACTCGACGACCGCGTATCCGCCAAAGACACCGACCCTGCGGCGCAGGAAAGCGTCGATGCAAGCCCGCAAATGCTTCTGGCGATGCTGTCCGATGCACAGGCCCTTGACCAGCCTGGACTACCGGTGACTGCCGGGATTTTCGCGTCACTCCCGCCGGTCGCCACTTCCAGTACCGTCACGTCCGTCAAAGACGCGGCAGTCGGCGCCGCCGCCCTGTCCTCCAGCGCAAGCTTGCAGAGCGACACCGCAAACCTTCCAGTCCTGGGGTTGCCCCCAGCCTCTGAACCTGCCCCGACACTGGCCGCCGCAGACAACGAGCCGGGTCGGCAACTGCACGCGTCGGCAGACCCGGTCGACACCACAAAAGCCGTGGCCGAGGCACGCGCGGAGCGCTTTACCGCTGCATCGGTCGTGCCGGCCGCCATCACGTCGGTTCCAGCCACGCCAATAGCTGCGCCGCTGACGGCCCCGGTCGCCGCAGCATCGGCTGCGCCGGTACCGGCGACGATCGCCATCGCAACACCGGTCGGCAATCCCTATTTCGGCGAAGAAGCCGCCCAGCACGTCAGCTGGCTCGTCGGCAACGGGATCGAGCAGGCGCGCATCAATGTGCACCCTGCCGACCTCGGCCCCATCGAGATTCGCATCTCGATGAACAACAACGAGGCCATCATCAGCTTCGCGGTGACCCAACCCGAAACCGGGGCGGCGATCGAGGATGCTTTGCCGCGCCTGCGCGAACTGCTCACATCAAACGGCGTCAGCCTCGGACAGACTTCAGTAAGCAGCGACGGGCCGCAGTTTGGCGCAGCTGCCGGGGATACCGGTGGCAAGCAGCGACCGGGAGGTGAAGCAACACCCGACCTGCACGAAGCATCGGCACTGGCGGCCACCAGCGCAGCGATCAGCAGGCAGCGGCTGGCGACGGGCCGGGGCCTGGTTGACCTGTTTGCCTGACCGGCGCCGCGCGCCACCGCCGCCACCATCGTCACCATCTTCACCATCGCCAAAGCAGCACCCCAATCGCGCACCTATTCACCTGTTTGGAATGGGCACGCGCGGGGAACAATAGCCGGGTGCTTGAGGGAAATCGCAGTTCTAACCATGCCGCTAGCGCCATCGCCATTTGTAAACATACTTTCACCAGGAAGGACGCCCCATGTCTAAAGAAGCCGCAATTGAACCGGCTGCCGCCGCTTCTGCGCCGGTAAAGAAAAAGAAGGGGAAAATCATCATCCTGGCGTTGGGCGTGTGTCTGGCGATTGGCGGGGCCGGCGGCGGCTACTGGTACTCGGTACGCCACCGTGCCGCAGCCAATGCAGTTGATGTCCCCAAGAAAGTGGCGCACAAGCCCCGTGTCTTTGCCACGCTCGAACCATTTACCGTGAATCTTCGCGCCACCGCCTCGGAACACTTCCTGCAGGTCGGCATCGTGTTCGAGGTGTCCGGCAACGACATCGCGGAGGCCATCAAGACCAACATGCCGCTGATCCGCGGCAAGGTATTGCTGCTGTTGTCCGGCAAGACCGCCGAGGATCTGGGCACGCCGGAAGGCAAGGGCAAGCTGGCTGCCGAGCTGGTGGCGGTCGCCCGTTATGCATTGCAGGGTGCGGCCGGAATCGGCGAAACGCCCCTGGAACAGGCCGTGACCGACGCGCATTTTTCGTCGTTGATCATCCAGTAAGCCGATGTCAAACGAATTCCTGTCTCAAGACGAAGTCGATGCGCTGCTGAACGGCGTCAACGGCGACGATGATGCCCAGCCGGATGCCGCAGCCGAGGGCGGCGCTCGCTCCTACGACCTGGCCAAGCAGGAGCGGATTGTCCGCGGACGCATGCCGACGCTCGAGATCCTCAACGAGCGATTTGCGCGCAACCTGCGCATCGGGCTGTTCAATTTCATGCGCAAGAGTCCGGAAATCTCGGTCGCGCCGGTCAAGACCCAGAAGTACAGCGAATTCATCCGCAACCTGGTGGTGCCGACCAATCTGAACATTGTCAGCCTGCGCCCGCTGCGCGGTAACGCCCTGTTCATTTTCGAGCCGACTCTGGTGTTCACCGTGGTCGACAACATGTTCGGCGGCGACAGTCGGTTTCACAACCGCGTCGAAGGCCGCGATTTCACCGCAACGGAGCAGCGCATCATTTCGCGCATGCTCGAAGTGGTGCTCGACAACTACCGCAAGGCATGGCAGCCGGTCCGGCCGCTCGAATTCGAGTACGTACGTTCCGAAATGCAGACGCAGTTTGCCAACATCGCGACGCCATCCGAAATCGTGGTCACGACCACCTTCAGCATTGAGCTCGGCGCCGGCGGCGGCGACATCCACATCTGCATTCCGTATGCGGCGCTCGAACCGATCCGTGACCTGCTGTACAGCTCCACGCAGGCCGACAGCTCGTCCACCGACAACCGCTGGATGCGCATGCTCACCCAGCAGGTGCAACTGGCCGACGTGGAGCTGGTGGCGCAGCTGGCGCGCACCCAGGTCACGCTCAACCAGGTATTGAACATGAAGGCCGGCGACATCATCAACCTTGACCTGAAACCGACGCTGTCCACGGAAGTAGACGGGGTGCCGATTTTCGATTGCCGCTACGGCGTTCTCAACGGCCAATACGCGATCAAGGTCGAAAAAATCCTTGCCGTTGCCCCGCAAGACAATTTAATGGGAGAAGAGCATGTCCATTGACGACGCAGCCGTCCAGGATGCCCAGGGTGCCGACGCCGACTGGGGCGCGGCCCTCGCGGAGCAGGCGGAACAGTCCGCAAGCGCAGTCGCGCACGCCGAGCCGGGCCGCGCCCACGCTTCGGTGTTTGAACAACTTGTCCAGGGTGGTGCACCAGCCCAATCGAGCGCGGCGCCGGTTCACACCAACGACATCAACATGATCCTGGACATACCGGTTCAGCTCTCGGTGGAATTGGGCCGCACGCGGATTCCGATCAAACAGATCCTGCAACTGGCCCAGGGCTCGGTGATCGAACTGGACGGCCTGGCCGGCGAACCCATGGACGTGTTGATCAACGGCTGCCTGATTGCCCAGGGCGAAGTCGTGGTGGTCAATGAGAAGTTTGGCATTCGCCTGACCGACATCATCACGCCATCCGAACGGATCCAGAAGCTCAATCGGTAATGACGGGATTCCTGCAAACCTTCGCCGGCCTTGCCGTCGTGATTGCGCTGATCCTGGCTTGTGCCTGGATGATGCGCAGCTCGCAACGTTTCGGACTGCGCGGCAATTCCCTGCTGCGCGTGGTCGCGGCCCAGGCGTTGAGTGCACGCGAGCGCGTCGTCGTCGTTGAGCTCGGTGATTCATGGCTGGTACTGGGCGTCGCGCCGGGCCAGGTTTCGCGACTGGCACGCATGGCCAAACCGGATCAGGTGCCGGCCGCCACGGACGCGCCTACGGGCCCGGCGGCAAACGGCTTTCCGGCCTGGCTCGAACGAGCCCTGGAGCGTAAATGAGCCATCGCACGCGCCGACTACAGTTGCTCTCCTGGGGACTTCTGATCTACGGCGGCGAAGCGCTTGCGCAGGTTTTGCCAGGCGTGACCGCCACGCCCGGTCCCGCAGGCGGCACCACCTACTCACTGCCGATCCAGACACTGCTGCTGCTCTCGGCGCTGACTTTCCTGCCGGCCATGCTACTGCTCATGACCGGCTTCACCCGCATCGTCATCGTGCTGTCGCTGCTGCGCCACGCGCTCGGAACGCAAACCTCGCCGCCGAATCAGGTCATCATCGGCCTGTCGCTGTTCCTGACCCTGTTCGTGATGAACCCGACGCTCGACAAGGTCTATTCCGAAGCCTACGCGCCCTACACCGCCAATCAGATCACCTTTCAGGAGGCGGCGCGGCGCGGCGAAGGGCCGATGAAGGCCTTCATGTTGAAGCAGGTGCGCGAGCCTGACCTGGCACTGTTCCAGAAACTGTCCGGGCGGACCGCCGTGGCCAAGGCTGAAGACTTGCCACTGACGATCGTGATCCCGGCGTTCGTCACCAGCGAGCTCAAGACCGCGTTCCAGATCGGCTTCATGATCTTCATCCCGTTTCTGGTGATCGACCTGGTGGTTGCCAGCGTGCTCATGTCGATGGGCATGATGATGCTCTCGCCGGTGCTCATTTCGTTGCCCTTCAAGTTGATCCTGTTCGTGCTGGTGGACGGCTGGAACCTGCTGGTCGGGTCGCTCGTATCGAGCTTTCGTACCTAGGGGCGCAGCAGAGCATGTTTGGTCCGCA
>CANJDH010000145.1 GCA_947473125.1 Burkholderiales bacterium
AAGACATCGTCGCTGGTGACGGTGGCCCAGTCGCCATTGCGGCGGATGCGGAAGGTCACGTTCGGTACGGTCTGGCCTTCGCTATTTTTGAGGATGGCTTGCGTCATGGAATGGTTCCTGTCGGGTTAAGGTATTTTGTAACTGAGGTCATTATTGGCAATTGCTATGAATAAGTACAATTTAATTAATTTAAATTATTTATAGGTCGCGGCTATCGGCCCGACATGCGCCCAAATCAGCGTAGCATGCAGATTCCGACCATTTTCAGGAATCGCACTCAGATGGCTTCCACCGTACGTGACCTCGCAGAATTGATTTATGTCCAGATGGCAGCGCGAGTGCCGCCAGATGCCGCAAAAACCGACGTCAAGGCAGCCGAAGCCGTGGCGCGCTTCAGCTTTCGCATGGCGGCGGCATTTTTTGAAGTGGAGCAGGAGATCCGCAGCGGCGGCAACAGTGCCGCCAAATACGAGGTCTCGATGTCCGACCTCGGGGCCTGACGGCGCGATTCGCGCTTATTTGCGGTCGGGATAGCTCGCGGCCATGCCGTCGCGAACGTCCTGCTGGATGCCGTATTGCGGGAACGGATAACGCAAGCCGTTGCGCCCCAGCGCCTCCATGCCGGCCAGCGCCTTGGGCAACAAGTCCGGCGGCAACGCCATGAGCATCTCGTCGTCGAGCACCCCGCCATAGCGGCGCTCGGCAAAGCACGGGATCGACAGGCTCGGCTCGAGCGTTGACAGCGCCCTGCCCCAGGAATCGGCACAGGCCGACTCGCCGACCACGCTCCAGTCAAAGCGCTTGTAGCCGGCCCATTGCAGGCCGTTAATGAAATACATCATCGCCCCGGGCGTGGCATAGAACAGCGCAATGTCGGGGGGATTCAGACGTCCGCTGGACAGTGGCGATACCGCCAACGCCTGATATTTTCCAGTTGGCACCAAATGCATCGCTGCCTGATGCTTGGCGGTGTCTTCGACCGTGGCGTACCAGACACCCTTCATGTGTTTTCCGGTGCGCCATTCGTCGCTCTGTCCGCCCAGCCCCACCACCGATTTACACTGGTCGCCCACCAGGTTGTCGGCGGTGATGCCGACCGTCCAGCCGAGGCGCGCCGCCTGCGCCACGATCTGGTCGGTGGTGTGCACCGCCTTGGGCCGGCGGATTTTCGGTACCGCCGCCATCTCGTCGACGGTGGTAAACAGTTTCATGCCAAAGGGAATCGCGCGCAACTTGAGGACGCGTTCAAGGTCGGCTGCAAGCTGCGACAGATCCAGTGTACTGGTCATGGTGGGGGCATCCAAATAGTGCTGAACCTGCATCATAGGCGGTTCGCGCCGTGTCAAACAGGCCGTTTTTCTCCCTGCTGATTGCGGCATCCCGTGCCGGCTTTGGTGCTACCGTTCCGGTTCGATTTGCGCCTACCCGCCGGGCTATGGACCTTGCCGACCTGCCACCTGCCGTGATTGACCTTGAAGCCTCGGGCTTCGGTCGTGGCAGTTACCCGATCGAAGTTGGCTTCGTACTGCCCGATGGCGCCACCTATTGCAGCCTGATCCGGCCGGCGCCGCACTGGACCCACTGGGACCCGCAGGCGGAAAGTCTGCATCACATCACCCAACAAATCCTGGTCAGCCATGGCAAACCTGCAAGCGACGTAGCAGCAGCACTGAACCAGCAATTGCGTGGCCGCGTGGTCTACTCCGACGGCTGGGCCAACGATTACTCGTGGCTGGGATTGCTGTTTGACGAAGTTGACCTCTGCCCCACGTTCAAGCTCGAAAACCTGCGCAAAATCCTCAGTGATGAGGAAGCGGCACTGTGGCACCCGACCAAGGACGCTATGCTTGCGACCACTGCCCAACACCGCCACCGCGCCAGCACCGACGCCAGCGTAATCCAGAACACGGTGATGCGCGTCAAATTCCCGGACGTCGCCGGCAGAGCTTGACTTGCTTTTGCAGGTCGCCGATATTGGCGCCTGACACTTTGACCACGCACCCCGCCATGGCCACACGCGGTTCGATCCCCCCTGCCGTGCCGGCATCGCCCGACATCGTGCTGCGACCGCATCGCCCTGGCGACATCGGCTGGGTGATATCGCGCCACGGGCAGCTCTATGCCGAGGAATTCGGCTGGGACGACAGCTTCGAGGCCTTGGTAGCACGCATCGGCGCCGACTTCATCGACCAGTTCCAGCCTGGCCTCGAACGCGCCTGGATCGCCGAGCGCGACGGCAAGCGCATTGGCGCGGTATTCATCGTCAGGAAATCGAAATTCGTTGCCAAGTTGCGCATGCTGCTGATCGATCCCGACGCGCGTGGCATCGGCCTGGGAAAACGCCTGGTAGATGAATGCATCACCTTTTCGCGCGCCGCGGGCTATCGCAAGATCACGCTCTGGACCCATGACATTCTGGTCGCCGCACGAGGCATCTACCGGCGTGCCGGATTCACCCTTGTGTCATCCCGGCCCAACCGCGCTTTCGGTGCGGATCTGCGCACGGAAGTCTGGGAACTGCACTTGTAGGCCTTGGCAACCGGCAAAGGCTTTACACAACTTTACGCAATGCACACAGGGCGGCAATGCGCGCCCTTGATGATGCCTTCCATCGGGAATGTCCCCGAATCCCCCAAAGGAACATCATCATGAACCAACCCACGTCCTCCTCTTCCTCCCCCACGACCCCCGCAACGTCCGGACATGACGGTGGCCACTGCGGACGGCATGGCCATCATCATCGCCGCGGCGGCTTTTTCCGCGGCTTGCTGGCCGGTGCCCTGCTGTTCGGCGTGATCGCCGGCGCCGCCTATGTCGGCAGCAGCCAGGCCCACCCCGGCATGCGCGGCGGGCACGGCATGCTGCACGGCAGTTTCGACCCGGAATCAGCCGCGAAACGGATTGATGCCATGGTCAGCTTCGTGCTGGCCGACGTCGATGCCAGCGCCGAACAGAAAGGCAAAATCGGCGAGATCGCCAAAGGCGCCCTCAAGGACCTGCTGCCGCTGCGCGACGAACACAAGGCGGCACGCACCAAGGCGGTTGAACTGCTGACGGCCGCGACCATCGACCGCAATGCCATCGAGCAGGTGCGCGC
Source organism: Burkholderiales bacterium (assembly GCA_947473125.1). Classification (GTDB taxonomy): domain Bacteria; phylum Pseudomonadota; class Gammaproteobacteria; order Burkholderiales; family JAEUOS01; genus CANJDH01. The sequence goes on from CANJDH010000145.1 coordinate 3,098, forward strand.
CTCCGAACTGAAACTCGCCGAAACCGCGTCGAAACGTGTGACGCAGGCCATGGCCGATGCCGCAGAAACCCTGCAGCCGACGCAGCGCGCCAAGCTTGCCGAGAAAATGAAGCAACGCATGGAGCGCCGTGGATGAACCCGCCCGCCAACCGGCTCGGCACGGAGCACAACGAAATCGGCGCCCTGCTGTTCCCGCCGCGCGGCATCGCGGCCAGCAGGTACCATACCGCGATGCCGCGCCAACTGTTGATGATCGAAGACGACCGCCGCCTCGCCAGCATGGTGGTCGACTACCTGACCCACGCCGGCTTTGACGTGGTGCACGCCGGGAGCGCCGCCGAGGGGCTCAGCTGGATGGCCGCAAACGCGCCGGATGCGGTCATTCTCGACCTGATGCTTCCTGACGGCGACGGGCTTGACGTATGCCGCAGCATCCGCACACACTCCAACGTGCCGGTGCTGATGCTCACTGCAAAAGGCGACCCGATGGACCGTGTGGTCGGCCTGGAACTGGGCGCCGACGACTATCTGCCCAAGCCGTTCGAGCCGCGCGAACTGCTGGCACGGTTGCGCGCGGTGCTGCGCCGGCATGACGGCGCCGCCGGCGGCAACGGCAGTGCAACCGAGGTACCGCTGCGCTTCGGGCGCCTCGACATCGACCGCGCGGCACGCCGGGTGCGCGTCGCTGACACCGAATGCGAGCTCACCAGCCGCCAGTTCGACTTGCTGTGCGTGATGGCCGAGCGCGCCGGCCGGGTGCTCTCGCGGGAGCAGTTGATGGATTTGGTAAAAGGCGAGCCGCTCGAAGCCTTCGACCGCTCGATCGATGTCCACATTGCGCGGATTCGCAGTGCAATTGAAGACGATCCGAAAAAGCCGCGCCGCATCCTCACCGTACGTGGTGCCGGTTACGTATTCGCCAAGCTGCAGGACGCGTGACCTGTCATGCATCACCGCCCACGTCAACAAGGCAGCCGCGCGGCACACCGCTTTGCCAAGCGCCTGCACCTGCGCATTTGGTTCGCGGTGCTGGCAAGCCTGGTGGCGGTCGGCCTTCTCGCGGGAGCCGCCTGGAAAGTTTATGCACCCGAAGTGCCGCGCGAAATCGTCCTGACCGATGCGGCAGGCAACCGGGCCGGCACGGCGCGCCTCGAGTTTCACGAAAAGCCTGGCGCGGTGCGCGTCGACCTGAACGACGGCAGGGTGCTGTACGCGCGCTGGGCCCAGGGCTGGGGCAGCCGCACGCCCTTCGGTTTTTTTGGCTGGTTGCTGCTGATCGTGTTTGCCGTCGGACTCGGCGCCTACCCGGCGGTGAAGCGCCTCACGCGGCGCCTGGAGCAGTTGCAAATCGGCGTCGATGCCCTCGGCGACGGCAATCTGTCGGCGCGCGTGCCAGTCAAGGGACATGACGAAATCGCCTGGCTGGCGGAACGTTTCAACCACGCCGCAGCGCGCATCGAAACCCTGGTCGGCAGCCACAAGGCGCTGCTCGCCAACGCCTCACATGAATTGCGCTCACCGCTGGCACGGATCCGCATGGGATTGGAAATGCTTGATCGTGGCGACACCGCCAAAGCGCGCGACGAAATTGCGCGCGACATCACCGAACTCGACCAGTTGATCGAGGAAATCCTGCTCGCCAGCCGGCTCGACTCGCCCGGCGCGTCGCGGGAAGCGCTTGAAGAAGTCGATCTCACGGCCCTGGCAGCCGAGGAATGCGCGCGCGGCGGCGCCGAACTCGAGGCCGACGGCGTGGTGCTGCTCCAGGGCAGTGCACGTCTGTTGCGGCGCCTGCTGCGTAATCTGCTTGAGAACGCGCGTCGTCATGCCGGGGCAGAGGCGATTGACGTATCGCTGCGGCGCATTGGCGCGCAGATTGAACTGGCTGTGTGCGACCGCGGCCCCGGCGTGCCACAAGCCGAGCGCGAGCGCATCTTCGACGCCTTCTACCGCCGGCAGGGCGCGAGCGAAGCCTCAGGGGGCGTCGGGCTCGGCCTTACGCTGGTGCGCGCCATTGCGCGCGAGCATGGTGGCACGGTACTGTGCGAACCGCGCGCCGGTGGCGGTGCCTGCTTTCGCGTCACACTACCCGGCTAGGAATGGCTCCCACCAACGGTTTCGGTATGCCGGACGAGAGCAGCGGCTACGACTGACGCCGGGCCGCCAGCACTTTCGACAGCATCAGCACCGGGATAACGCTCACCAGCACGATCGCCAGCGACGGCCATGCCGCCTCGCCGAGACGCTCGTCCTTGGCAAACGTGTAGGCGCTGGTGGCGAGCGTGTCGAAATTGAACGGCCTCACCGCAAGAGTGGCCGGCAGCTCCTTCATCGCATCGACGAACACCAGCAGCGCCGCCACTGCCAGACTCTTGGCGATGATCGGCACGTGGACACGAAACAGCGTCGCGCGCGCCGAGAGGCCCGCAGAACGCGCCGCATCATCCATCGACGGCGTCACGCGCGCCAGGCCGGCTTCGACGTTGTTGAATGCCACGGCAAGAAAGCGCACCACGTAGGCAAATACCAGCGCGGCCACGCTGCCGGTCAGCAGCAGCCCGGTACGGACGCCAAACTGCTCGCGCATGAACGCCGCCAATGCGTTGTCGAACAGCGCCAGCGGCACCAGCACACCAACGGCGATCACGGCGCCCGGCACGGCGTAGCCAAGTGCAGCAGCGCGTGCCGTCCAGGCGAGACGCTGGTCAAGGCGCACCGCATACGCAATCACCAGCGCGACGCCGAGGGCGACTGCCGCAGCCAACGTCGCGACAAGGACGCTATTGCCGGCATACCCGGTGAATCGCGCCCAGTCGAGCGACTCCAACTCGCGCAGGCCGAGGCGCAGCAGGATCAACACCGGCAAGACAAAGCCGAGCAGTACCGGCGCCACGCCGAGCGCAATACCGGCGCCGGTCTTCCATCCACTCCAGCGAAACACCGCACCGCCGGTTCGCGCGCCCGCCGAACCGTAGCGCGCCCGGCCGCGCTGGCGTCGTTCGAGCCAGAGCAGCAGCAACGTGAAGCCGAGCAGCATGCAGGCGAGCCGCGCAGCGGCCGCCTTGTCGCCGATCCCGAACCAGGCCTTGTAGATGCCCGACGTAAAGGTCTCGACGCCAAAATACGAGACGGCGCCGAAGTCGGCCAGGGCCTCCATCATCGCCAGCAGCACACCACCGGCGATCGCCGGCCGCGCCAGCGGCAGCATGACGCGAAAAAAGGCGCGCCCTCCCGACAAGCCGAGCGTGCGTGCGGCTTCAAACTGGCTTGCACCACCGCTGGCAAATGCAGCGCGCACCGGCAGGTAGACGTACGGGTACAGCACGAGCACGAACATCAGCGCCGCGCCCGGCAATGAACGCACCTCGGGAAACCAGTAGCCGCGCGCTTTCCACTCCAGGCCGTCAATCCCGATCAAGGCGCGCAGGCCGCTTTGCAGCGGTCCGGAAAATTGCAGGAAATCGGTGTAGGCGTAGGCAATCACGTAGGCCGGCAAGGCCAGTGGCAAGGCCAGCAGCCACGCCACCGTGCCACGGCCGGGAAATGCGCACATGACCGTGAGCCAGGCCGAGCCCACCCCGACCAACGTGACGCCGATCGCAACCAGCACTACCAGCAGCACAGAGTTGGCGATGTAGCCGGCCAGCCCGGTGTCAAGCAGGTGCGCCCAGGTGCCCGCTTCAGCTGTGCCCCGCCCCGCACTCCATCCGAAGGCAAGCGCGACCACAGCCACCAGCGGCAGCAGCGTCAGCCCGACCAGCAATAGCGCCGACAGTCCGGCAGGTTTCAGAGCAGTGGTGGAACTCATTGATTTGGGGAAGAAAAACGCCTTACAATCACGTCTTGCAGATCAAATGCAAATGCGAATTATATTCAATTAGACCAGTGCCATGAGCACCATTACCGACGCTCCCACGCTGCTCGCTGCCGTCCACCATACGGCCTCGGCGCAGGCACCCTTGGCGCCAACCGCCCAAGCGCCGTTGCGCGCGCCGATACTGGAACTGCGCAGCGCTGCCGTCCATTATGGCCGCGTTGAGGCGATGCGCGATGTATCTTTCGCCCTGCAGCCGGGCGACATCGGCTGCCTGCTCGGGCCATCCGGGTGCGGCAAGACCACCGCGCTACGCGCGATCGCCGGTTTCGAACCCCTGACCGGCGGCATCATCCTTCTCAAGGGCCAAACCATCAGCGCCTCCGGCGAAAGCATGGCGCCCGAGGCGCGCGGCATCGGCATGGTGTTTCAGGATTACGCCCTTTTCCCGCACCTGACGGTCGAGCGCAACATTGCGTTCGGTCTCGGCCACCGCGGCAGCCAAAGCGACGCCGGCAATGTCGCGCGGGTACGTGAGCTCCTGGACCTGACCGGGCTCGACCAGCTGGCGCACAAGTTTCCTCACGAGCTATCCGGCGGCCAGCAACAGCGCGTTGCCCTGGCACGCGCTCTGGCGCGCAAACCCGAGCTCCTGCTGCTTGACGAACCGTTCTCCAGCCTTGACACCGAATTGCGCGAGCGCCTGTCGCTGGAACTGCGCGAACTGATCAAGGCCAGCGGCACCACCGCATTGATGGTGACGCACGACCAGCACGAAGCATTTTCGATTGCCGACGTGGTCGGCCTGATGCGCGACGGCCACATTGAGCAATGGGACAACGCCTACAACCTGTATCACCGGCCGGCAAGCCGCTTCGTCGCCGATTTTATTGGCCAAGGCGTGTTTTTGCCCGGCAAGGTGTTGAATGATTCGCACGTGCAAATCGAACTTGGCGAACTCGACGGCTCGGTGCCGATGCCGTGCCACCAGGGTTGCGATGCTTGCGGCAAGGGTTGTGCGGTCGACGTACTGCTGCGTCCGGACGACGTAATCCACGACGATGCCTCGCCGCTACAGGCCGAGGTGATGCGCAAGGCATTTCGTGGGGCGCAATTTCTATACACGCTCAAGTTGCCGAGCGGCAGAGAGGTGCTGGCGCTGGTGCCGTCGCACCACAACCACGCCATCGGCGAGAGAATCGGCATCCGCCTCGAAGTCGACCACGTGGTGGCATTTCAGCCCACACCCTAGGCGCTCGCGCCCGCGATCAGTTTTTCAGGCTGAACACAATCCGGATCGACGCGACAAACTCCTTGCCGCGCAAACCGGCCGGAATCTGCACGAACGGCTTGGCCTTGTTGACGGTGATGCTGGCCTGCTCGTCAAGTATCGCCTGCCCCGCCGAATTGACAATTTCCACTGCGGCGATCTTGCCGTCAGCGCCGATCCTCAAACGCACCGTCGCCGCGCCCTCCCAGTTGTTCTGCATCGCCTCGTTCGGGTAGCGCTTGTACTTGGCTGCCACCTGCGCCAACTGCGCCTGATAGC
>CANJDH010000146.1 GCA_947473125.1 Burkholderiales bacterium
ACAAGCTGGTCACGCTCGCTCACAGTGAGGGCTACCAGAGCCGGGTTGCCGAGTTGCAGGCCAAGCAGCAGGCCAACTACAAGCGCGCACGCGCCGCGATTGGCGCCAACCGCATCAGCGCTCTGGACCGCCTGATCGCGCTGGACCGCGCACCGGATCGCAAGCCACAAGGCAATTGATGCAGCCGGACCGTTTCATCGCCGCATTCGATCGTGCCCTGCGCGCCACCGCATCGGCAATGCCGCTCAATGCGGCAGCGGCATTGCCGCCGCCGGCGCAGGACAAGGCGCTGACACCGGAGCAAAAGGCGCATGCTGCGGCACTGATGCGCGTCAACCATGTCGGGGAAGTCTGTGCGCAGGCGCTTTACCACGGTCAGGCGCTGGCGGCATCTACTCCCGCGCTGCGCGCCCACATGGAGCGCGCGGCTGCCGAGGAAGGCCTGCACCTGGATTGGACCGCGACCCGGATCGCCGAATTAGGCGGGCGCACCAGCCTGCTCAATCCGATCTGGTATGCAGGCGCATTCGCCCTTGGCGCCCTTGCCGGTCGGGCCGGTGATGCCGTGAGCCTGGGATTTGTCGCCGAAACCGAGCGTCAGGTTGAATCCCACCTCGAAAGCCACTTGGCCGGGCAGGGTGCCGGATTACCGGCGGCCGACGCACGCTCGCGCGAGATTGTCGCGAAAATGCGCGACGACGAAGCACGCCACCGCAATGACGCGGTCGCAGCCGGTGGCGTGGCGCTGCCGCTGCCGGCGCGCCTCGCGATGAAGGCGATGGCGAAAGTGATGACGACGCTGGCTTACCGGGTTTAAATACTGGCGCAAGCGGGTATGGCGCAAATTCGAATTGAATTTTGGCGTATTATACGTGTTACGTATTAAGTTTTTCTGCCATTTGCGGGGTTAAAAATGCAACGTAAGTTGACGATTACAGTGGACGAAGCCGTCTACGAAGGCTTGGCCAGGCTTGTTGGGCGCGGACGCATCAGCCGATTCATCGAAGACCTGGTGCGCCCCCATGTGTTGGGCGAACACCTCGAAGAGGGCTACAAGGCAATGGCGGCCGACGCTGCGCGCGAGCGCGATGCGGCGGAGTGGATCAATGGGCTCGCTGGGGACATGGTGCGTGAAACGCGGTGAAGTGTGGTGGGTTGAGTTCGACCCGGCTGTAGGAACGGAAATCAAGAAGACGCGACCAGCCGTGATCCTCAGCAACGATTTGGCGAACCGGCAATTGTCGCGGGTGATCGTGATTCCACTCACTTCCAACACTGGAAAACTTTATCCCGGCGAAGCGCCTGTCCAGATCGAGGGGCGCAGCAGCAAGGCAATGGCGGATCAAATCATGGCTGCCGACAAATCGCGCCTAAAGAGCCGCCTTAGCCAGCTATCCAAAGTCGAGTTGGCGGCCATCGAGGATGCGGTGGCCCTGCATCTTGGAATGAAAAGATAGGCGGGTTAGCGCCCCCCTCAAGGGCCCTCTATAGGCCGGGCACTTACCTGAATTTCGGCCCGAGTGCCCAAAACACCAGGCTGCGCCGCGTACCGGTGTGAACAGGCGCCACGCGATGCACGATGAACGCCGGGAAAAACACGAAGCGCCCGCGCTTGTGCGGTACGGTGATCGGCTTTTCGATGGTTTGCGAATCGATGATCATCTGAAACTCGCCGCCGGTGAACTCGGCCTGTTCGTTGAGCATGATCGACAACGACAGCTTGCGCCCGATGGTGAAGCGGTCGTTGACGCTGGCGAACGACACGTCCATGTGGTACTCGTAGTGGGCGCCCTTGTCGTTGTACTCGGAGTACTGGAACACGTTGAAGCCGTCCAGCTCGAAGTTGTAGGCGTCGCGATTGGCGGTTTCGAATGCGCCGACCACGCGGTCGAAGATCCAGCGATTGTCCTGGTTCACCTTGTGCATCATGATGTCGGCGATGCGCAGCTTGTCGTCGGTGACGATCGCCCCGCGCGACTGCATCACCTGTGCCTTGTAGGTGCCGGCGTCAATGCAGTACTTCGTGATGGCATCGAGCTCCTCGCCGGTGAAAACGTCGTCGAGGATGAAAAACGGTGCCATGTTGTCGCGGCGATAAACCGGATTGATGATCGACATTGAGTTCATGGGGCAATCGGACCTTTCGGATGGGAGTGGATTATTCTTTGCAACGGCCGGCGTGTGGCGACAGCGGGCAATGCCGCGCTATTTTGCGACCCCGTCGTGCAATTCACGCAACTTGGCATATTTGAGCATGCTGTTCTGGCAGCCGATCAGGATGTGCACGAGCCCTGGCACACCGTCGAGAAAGCCGAGCCGGAATACATAAAACTTGAAAAAGCGCACCAGCGGCGCGAGTGCGATGCGCAGGGCGCCGGCGCGCTTGCCGGCTTCGAACAGACGCTGCGCCTGCAGGTCGGTATAGCGGTTCTGCTTGGCGAGGTAAATCGAGAGCGTTTCGGACGATTCGTGCATCAGGTCGCCGGCCAGCGTGCCGACGGCGGTGTCGGCCGGCACGACGATGTTTTCGTGCACCATGTCGTCGCTCCAGCGGGCATGCTCACGGTGGAACAGCCGCAGCGACCAATCCGGGTAGCCTTCGCCGTGGCGCAGCACGCGCCCCATGAAAACGTTGGCACGCGCCATTCTCCACACGGTATGTCTCGAAGAGTGTTGGTGCACAAGGGTCTTGGCGATGCTGTCGTGCAACACCGGGCTGACGCGCTCGTCGGCGTCGAGGCACAGCACCCAGTCGTGACTGGCGCTTTTCACCGCGAACTGCTTTTGCGGCCCGAAGCCGAGCCAGGCCTGCTGCAGCACGCGCGCCCCATGGCGCTGCGCGATCTCGACGGTGGCGTCGGTCGAGCCTGAATCGACCACCAGGATTTCGTCGGCAAACGCCAGGCTGGCGAGGCAGGCGTCGAGTTGCGAGGCGGCATTGAGCGTGATCAGCACTGCCGACAGCGGCGTGCGCTGCAAGCCCTGCGGCGCCACTGCGGGGTGTGCCGCGCCGCGCGAGGGTGATTCCTTATAATCGTCTGCTTCCACGCCAAGGATTTTAGCCCCATCGATGAGCGCAGTGCTGCTGGTGCGCATGTCTTCCCTCGGAGACATCGTGCATACCTTTCCTGCGGTCACCGACTTGAAGCGCGAGCGGCCGGGCGCGCAGCTGCACTGGGTGGTGGAAGAACAATATGTCGAGCTGGCGCGCATGCACCCGGGGGTGGATCGCATCATTCCGGTGGCGATCCGCCGCTGGCGCCGCTTCGGTGCCGGTGCCGGGCGGGAGGCGCGCGCCGCGCGCCGCGCCCTGCGCAGCCAGGCGTATGACGCCGTGGTGGATGCACAAGGCCTGCTCAAGAGCGTGCTGGTGGCGCGCCAGGCACATGGCCCGCTGTATGGATTCGGCTGGCGCACCGCACGCGACCCCCTGGCCAGCCTGTTTTATCAGCGCAAGGTCAACTTTGCGGCATCAACCCACAAGATCGCACGCTATCGCGGCCTGATGGGGTTTGCCAACGGCTATGCGCCGGATCAGGGCATCGACTACGGCCTGACCGCTCCGCCTGCCCCGCCGTGGGCGCCGGCTGCACCCTATGTGGTGCTGCTGCATTCAACCGCACGTGCCGCCAAATTGTGGGACGAGGCTTCGTGGGTCGCTGTCGCGCAGGCGCTGGAGGCGCAAGGCATTGCGTGCGTATTGCCGTTCGGCAACGATGCCGAAGCGGCGCGTGCCCGGCGGATTGCAGCCAAAGCGCCCTCAGCGATGGTTGCGCCGCGCATCGACTTTGTCGAGGCGGGCGGCCTCCTGGCGCATGCACGCGCGGTGATCGGCCTCGATACCGGCTTCACGCATCTTGCCGCCGCGTTCAACACGCCGGTGGTCGGCGTGTTTTGCGACTCCGAACCGGTCGATGCGCATCCGGTGGGCATGGGCCCCAGCGATTACTGCGGGGCGATCGGCGCGCCACCCTCGGCCGCCGAGGTTCTCGCCGCGCTGGCGCGGGTGGCGCCGGCGCTCGGCCACGCCTAGCGCGGCGCCAACACAGGGTACGCCAGGGCCATGATGCGCGCGCTATACAACCTGCTGTTGCACCTGGCACTGCCCGCGATACTGCTGCGCCTGTGGTGGCGCGGGCGCCGCGAGCCGGCGTATCGCATCGATTGGGCGCAGCGCTTTGGCCGCTACGCGGTGCCGGTGCAGAAGGGGCCTGCTGTGCCGCTGATCTGGCTGCATGCGGTGTCGTTGGGTGAAACGCTGGCGGCGCAACCACTGGTGGCGGCACTACGCGAGCGCTACCCCGGTCACCGCTTGCTGGTCACGCAGATGACGGCAACCGGCCGCGAGGCCGCGCTGCGTCTCTATGGTGATTGCGCGACGATTGCGTTCTTGCCCTACGACCTGCCGTGGGCCATGAAGCGCTTCCTCGATCGCTTCTCGCCGGCGCTGGGCATTGTCATGGAGACGGAAGTGTGGCCCAACCTCGCGTATGCCGCATCGGCGCGCGGCATGCCGCTGCTCTTGGCCAATGCGCGCCTGTCCGAGAAATCGCATGCCGGCTACGCGCGCGCAGGCTCGCTGGTGCGTACTGCGTTCGGCAGCTTCGAAGTATGTGCACAAAGCCCTGCTGATGCAGCGCGTCTCGCTGACCTCGGCGCGCGTTCCGTAGTCGTGACGGGCAACCTGAAGTTTGACACTGCGCCGGTCGCCGTGGCGCCGGCCCGGCTTGACGCATTGCGCGCCATCGTCGGGCCCGGCCCGGTGTTTCTGGCAGCCAGCACCCGCGAAGGCGAGGAAGCCATGCTGCTCGATGCGCTGGCCAGCCACCCGCTGCTGGGCACCGTGATCGTGATCGTGCCGCGCCATCCGCAGCGATTCGACGAGGTCGCCGCGCTGTTGGCGCGGCGCAGCCTGGCCTATGTGCGGCGCAGCGAAAATCGGCCGCTGCCAGCCGGTTGCCGCATCGTGCTCGGTGACACCATGGGCGAAATGGCGACCTATTACGGGGTGGCCGACTGCGCGTTCATCGGCGGCAGCCTGTTGCCGTTCGGCGGGCAGAACATGATCGAGGCGGCGGCGCTTGGCATCCCGGCGTTGTTTGGCCCGCACACGTTCAATTTTTCGGAAGCCGCGCAACAGGCGGTCGCGGCCGGCGCGGCGATTCGGGTTGATGACGCCGAATCGTTATGCTGGGAAGTGGCCTTGCTGATGCGTGACGGTGCGCGCCGCATGGCAATGGGCCAGGCCGGGCGTGAGCTGTGCGAGCGGCATCGCGGTGCGACCGAGCGCACCATGGCTGTCGTCAGCCGACTGATGGCAGCAGAACACTCACCGCGCCAGGAAATGGGCGGTCAGAGCCGCAAGGCCTGAGTCAGGAACCCGAGAGCACGAGGTCAGAATCGCCGTACCAGGAGCGCAATACCTGAATCAACGCGCCAGGAGCGCGAGGGGTGAATCAACGCGCCAGGAGCGCGAGGTGTGGATCAACGCGCCAGGAGCGCGAGGTGTGGATCAACGCGCCAGGAGCGCGAGGTGTGGATCAACGCGCCAGGAGCGCGAGGGGTGAATCAACGCGCCAAGAGCGCGTTGATGGCCGCAACGTCTTCTTCCTTCAGTCCGCCGGCGGCGGCTTTGAGGCGAAAGCTGTTGACGATGGTGTCGTAGCGCGCCTTGGAGAGATCGCGTCGCGTAGTAAACAGTTGCTGCTGCGCGTTGAGCACGTCGATGTTGATGCGCACGCCGACTTCGTAGCCGAGCTTGTTGGAGTCGAGCGAGCTTTGCGACGATACCTGGGCGGCTTCAAAGGCGCGCACTTGCGCGAGGCCGTTGGTGACTGCGAGGAAGAACTGACGTGCATTCTGGGCCGCGGTGCGCTTGAGGTTCTCCAGGTCGGCTTTGGCTTTTTCCTCGTTGGCGATGGCTTCACGCACGCGCGAATTGACGGCGCCGCCGGCATACAGCGGTATTGCCAGCGTGACACCGATGGCATTGACCGTGTTGTCGGTGCCCGAGGCGGCGATGGTGCTTGCCGTTTGGCTGCTGAACGAGCGCGACGCAGTCAAGTCGAGTGTGGGATAGTGCCCTGAGCGCTGGATTTCGACCGTGCGCCGGGCTGCTTCCTTGGCAAAGTCCTGTGCCCGCACCGAGTAATTGCCAGCCTCGGCGGCCTCGACCCATTTGTCGATGACGGCCGGTTGCGGCGGCGGAATCCGCACATCGCTGCGCAGCTTGAACAGGTCGCCAACCGGTTTGCCGACCAGTTGCTGGAGGGCGGTGCGCTTGGTTTCCAGGTCGTTCTGCGCGGATATTTCCTGGGCTACCGCCAGGTCAAAGCGCGACTGCGCTTCGTGCGTGTCGACGATGGTGGAGGTGCCGACCTCGAAATTGCGCTTGGCTTGCGCCAGTTGTTCGGAGATGGCGGTTTTAGCCGCCGTTGATACGGCCAGCGAGTCGGCGGCGGCGAGCACGTCGAAATAGGCTTGGGCGGTGCGCACGATCAGGTCTTGCCCGGCCTGGGCGAAGACGGCTTCGGATTGCGACACCAGCAGCTTGCCCTGCTCGAAGGTCTGCCAGTTCTGCCAGCGAAACAGCGGCTGGCTCAGGGTGATGTTATAGCCGCTGGTATTGAAACGCCGGTCGACCGGTGCCACGCCGGTGGCGCGCGAGGCGATGTTGGCCTCGTTGAACTGGGTGTTGAGAGACCCCGAGATGGTCGGCAGCAGGGTGGCCAGGCCCTGCGGATACTTCTCCAGGCCTGCGGCAAGCGAGTAACGCGCGGACGAATACACGGCGTCGTTGGCCAGGGCGTCGCGGTAGACGGTGAGCAGGTCGTTGCTCCACGCTGCGGGCGCAAAGCAGCCGAGGAGCGAGGCCGTCAGTGCGCTGGCCAGCGCAAAGCCGTGCCTGGCGCGTCCTTTGACCGGCTTGCAGGAGGGGGAGGTAAGCGGGGCTGCGGGTTGTTTCATGACGCTGTTCTCACATGAAAGACTTCAAATGACCGGCGGTCATTTTGCCACAATTCGATCTGCAATTGCGGAGAAATTTGTTGCGAATCAGTACCGCGGAACCGACGGGTCAACCTGGGTCGACCAGGCGTTGATGCCGCCGGTGAGGTTGTGCAGCGGGCCGATGCCGCGGCTTTCCAGAAACAGTGCCACCTGCATGCTGCGCGCGCCGTGATGGCAAATGGCGACCACAGGCACGGCCGGGGCCGCAGCCCCCGATATCTCATCGACCCGTGCCGGGATCTGGCCCATCGGAATCGCGGTGATGCCGGGCATCGCGGCGGTCGCCACTTCCCATGGCTCGCGCACGTCCAGCAGCAGCGGTTTCGGGCGCGTCGGGTCGGCGAGCCATGCGGCAAGTTCAGTGGCGCTCAAATGTTGCATAGGGGTTGGGCGGCGGGTCGGTTGCGGGGCCTGCGCAGGGACGCGCAAGCCTCGATCAAAAAGTGAAACGCTTCGGTTGCGGTGCATTGACCAGCGGCGTGAGCACGGTCTCGAACAACTCCTGCACCGTGTAGTTTTCACTGCCGCCGGCACTGCTGGTGTAGACGCGGGCGATCATCGCCGGGGCATCGCCGATGACGGCAAACAGGCGGCCGCCGGGGTTGAGCTGCTTGAGCAGATGGTCGGCCACCACTGGAGTCGACCCCGACAGCACGATGATGTCGAATTTCTCGCCGCCAAAACCGCGTGCGCCGTCGCCCAGCTGCACGCGCGCGTTGGAAACGTGCGCCGCCTTCAGGTTGCGTTCGGCGAGCGCCTTGAGTTCCGGGATGATTTCGACTGACGTGACCGAGTGGCAGCGATGCGCCAGCAGGGCGGCGAAGTAACCGCTGCCGGCGCCGATCTCGAGGGCACGATCATGGCTTTTGGCCTGGACTTCCTGCAGCACCCGCGCTTCCATTTTGGGCGACCACATGGCCGTTCCGCGTGCGGCAGGGGCGATCGAATCGAGCGGGATTTCGATGTCGGTAAACGCGTGCAGGCGATGTGCCGGCGGCACGAACTCTTCGCGCCGCACCACCTCAAGAAGGTCAAGGACCTCCTGATCGAGCACATCCCAGGGACGGATCTGTTGTTCGATCATGTTGAAGCGTGCTTGATCAATGTCTAGCGTGGCGTGCATGGCGCGGGCCTTGATAGGGGAACGTGAAAGGTTCTGCGGACGTTTCGGGAGAGGCTCACAAGATGCCGTCCACAGGGTCAAATTTTATCATCCGCCCCCGCCGATGCGGCAGTTGCCACCGGAATCGCCCCGGGTGTGCTGGCACTGACACCGGCCCTGCGGCGGCGAAAAAATGCGGTCAGGTCGTCGAGGTAGGTGTAGATCACCGGCACCACCACCAGCGTCAGGATCGACGAGGTGATGACGCCGCCGATCACCGCCTGGCCCATCGGCGCGCGCTGCTCCGAGCCTTCCGCGAGGCCC
>CANJDH010000147.1 GCA_947473125.1 Burkholderiales bacterium
GACCGCCTTGGTGGCCATGATCCTTACAGTGCGTCCAAGGCTGCGGCGGAGATCGTGTTTTCCTCGTACGTGCGTTCTTTCTTTGAGCATCGTCCGGATCTGGGAGCGGCAAGCACGCGTGCCGGCAACGTGATCGGCGGTGGCGACTGGGCCGAAGACCGGATCGTTCCCGACTGCATCCGCTCACTGAAAGGCGGTCAGCCGATTCGTTTGCGCAACCCCGCCGCGACCCGGCCATGGCAGCATGTGCTTGAGCCACTCTCGGGGTATCTGTTGCTGGGGGCGCGCCTGCGCGAAACCCCGTCCGAGTTTGGCGGGGCGTGGAACTTCGGCCCGGCAGCGGGAGAAGTGCGCACCGTGCGTGACGTTGCCGAACGTATCATTGGTCAATTCGGACATGGCAGCATTGAGATCGTGGCAGGCGATGGCAAGCAACATGAAGCCGGACTGCTGCAACTCAATTGCGACAAGGCGCGCCAGGTACTCGCCTGGCGGCCGCGCTGGGATTTCGCCGACACTGTCGACAAGACGGCGCTCTGGTACAAGGAGATTCTTGCCGGGGCTGACGCGACGCAGCTGACGCGCGCGCAATTGCGTAGCTATTTTCCGGATCTGGCATAAAGAGGCGTTCGAACGCATGCTCAATGGGTGGTGGCCGGAGAGCCGCTCCCACCAAGGGTTTTCAGGGATTTCCTGAGGAAGAGAGAGGAACATGATTGAAGGTGTCGTCGTCACGCCGTTGAGGCAAATAGCCGATGAGCGTGGCAAGGTCATGCACATGCTGCGCGCCGATTCGCCCTTGTTTCGGTCTTTTGGTGAAATCTATTTCTCCACGGTTCATCCCGGTGCGATCAAGGGCTGGCATATCCACAGGAAGATGATCCTCAACTATGCAGTGCCGCATGGCCAGATCAAGTTCGTTTTGTATGACGACCGCGCCGGCAGCGCCACGCGCGGGCAATTGCAGGAATTGTTTCTTGGGCCCGACAACTACTGCCTGGTGACGGTGCCGCCGCTGGTGTGGAATGGCTTCAAGGGCATTGGCACAGAAAGCGCAATTGTGACCAATTGCGCATCGATTCCGCACGATCCGCAGGAAATCGACCGCAAGGACCCGTTCGATCCGGCCATTCCGTACGATTGGGCGATCAAACACCGATGATTCGGTACTTGATGCAGTGATGATGCGCAAAGTCCTGGTCACGGGCGGGTACGGCTACCTCGGAGGCCGAATTGCCCAGACACTTGCCGCGCAGGGCTGGCACGTCACACTGGGTACCCGGCGCGCGGTTGCCGGCGCACCGGATTGGCTGCCGGATGCAACGCCGCTGCAACTCGACTGGAAGTTGAACGAAAGCCTCGTGGCTGCCTGTTCCGGCCAGGATGCCGTGGTCCATCTGGCTGCGATGAACGAGGTCGAAGCATTGCGCGATCCGGTGGGCGCGCTGCGGGTCAACGGGGTCGAGGCATTGCGCCTGCTTGAAGCCGCGATCACGGCGCGTGCGTCACGATTTGTCTACCTCTCGACCGCCCATGTGTACGGCTCGCCTCTCGTCGGCCTGATCGATGAAGCCACCGTGGCCCGGCCGAAGCATCCGTATGCGATCACCCACAAGGTGACCGAAGATTTCGTCCTGGCCGCGCACGATGCCGGAAGGATCGAGGGCGTCGTCTTGCGCCTTTCCAACAGCTTCGGTGCGCCCGCGCATGCCGGCGTCGACCGGTGGACGCTGCTCATTAACGACCTGTGTCGCCAGGCGGCGGCGTCGCGCAAGCTCGTGCTGCACAGCGCGGGCCTGCAGCGACGCGATTTCATTACCCTCGCCGATACCGCACGTGCCGTCGCGCATGTACTTGACTTGGATAAACCCCTGCTTGCCGATGGCTTGTTCAACCTGGGAGGCGATGCTCCAAAGCTTGTGATCGAAATGGCCGAACTGGTTGCGTCGCGTTGCGAAGCAGTGCTGGGTTTTTTGCCGCCTCTGCAACGGCCCGAGCCCAAACCGGGTGAAACAGGCGCCGACCTGACGTTTTCTTCGTGCAAATTGCAGGCCACCGGCTTTTTGCCGATGCGGGATCACGCTTGTGAAATCGACGCTACGCTGCGCCTATGCTTCACAGCTTTCGGCAATGCCGTCGAGGCAGTCGTCGACGCACTCGCCGTTCGGAACGCCTGAATGGCATTTCCCGAATGGTTTGGCAATAGGTCTTTCGCTTGGGCAATCGGCATTGGTCTCCTCCTGGCAACGGTGTGTAATGGCGCGGGCATTTATTTGAAGCGGGTCGGCCTGATGGACGTGGATGCCTACCAGGCCTATTGGTCGTTCCACTGCAGCACCTTGCCCCTTCAGCCGTCATCCGAGGCAGCGGGCCCGCGATGCTGTGCGCTGGCCACGCCAGCCCAGATTGCGCAACTCGAAGCATCGGCAGGGCCGCGCGGCGAGCGCGCGCAAACGCGCTTTGTCTACCGCACCCCGGGGGCGGAACTGGCGCTCAAACTGGTCAAGGATGTTTTCGGGCTGGCTTTGCTCGCGGTTTCGCTGACCCTGTTGGTACGACGGGCCGTAGCGTTTCCTGCTTTATCCAGGACATGGCCGGTCAGCATGTTGCTGGCCTACGCTGGCGCGGCATTGGTGGCCTCGCTTGTGTTGTATGAGCCGATGGTTGCATTGGCCGGGGCCAGGTCGTTCATGTTTGTCAGCCTAGCGCTGCTGGGCTGGTGGCTGGTGCCGCACATGGCCTTGCTGGCATCTGCCGTCGCGGGCCTGCTCGCCGTGCAGTTGCTGCTGATGCCGTTTGAGATGCTGTACGGTGTGCACTTGCATGGGCACTTTCATTTGCTCCCTCTGGCGGGGCGCCTTGGCGGAACGCTTGTCGCGCCCAATACCCTGGGGGTGTTCGCCGTATGCGCGCTGGCCTTTTGGTACGCGTTTGCACCGAGTCGCCGCTGGCTCTGGCTGGTTGCGCTGATGGCGCTGGCACTGGTTCTGTTCAGTGGTTCGGGCACCGGTATGGTGGGTCTCGGGCTGTTCCTGCTGCTGGCGTTGATCGAAAGGGCTGGACCGGATCACCGCCGCTTCATCGTTATCGCCGGCAGCTTCCTCCTGTTGGCGTTGGTGCTGTTTTTGCCTGACCTCATCGGGCGGCCCCGGTTGTTCGAATCGCTTTGGGGGCGCGTCGATGGTCTCAGAATGGTTCTGGTGGGCAAGCCGTTTTGGGAAGGTCTGTTTGGCAGCGGCCTCGGGGTAGACACTAATACCACGGGCATGCTGGTGCGCATCCTTGGGCCCGACTCTTTTCCCCGGTACGCCCGTTTGCCGTCAGGCGCTGCAGAATCCATGTTGACCAGCATGCTCACCCAACTGGGCCTTGTGGGCACTCTGCTGTTTTACGGTGCCTTGGCCTGGGCGGCAGCGCGAGACCATCAGGCGCGCATGTTCTACGCCATCGTCGCCACATGCAGCCTGACACTTCAGATCACCGAACTTTTTCCAGTCAACTTCCTGTTGGGCCTTACCCTCGCCCACAGTGTGGCGGTGGTGCCGCAAACCAGATCGATGCCGAGCCATGCCTGAGTCCAGCGCTGAGTCTCAAGCGGGGCTGCGAGGGCTGCTTGGCCCCGCCGCCCTGATGGTCGGGGCACGGGTGGCCAGCATGGTTATGGGCATCCTGACGATCCCGTTCCTGATTCACTATCTGGGCAGCACCGGGTTTGCTGCGTGGGCTTTGCTGCTGGCGCTGGCCGCCGGATTCTCATTGTTGGATCTCGGAGCGAAAAATATTATTGTCCGATATCTGGCAGAGCCAGCTGCGGCAGGCCGCTGGCACGAGGCGCGCACCACACTTGGCATTGTCTGGGTCATGCTGACCGCCACGTACCTCGCGGGGTTGGTGGTGATCCTGGGCATCGGTGGTTCGCTGGCAGCTTGGTTGCGGCTGCCGGCCACGGCGCTGCTGTCGCCGCGCGAAGCCGTGTGCGCGGTGTTCGTGGCCGCTGCCCTTAAGTCTTTCTTGGAAACAGGCACGCGAACTCTCTACGCAGCCCGCCAGTTCCGGGTGGTGGCGCTCATGGCGCTGCTACAGCCTTTGCTTTCCAATCTGGCCGCCATCATCACCGCCTGGGCAACCAACCGGCTGGACCTGACCTTGTTCGCCTATTGGTCAGTGCAACTTGCGCTGCTGTCGACACTGTGTTTTCTGTATCGCCGCCAGTGCCTGCCGCATCTGGATGTGACGTCCTTTAGTTTTGTGAAAATTCGAGAGATGGCTGCCTACGGTTTGAAGTCCCAGCTTGACCAATGGGCGCAATTCATCAATTTTCAGTTCGACAAGTTCATCATCGCCGGGTGGGTGGGGCTGTGGGCGGTTGCACCCTATGAGGTAGCAAATCGCAGCGTGCTTGCACTGCGCAGTATTCCGGCCAGTGGGCTAGAAACCACGCTGCCCGGCGCCGTGCTCCTGCAGGCTGATCGCTCTGCGGCCTTGCGCTGGTATTTCGCCAGTAACCGAATTACCGTTTACGCGGTATGCATGTTCATGCTCGCGCCGCTCGCCGTTGCACCGGTATTCTTGTATGCGTGGACCGGTGAACTGGGCTATGTGGGCCGCTGGGTTTTTCTTGCCCTGATTGCCGGTGCCATGGCAGGTGTGTTGACGTTGCCCGCCGCCATTCTGGCGCAGGCAGCGGGGCGTGCCGACCTGCCGGCCCGGTCGGCGGCAGTGTCCATTTTGCTCAACCTCCCTTTGAGTCTGTTGTTAGTGCTCAAATGGGGCTTGGCCGGGGCTGCTGTTGGTACCGGCATTGCTCTGGTGCTCAGCTCCTTGAACCTGCTTCGCTCGGTACACGCGCATTTCGGCTGGCGTGTTGCTGCAACCTTGTGCGTTGCCTCTCGCTTGTGGCCGCCCATCGTGGTCTGTGTCTGCTTTGGCGCACTGACTTATTGGATATTCAACGAATGGTTCGCCACCGTCGATGCCAGTTTGCGCTATGCGCGCCTCACGCGTATCGGGCCTGGCCTTCTGGCGCTGCTGGTGTATGGGTTGTGCCTTGGCAGCATGTTTTTTGTGGAACTGGCCCGTGGCGCATTCACGAAGGAAGAACGCAGTTCGCTTAACCGGGCAATACCGTTTGCATGGTTTGCCAAGCTTGCCAAGCGGCCAAGTAAAACCTGAAGGTGCGAGTTCTTCAGTATGTACCCGTGATTCCTGGTCAAGAGCCGCCGTTCAGGCGTGATATTCAGGCACTGCGCGGGTTGGCGATACTGCTGGTGTTGCTGCACCATGCCAAACTCGATTTCCTCACGGCCGGCTACCTTGGAGTGGACATCTTCTTTGTCATCTCCGGTTATCTCATCACGCAGATCATCCGCAAGGACCTGGAAAGCGGCACATTCAGCTTTTCAAGGTTTTACTTCCGGCGCGCAAAGCGCCTGCTGCCGGTGGCCTACGTCACCTTGCTCGTCACCACTTTGCTGTCGAGCGTTTTTCTGACCCAGTCCGAGGCGCGTGATTTTTTCAGGCAACTGGTTGGCGCCGTCACGTTCACTGGCAACATTGCCTTGTGGCTGCAGACCGGCTACTTCGAAGGCGCGGCCAATCTTAAGCCGCTGCTGCATGTGTGGTCCCTGTCGATCGAAGAGCAGTACTACCTGCTTTTGCCGGCCGCGATGGTTCTGGCGCCGCGCCGCTACTGGCTGCCAGCCATGGCAGTGCTGCTGATCCTGAGCATGACACTATGCTTTGCCCTCGCCGGCAGCAAGCCGAGCGCGGTGTTTTATTTGCTGCCCACGCGCGGCTGGGAGTTGGCGCTGGGGTCTTTGGGTGCCCTATGGGGGTCAGGTCGGGGGGCAGGTCGGCCAGCCAGCCCAGTCCTTAACAAAAAGCTCTCCAGTCTGGTTTGGCCGGCGCTGCTGCTGCTGGTTGTGATACCGGCTTTCCCGACCGGCATGTTGCAGCCTTGGGGCGATGCCGCGATTGTCTGCGTGGCCACCCTGGTTGTCATCGTCGCGCGTCACCCGGCACTGGCGCAAACCCCGGCACTATTGCCGCTCGCAAGGCTGGGCGATTTTTCCTATTCGCTTTATCTGGTGCATTGGCCGCTGTTCGCGTTTGCCAACAATGCCTACGTCAGCCCGGTGCCGATGTAGGTGAATATCGGGTTGGCCTTGGTCGCACTCGGGCTGGGCTATGCCTTGTACCGGTATGTCGAGCTTCCGGTGCGGCGCGCGCCAATGCAATTGTCAAAAAAATCATTGGGCGCCGTTGTGGCGGCTTCCATTGCGCTGGTGCTGGTTTCCATAGGCGTGACAAGGATATTCTCACCTGCGATTGACTACGCCGATATGCGGAGAGCAAACCGCGGATTCGGATCCGGGTGTGAATTCGAGAAGGCGTTTCCCCTGGCCGCGGCCTGCAGCAACTCCAAATTCCCCAAGATTCTTGTGTGGGGAGATTCCCATGCCATGCATCTCGTGCCCGGCATTGTGGCCACTACCTCAGTTGGCGTGGCGCAGGCAACCCGCTCGCACTGCGGTCCGCTTGACGGTTTGGCGCCGGTTGATATGCAAGGTCATGATCGGCGATGGGCGCGCAGTTGCCTGGCGTTCAATCAATCGGTGTTTGATTACCTGGCCCAAGCGGAATCTGTCGAGTACGTCGTTCTGGCCAGCCTGTTTGCGCAATACCTTGACGGCACAATACGGGTACGCAACGCCAATCTGCACCGGCTCGAAGGCGGCAACCTTGTTGAAGTTGAACCAAGTCTGTCTCTAGCACTCGAGCGCCTCCGCGCAACAGTGTCCAAGCTGCGTTCCCTGGGCAAAAAGGTCGTAGTTGTGGCCCCGCCCCCTTCGTCCGGGTTCAACATGGGGCAATGTCTTGAGTTGAAGGCGAGCGGTAAGCTGTATCTGGGCGCCGACCACGACTCGTGCCGCATTTCCACTACTGCCTACCACCAACATCAGGCACTCGTCCGGCAGTTTCTTGCCAAGGTGCCAAACGAGGCCGCAGTGAACGTAGTACGTTTCGACGAAGCGCTTTGTTCGGCGCAGACCTGCGAAACCGAATTGGGGGGAGTCTTCGTGTACAGCGATGCAGGTCACCTTTCCATTGACGGGTCGAGGCAGTTGGCGCTGCGCATGGGGCTGGCCAACCAACTGCTTGCCGCAGCCAGGTAACCCGGTTGGTGGGGTGCAGTTGGATTGTTAAACTGACCCATCAAGATTAAAAACCTGACAAGTGCGCATTCTTCACGTTGTGCCCTCCTACTACCCCGCAGTGCGCTACGGCGGGCCGATCGTGTCGGTCCACGCCCTGTGCAAGGCGCTGGCGCGGCGCGGGCACGATGTGCAGGTGTTCACCACCAATGTCGACGGCAGGGCAAATTCCGCTGTGCCGGTGGGCGTGCCGGTCGACATGGACGGGGTGAAGGTCTGGTACTTTCCTGTGCCCTTACTCAGAAGGCTGTATTGGTCGCCGCGCATGGGCCAGGCGCTGCGCCTGCAGATGCCGACTTTCGACATTGTGCATACGCACTCGGTGTTCTTGTGGCCTACCTGGGCGGCGGCGCGTGCCGCAACGCGCCATGGCGTGCCCTATGTGGTCGCGCCGCGCGGCATGCTGGTGCCAGACCTGATCAAACGCAAGAGCCGCTTGCTCAAAACCGCCTGGATCCGCCTGATCGAGCGCGGCAATCTTGAGGGTGCGGCCGCCATCCATGTCACCAGCCGCATTGAGGGTGATGATCTGGCCGGGTTTGGCATGCGCTTGCCTCCGGTGCGCATCGTGCCCAATGGCGTCGATCTGATTCCCGCCGATGCTGAGGGTGGCAATGAGGGTGGCGCCGGTTCTGCCGAAGTGACCGCCCTCACCGCCGAGCCGCGCACCCTGCTGTTCATCGGGCGCATCAACTGGAAGAAAGGCCTGGACCGCCTGATCCCCGCCATGGCGCAACTGCCCGCGCGATTGGCAGAGACCCATCTGGTGATCGCCGGCAACGATGAAGAGGCCTACCAACCAGTGCTGGAGGCGCTGGCCCGGCAGCACGGGGTGGAACAACGCGTCCGGTTCATCGGCCCAGCCTATGGCGCCGACAAGCTGGCCCTGTTGCGCCACGCCACCGCGTTGGTAGTGCCGTCTTATTCTGAAAACTTCGGCAATGTGGTGCTCGAAGCCATGGCCGCCGGCTGCCCGGTGGTGGTCACCCCGGAAATGGGCGTGGCCGACATTGTGCGCGAGAGCGGTGCCGGCATTGTGGTTGATGGCGCTCCGGCTGCCCA
>CANJDH010000148.1 GCA_947473125.1 Burkholderiales bacterium
CTGGAAAAATTCAAATCGTGGACACCTCTAAATCCTTCGAAACCCGCTCCTGTATTGGCTCTCAGGCCGATACACCCTGATTTAACCGGACACTACTGATTAAAACTAACAATCCTTCCCTTGTCAAATCCAGGCGATACGGCGTTTTGGCGCAAACCGGGAACCGACGCCCCAGCCCAGACTGGGCGGATGAATCGCACCTTCAAGAGCGAGTCCTGCCAACGCTTGCAGGGCGTCGCAACCCTGCGAGCCGCTACCAGAGCCATTCTTGTCGAGTGGTCCTGGCGGGGAGCCGTCAATGTGTTGTGTTCAAGCCGCCTTCTGTACCGCCTGCCCCGCTGCGATTTCCTTCGCCGCCATGCTCTGCATCACCCGCCGCAGGCGTGAGATGCCGACATCGTGCTCGTACAGGTGCTCGCGCTGGTTGGCGTCCGGTTCCATGGCTTCCATCATCACCCGGTCTTGCTCGAGCACGGTCCAGTGGCGCGCTTCGAGGCGGTTGCGGTACAGGAAGCGCCACACATTGCGCTGCCAGCCGCTGACCTTGCGGCAGCGCCAGAAATAGACCCCCGCGAGATTCGGGGCAATCGGCACATAGCTGCCGACGATGGCGAAGTTGCCGCCGGGGCCGCCGGTTTTCGGGTAGGGGATCTCCAGGCGCATCCAGTGCACGCCGGTATCGCCCCATTCGGTCCAGTCGAAGTTGACGTCGCGCTGGCCTTCCTTCTCGAAAATGAAACCCGAGGGCGTCTTGCGGATCTGGAACTTGGCGCCGATGTCGCCTTCGGCCATCGAGTGCGACTGCTTGTGCAGGAAGGTGCCGTGCATCGGGTCCATCACGTTGTCCATCACGTAACGGTAGTCGCCGCGCCACTCGTTGTAGCAAAGGAAGTTGGAGTACTCCGGGCTTACGAGCTCTTCGGGCAGGTTGAGCGGCGGTGCGCTGTCGAGGTTGGTCGCGCTGTTGTAAAGCCAGATCACGCCGTGCGCTTCGGTGACATGGAAGGAGCGCGCGGCGCGCTGGCCTTCGAGCGTGCAACCGGGGCTGCCGGGTACGCGCATGACGGTGCCGTCACAGCGGATTTCGATGCCGTGGTAAGGGCAGGCCAGGGTGTTGCCCAGGTTGATGCCCTGCGACAGCGGTGCGCCGCGGTGCGGGCAATGGTCTTCGAGCGCATGCGCCACGCCTTCACGGTCGCGCCAGACGGCGAGCTTCCAGCCTAAGCGGCGCAGTGACACCGGGCGCTCGGCGACGAAGTGCGAGGGGCAGATCGGATACCAGAGGTTCTTCAGGCCGCGTTGCAGGACGGCTTCAACATCGGGGGCAATGGTGGTCATGATGGTCTCCTTGCGAAATTCGGGTGACGATGGCTACTGAAAGTTGCTGGCCAGGGAACGGCGATTGGGCGGGAACGGCTACTGGCCAAGGTGGGCCATTTCGGCCTGGAAGGTGTCGGCGGTCCATACCGCGCCGTCCGGCCCGCGCGGGCCGGCCTGGTTCAGATAGGCCACCAGGCCTTCAAGATCGTGAATGCCGGTGGCAAAGGCGCGCTCGATCGAATCGCCCAGCAGGTCCTCATGCGGGGTGGAAGGGCGCTGGCGCGCCTGATGCGGGTTGAGGTAGCGGTCGGCCTGCAGGGTGATTGGCGTGGTGGACATGGAGAACCTCCGGAGGGGCTTGGCAGGTAAGGAGTGGGGGAAAGAATGCGAAGTGTGGCGTCGTGCAGGGACTATTCGGCGACGCTATTCGGCGACGCTATTCGGCTGTGATGTTGCGCGCCTTGATGATGCGCGCCCAAGAGGCGGTTTCGTTACGAATGTGGGTGCGAAATTGCTCGGGTTGCATTACCCACACCACCAGGCCCTGGCCCTTGAGTTGTTCGGTGGTGGCGGGGCGATTCAGAATCTCGGCAACATCCTTGGCCAATTGCGCCGCCACGGCCGGCGGCGTGCCGCGCGGCGCCAGCAGGCCATACCAGGAGGTCACTTCGACGCCGGCAATGCCCTGTTCCGCCAGGGTGGGAATGTCGGGTGCGACACTGGCACGCACGTTGTCGGTGACGCCAATGGCGCGCAGCTTGCCCGCACGAATGTGCGCGAGCGTTGCCGGCAAATTGCTGAACATCACCGGCACGGTGCCGCCGAGCACGTCGTTCAGTGCCGGGCCGGTGCCCTTGTAAGGCACGTGCAACAGATCAGTGCCGGTTTGCAGCTTGAACAGTTCGCCCGCCAGATGCAACCCGCTGCCGATGCCCGGCGAGGCAAACGACAGTGCGCCCGGCTTGGACTTGGCCAGCGCCACCAGCTCGCGGGCATCCTTGGCCGCCACGCCCGGATGCACCACCAGCACGTTGGGCGCCTTGGCCAGCATGGTGATCGGCACGAAGTCTTCGTCGATGTTGAACGGGAAGTTCTTCATC
The DNA here is from genome assembly GCA_947473125.1 of Burkholderiales bacterium. GTDB lineage: Bacteria > Pseudomonadota > Gammaproteobacteria > Burkholderiales > JAEUOS01 > CANJDH01. The sequence continues at coordinate 2,421 of CANJDH010000148.1, forward strand.
AGCGTGGGGTTGATGGTGAGGTTGCCTGCCGGGATCGCCAGCAACGTGCGGCCATCCGGGGCGGCGCGCTTGACCTTGTCAATGCCGAGGTTGCCGGCGGCACCGGGCAGGTTTTCCACCACGGTGTTGTTGCCGCTCTTTTCGCGCAGGCCGTTGGCAATGATGCGCGAGAGCACATCGACCGGGCCACCGGGCGGGAAGGGCGCCACGATGCGGATTTCATTCGTCGCCGGGACCTGGGCGTGGGCACCGCCCGTTCCGAGGAGCAGCGCGCCGGCGGTGAACGCAAGGCGGGCCAGCAGGTGAGCCAGCAGGTAAGCCAGCAAGCGGGCAGGCAAGTGAGGGGTGTGGCGAAGGGTGTGGCGCATCATCTTTTCTCTGTGAGGAACTTGCCGGAAGCGGCGGCATTGGGCTGGCGCCGGGTCTGGCCGTCAAGGCCACCGTCGATGGCCCATTCGGCAAACATGGTCGGGCTGGGTTCGAATTCACGCGCTTGCCAGGCGCCGGTGAGGTGGTCTTCGTCGGCGTTGTATTCGATCAGGCCACCGCAAGGGTTCTCGAAATACCAGAAGTAGGCGGATGAAATCGGGTGCCGCCCCGGCCCCAGCTGGGTTTTCCAGCCGCAGCGGCTCATGTGCAGGCCGCCGCCGAATACTTCGTGGATGTCGCGCACCGCGAAAGCCACGTGGTTTATGCCGGCCGGTTTATTGGGCAGCTGCAACAGGAACAGGTGGTGGTGCGGCCCCTCGGCGGCGCAGCGCAGGAACACGCCACGGCCGGGGTAGCGGTCCGACGCGACAAAGCCGAGGCGCACGTAAAAAGCCTCGGCTTCGTTGACCCGGTCGGTGAACAGCACCACGTGGCCGATGTCGACCGGCGTGGCGCGCTCATAGATCGGCGAGGCGGCGTCGACGCGCGCCACCGCGCCCCACGGGTTGGTGGGAGAGCCGGTGACGCCGGCGGCGTGTTTCTGCGTGACGCGAAACACCAGACCCAGCCCATGCGGGTCGCGCGCGCGCACGCTGCCTTCAGTGTCCCCGGTGCCGCGCTGGTCGGCAAAACCGGGCGCCTGCTTGAGCAACCCCGCGAGGCGATCGAGATCGGCGCGCTCGGCAACCCCCCAGACCACCTCGCGCAAGGTCGGACCGGATTCGATCGGAGACGGCAGGGTCGGGTCGTCCGGTTTGCGCACGGCTACCTGCGCACCGGTCAGGGTTTCCCAAAGCTGCGCATGGGGGGTGTCGTCGAGCGGCTTCAGGCCCCAGTCGGCAAAGAACCGGCGCGACTCATCCCAGCGGTCGGTCGAGTAGGTGATGGCGTCTACGCCGGTGATGGCCATGCAATGCTCCGTGGACGGGGTGTGGACTCAGTTTTTTTTGGGGGGGCCGGCAAACTTGACCGCGAACGGACCCCAGGCGTTCATGTCGACTTCGACCATCACCGGGCCCTTTATCGACAGCGCCCGTTCGAGCGCCGCGCGCGTCTGCCCCGGCGCACCGAGCAGCACATGCGCCACCTGCAGGCTCTCGCACAGTTTGGCGAAGTCGGGCGTGTGCAGGTCGGCATAACAGCGCCGCGCGCCGTAGTGCACGTCCTGGATGTTCTTGATCACGCCGTAGGCGCGGTCGTTCATGACCAGCAGTACCAGGTCCGCCTGCTCCTGCACGGCGCAGGCGAGTTCACCGACGTTGAGCATCAGGCCGCCGTCGCCCACCAGCGCCACGGCTTTGCGGCCGAGGCCGTGCAACAGGTTGGCGATCGAGGCACCGATGCCCATCGCCAGGCCCTGGCCGATGCCGCCGCCGAGCGCGTGCACGCCGGCGCGCGGGTCGTCGATGACCAGGCTGCGATTGCCCCACATGCTGTTCGAGAGCGTGATGTCGCGCACCCAGAGTGCCTTGCCCTTGAGCTGCGTGTTCAGTTCGTCCTTGAGCGCCACGTAGGGGCCGAGCGTGGCGTCGACCAGGCTCTCGGCCGCTGCCCGTGCGGCTCGCAGGCCGGCATGCAGCGAAGAGTCAATGCTGGTGCGGTTCTCCAGCCGGTCGGCCAGCGCGTTCAGGCTCAGCAGCGCATCACCGTGTACAAACACATCGCTGCAGTAGGCGCGGTTTTCGGCCAGCGGATTGGCGTCGATGCGGTACAGCGGCGCCGGCAATTTGAGGTGATAGCCGAGGGTCTCGTTGCTGCGCAGGCGCGACCCGACTACCAGCAGGGCATCGCAGGTGGCGTAAAACGCTTCGACCGGTTTCAAGGCATTGAAGGCGCCGAGGCTGGCCGGATGGTCGTCGGGCAATACGCCGCGCCCCTGGGTTGACGTAACGATGCCAAAGCCCATGCGCACGAAGCGCTCCACTGCGGCGCGCGCGTGGCGTGCACCGCCGCCGAGCCAGAGCACGGGGCGCCTGGCGCCGGCCAGGCGATCGGCCAGGAGGTCAACCGACGCGGCATGCGGCACCACCGGGACATGCGCCGGCGGCGCGAGGTCGGTGGGCAGGTCAAGCCTGGTCTGTTGTATGTCGATCGGGATTTCGACGCTCACCGGGCCGCATGGCGCGGTGCGTGCGATACGCACCGCCTCGCGCAGGGTGGCCAGCGCGGTCTCGGCGTTGCGGATGCGGAATGCGGCCTTGCCGGCGGCTTGCAGCATGGCCATCTGAGCCGGCGCTTCATGGATGAAGCCGAGGTCGCGGTCAAGGTAGGGCGAGTCGATCTGGCCGGTCAGGTGCAGCATCGGTGTGCCGGCGGTCATCGCTTCAACCAGCGCGCCTGCGGCATTGCCGGCGCCGGTGCCGGTACTGGTGACGCAGACACCGAGCGTGCCGGTGACGCGGGCGCAGGCATCGGCCATGTTGCAGGCGCCGGCCTCGCCGCGCGCCGACACAAAGCGGATGTTGCCGCGTGTGTGGAAGGCGTCGAGGATCGGCATGTTGTGAATCGAGATCACGCCGAACGCGGCCTTGACGCCGCAGGCTTCGAGGAAGCGCACGGCGAGCTCGCCGACCGTGATGCGTGGGGGGGTGTCTGAAGGGCTCATGCCGCCAGTTTCTGTACGTGGTGTTGCAGGGGGGCGGTTGCCTGGCCGTGCGGGGTTTGGTGACTGATGCGCGCCGACAACTGCGCCGCCGCCGCCTGCACTGCCTTGACCAGCGTCGCGGCGCGCGCCGGCTCGATCTGTTGTGCCGGCACGGTCATGCTGACGGCGGCGACCACGTTGCGGCGGTCGTCGAACACCGGCGCCGCGATGGTCGAAATGCCGGTTTCGAATCCGCTCTGGCTGATGGCGAAGCCCTGCGCGTGATGCTGGTCAATCAGCGCCTTGAGCTTCTTGATGGACGTCGGGGTATGCCGGGTATAGGCCTTGAGCGGTGCCGTGCCAAACAGCGCGCCGAGTTTTGCGGCGTCGAAGCCGGCGAGCAGGATGCGCCCGAGCACGGTGGCGTGCGCCGGCAGGCGCGCCCCGACCTGGATCGAATGGAACAGCGCCTGGGTGCCTGCGGCCTTTCCGACAAACACCACCTCGCGCCCGTCACGCACGACCAGATGCGCGGAGTAGCCGGTGGCATCGCGCAAGGCATCAAGTACCGGCCGGCCGTGCTCGGTCAGCTCCATCGAGGCGAGGTATTCGAAACCGAGGCGCAGCACCGCCACGCCGAGCCGGTACTGGGCGGCGTCGCCGACGCGCTCGACAAAGCCGAGCTGCTCGAGCGTATGCAGCAGGCGAAAGATCGAGGCGCGCGGTACCTTGAGGCGGCGCGCCAGTTCCGCGCCGGAGAGCTCGCGCTCGTCACGCGAAAATTGCGTGAGCAGTTGCAGCCCGCGCGTCAGCGCCGGCACCGTATAGCGCTCGTCGCCGCTCACGACGCGTCTCCCGTGGCGAGCAGGTGGTTCACGGCATCGGCGGCTTCGAGCGGGCAGGCGTGCCCGGCCGGACCGAGATCGTGCAGCACGGTGCGCGCCGCCGTGGCCACGGCGGCACAGGCAGCGGGCGGTGTGACGCCGTCCAGGCTGCCGCTGGCAACGACGATCGGACAGTGGCTGGCGCCGAGGATCACGTCGAGGTCGCCGGCCAGGTCGCCATTGCACAACATGCGTGCCGCCTGGGCGTAGCCGGCCGGGTCGACTTGCGCCATGACGGACTTGATGAAAGTGACCTGCTCAGGGCTTGCCCGGGGGGAGAGCATGGCCGCGCCGCGCTTCTCGGCCATGCCCGCCGGGCCAAGCGACTCGAGGTTGGCGAGCCGGTCGCGCAGTTTGGATTCACGCACTGCCGCGTCGGCCTTGCCATAACCGCCGGCCGGTGCCAGCAGGGTGAGGCGCACCACCCGCGCCGGCGCCAGCCGCGCTGCGGCGCCGGCCATCAGCGCACCGAGCGAATGGCCGACCAGATGGATCCGGTCGACCCCGATGGCGTCGAGCCAGGCCCACAGGTGCACTGCGTAATCGGAGGCCGTCGGGGAGGCCTGCGGCAATGGGCTGCTCTCGCCGTAGCCGGGGGCATCCCATGCCAATACCGTGCATCGATCCGACAACCCCTGCAATTGCCGCAACCAGCTGGCCGAACCGGATCCGATGCCGTGCAGCAACACCAGGGGTGCGCCGGTTCCCGCGCACCGATACGCCAGACGTCCGAGCGGGGTGTCGGCGTGGTGCAGCGGAAAAGCGGCGAGTGCGGCGGCAAGCATGGCGCAGGGTTTGTCGGAAGCGTTGATCAGACGCGCTTGATTTTTGCGAGCGGTGAATCAGGCGGGTAAGTCGGGGTGATCGGCTTGGGGGAGCCGAGCATCACGCACATGAGCGCGTCTTCATCGCCGATGTTGTGCTCTTCGCGGTACACGCCGGGCGGCACCGAAATCAGGTCGCGTTCACCGACCACGGCTTCCCAGCGCTCGCCGTCTTTTTCGCAAATCACTTTCATCGCGCCGCGCATGACGAAGAAGATTTCTTCGACGTCGTAGTGGATGTGCGAGGGGCCGATGTGCCCGGCCGGAATCACCATGGTCGAGAAGGTGAAGTGTGCGGAGGGGATGGTGTTGCCGTCCTTGGCCACGCCGGTGCCGCCGGTGCCGACATAGCGCATTTGCGCGCGCCGGTATTTCGGGTCGTAGTCGGCCTGGAACTTGAGTGCGTCCCAATCGTAGCTGCGCGTCGAGCGGCGCGCCACGCGGCTCTCCATCCACTCGGCGAAGCTTTGCCCGGGCTGGCGCAGCATCGATGCCTGGATCTCGGCTTCGGGCGGGATCAGCGGATTCATCAAGCCGCGTTCGTTGAAGACGGGCTGGTTGGCGGCATGCGGTATGGCACTCATGGTGTTCTCCTAGGGGTGGTGAACTGCATTCAATTCATGACAAAGCCGCCGTTCACCGGCAGCACTTGCCCGGTGATGAAGGCGCTGCCTAGCGATAGCAGGAACAGGACGGCGGCTGTCACGTCTTCGGGTACTTGCGGCCGCGGCAGTGCGCGACCGTCGAGGTAGTGTTGATGGCGCGCTTCGGGTATGTATTGGGTCGCCTCGCCCAGTGTCAGGCCCGGCGCAATCGCGTTGACCGTGATGCCGTCGGCGCCGAGTTCGCGTGCCATCGAGCGCGTCATGGCGATCACAGCGCCCTTGCTTGCGACGTAGGCCAGCAGGCGCGGCGCGCCCCACAGGGCGGTGTCCGACGCGATGTTGACGACGCGGCCCGCGCCGGCCGATTTGAGGTGCGGGTGGGCCGCCGTGGTCGCCA